>CAINNX010000085.1 GCA_903851305.1 uncultured Hyphomicrobiales bacterium | reverse complement strand
GTAGGTGCCATGCATGCCCAACATGCCGAGCCAGTTTTCACCAGACGCGGGATAGGAGCCAAGCCCCATCAGTGTTGACGTGATCGGGAAGCCTGTGAGCTTCACCAATTCGCGCAACAATTCGGAAGCAGCCGGTCCGGAATTGATCACGCCACCGCCCGTGTAGAAGACAGGCTTTTTGGCAGCCGCCATCATCTTCACAGCTTCGCGGATCTTTTCTAGATCACCCTTCACCTGCGGCTGATAGGTTTTGTGCTGCACATTCTTCGGGCCGACATATGTGCCCATGGAGAACTGCACGTCTTTGGGAATGTCGATCACGACCGGACCCGGACGGCCATGCGAGGCAACCCAGAAAGCCTCATGCAGAATGCGCGGCAGATCTTCGACCGAGCGCACGAGGTAATTGTGCTTGGTGCAATGGCGCGTAATGCCGACCGTGTCGCATTCCTGAAATGCATCCGAGCCGATGAGATGGGTTGGCACCTGACCGGTGATGCACACCAGCGGGATGGAATCCATCAAGGCATCAGCCAGCCCCGTGATGGCATTGGTGGCACCCGGACCCGAGGTCACCAGTAGGCAGCCGACTTTACCGGTTGAGCGGGCAAAGCCTTCAGCGGCATGGGCGGCACCCTGTTCATGGCGCACGAGCACATGCTGGACCTGATTCTGCTGGAACAAAGCGTCATAAATGGGCAGGACCGCACCACCCGGATAACCGAAAATCGTATCGACCCCCTGGTCCTTCAGGGCCTGGACAACCATTTCGGCCCCGGTCATCTGCTTCGACATCGCTCAACTCCATTCGGCTTCGCGTCACGCCAGCCAACTTGCTGTTCTTTTCACCCAGCCCGGAAATCCGGGCAATAAAAAAGGCCCTCTAGGGGGCCCGGTTATGCGCCATCGGCAGGTAAACGGGTCTCAAACCCGTCCTGTCTCCGGCGCGAAAGGTACTACAAGTTTGGTGGCCACAGAGGCTACTCCAATTTCAGTATTTTGAGTTTACGGGAGGGCAGCGGCACGGTCAAGAGAAAGGCGCTTGGCCAATGGTCACAAATGATCGTTTTGGTTACTCGCGTGGGTCGACCAGCATCACAGGGTCAATCTCCAGAGCCTTGGCGATCATGCGCAGCGTCTGGGGGGTGCCCTCCCGCTTGCCGGCCTCCAGATCGCTCAGATAGCCCTGAGTAAATCCAGTCTTTTCCGCCACCTCGGCCTGAGTCATGCCCCGCCAGTTGCGCACAGCGCGAAGCAGGCTCTCGCCCTTCAAACGACGGGCTGAGACTTCCGCAGGCAAAATGACATCGTAGCCTGCTTTCAAATCGGCCATCCGGGCATCATAGATGGCGACGAGCTCCGCATTTTCCTCGGCATCATCGACGCGCTGCATCAAAGCATCAAATTCTGCACGGGTCAGGAGAACCATCTCGGTCCCACTAATGTCGATGAATTTTGGGTTGAGTTCGCCCATATCAACTGCTCCGGTAAGTCGCCTCATTCCGGCGGCCGATATAAATGGCCAGGACCGTTGAGCCATCTTCTGTGAAAACAATACGATAATCCCCAACGCGCATTCTGAGGCCTTGTCGCCCGATCAGGCGGATAATGTTCCCCTGCCCGTCAGCGCATAATTGATTAAAGCCTCCTCTATGGTGCTCTGAGCTTTCGCTGGCAGGGCATCAAAGTCTTTTTCCGCAGAGGTCGAAAGAATAATCGTCTTCGTGGAAGATATCGCAAAAAATAGCTATAATCAACGATAATCGTCTTAGAATGAGCTCCAGCCTCTCATAAGCCCCTGCGGCGGGCTATTGCCAAAAAGCCGGGGCTTATCCTTAAAGCCCGGTTGCAGCGCCCCACCCCCGCCGTAGGATGAGCTCAGAGCCCTGACAACAAGGGCCGGGGAAAACAGGGAGGAGCGCATGACTTTGCGCATTCTAGGGCTCGTTGGAGCCGCGATGATGGCTGCCACCAGCTTGGCCACTGCCGCCGATGATTCAGTCGCGACATTCTACAAAGGCAAGACCGTTACCGTGCTCATCGGCTCATCGCCGGGCGGCGGCTATGATCTTTATGGTCGCATCATCTCGCGGCATCTGGGCCAGCACATTCCCGGCCAGCCAACAGTGGTTCCAGCCAACATGCCAGGTGCCGGCAGCCACACGGCCGCTGCGCATATTTACAATGCTGCCGTGAAAGACGGCACCGTCATCGGCGCCCTGCAATCGCCTGTGGCGTTTGAGCCCTTCCTCGCTGGTCGCAGCTTCAATTATGACCCGACCAAATTCGTCTATCTCGGCAGTGCCAATGATGACGTTTATCTGTGCATCGGGCGCGTCGATGCGACCGTGCAGAAATTTGAAGATCTCTTCACCAAAGAATTGCTGATGGGCGGTGTGCAATCCTCGTCGCCAGCTGACAATCCGATCTTCATCAACAATGTGCTCAACACGAAGTTCAAAGTCATCACCGGCTATCCGGGCACGCGCGAAATTGGGCTAGCCATCGATCGCGGTGAAGTGCATGGCGCATGTGGCGTGGCCTGGCCTTCCATATCCGTGACCAATCCCGGCTGGTTTGAAGGCAGCAAGCCCGGCCGTATGCGCGTGCTGGTGCAGACCCATGCCACAGGCGCTGCTGATCTCAACGCGCAAGGCGTGCCCAAGATCACCGACTTTGCCAAGACGGATGAACAGCGCGCCATGCTTGATCTCTATTTCAGCCAGACGGCTTTTGGCCGCCCCTATCTCGTCTCACCCGATGTGCCAGCTGAGCGCATCGCGGCGCTGCGTGTGGCGTTCAAGGCGACGATTGAGGACGCGAAACTACAAGAGGAAACCAAGCGCATCGGCGTTGAAGCCAATCACGTGCCCGGCGAAAAGCTGCAAGACATGGTGAAGCGCCTTTATGCAACGCCTGCCGATCTGACGAGTAAAATGAAAGCGGCCACGATCCCTAAAAACTGATCGCGCTCAAGAAACAAGAAAAGGACAACATATGGCCAAGCCACCCTTCCGCGCCGAGCACATCGGCAGCTTGCTGCGTCCGGCAGCTCTTCTCGACATGCGTGAAAAATATCGGCGCAGCGAAGTCACGTTCGCAGAACTTGAAGCCGCAACGAGCGCGGCGATTGAAGAGGCCGTGCGCCTCCAAGAGCGCGTCGGCCTTGAAGTCGTCACCGATGGTGAATATCGCCGCGAGGCCTATCATTCCTATTTCTTTCGCCAGCTCGGCGAAGTCTCGCTTGACAATCCCGCTGACCATCAGGCGCATGGGCGCGGCGCACAACCGCAAGCCACCATTGCCTCGCGGCTCAAATGGACAAAGCCCATCCATGTGCCTGATTTTGAATTTCTGAAAGCCCGCACCAAGGCAACGCCAAAGATCACCATTCCTGGCCCCTGCGCCTTGCATTTTCGCGGCGGCAATCAGGCCGCCCTTGCCTCGGCCTACAGCGATATGGATCTCTTTTGGGACGACATGATCGCCGCCTATCGCGCCGAGCTCTCCGCACTGGCAGCGGCGGGCTGCACCTATGTGCAGATTGATGAGACCGCCTTTGCCAAATTCGGTGACGCCGATGTGCAAGCGCAATTGGCGGCGCGCGGTGATGAATGGGACAAGCTCATTGACTTCTATATCGATGTCACCAACCGCGTGTTGCGCGACCTGCCCGCCTCGCTGACCATCGGCATGCATTTGTGCCGTGGCAATCGCGGTGGCAAATGGCATGCCGAAGGCAGTTATGAAACGGTCGCCGATCGTCTCTTCAACAAGCTCGATATCACGACCTTCTTTCTGGAATATGATTCCCCGCGCGCAGGCACATTCACGCCGCTGCGTCTGGTGCCCAAAGACAAGCATGTCATTCTGGGCCTCGTCTCAACAAAATCAGACGAACTTGAAGACAAAGACACGCTCAAGCGGCGCATCGAAGAAGCCACGCAATTTGTGGCGCTCGACAAGCTCGGCATCAGCCCGCAATGCGGCTTTGCCAGCGTGGAATCAGGCAATCCGATTTCACCCGCCACACAGGAAGCCAAGCTGAAACGAGTTGTGGATGTGGCGCATGAGGTTTGGGGCTAAGGGCGCCCCGTGCCGTCATTGCGTGAACAGTGACGCGGCCATCCAGAGGCAACCCGTGCGACCTCTGGATTCATTGCTTACGCTCGCAATGACGTGTTTAAGTGCCAGAGGCGCGCATGCGGCTTTATCGTTTGACACGAAACTGTCATACCCAAGATCCAGAAAGTGGGTCTATGACAAATTTGACAAATACTGCCAAACCCGATTCGTCGCGCCCGACAGGCGTTGATCGACCACGCCTGACCATCCGCGCCCTGCTCATGGGTGACCGTATTGATACGGGCGGCCTTGAGCGACCCGATATGATCGCCAGCGCACCCATTGCCATCCGGGTCGGCGACCGCGGCTTTGCGGCCTTGTTCCGCTACGGGGTTGTTGTGCTCGCCGGATTATCAGCTGTTGAAGAAGATGATTTTCTGCGGATGCTCTCACCACGCATCAGCGGCTCCTTGCCTCGGCTCGACCAAGAAGTGGCGACGATGGAAGCCACGGCCGAACGCGAGGATCAAGTGCCGCCCGGTGGCCCGATCCAGGTGCGTGATCTGGCGCCGGAGCGATTTCTCGTTGTGGCCGACGCGCTCGCCAAAAGCGTTGCAATGGCCCATTACGAACGTCAGGTCAGTGCTGTGTTTGACGTCATCGATCCATTGGCCCGCGATCTCGCACGCGAAGGGCGTCTACCCAATGACCGCAAGCGCATCCTGAAAATTATTGGCGAAGCTTTGCTTGTTGATCATCGCATGTCAGGCCGTGTCGCTGTTAAGGACAAACCCGATGTGCTTTGGGACCGCTCCGACCTTGAGCGCCTCTACGCTCGTCTTGAAGACGAATATGAACTGAGTGAGCGTGCCCGCACCTTGGCACGCAAAATCGCTGTTGTTCAAGAAACGGCACGCGCCTTGACAGATCTCATCGATGCCAAGCGCAGCGCTCGTCTTGAAGGCACGATTGTTCTGCTGATTGTCATTGAAGTTATTTTAGTGCTCGTGCAGATCACGATGGGGGCCGTGCATTAAAGGCAGGCGTGCACAGCCTCCCACGCCGCCTCCGGCGTGACCATTTCAAATTCCGGCAATTGATGGCGCACAAAAGTGAACTGGCGTTTGGAATAAGCGCGCGTATCGCGCTGGCTGCGCTCGATGGCGGCCTCAAGCGTCGAGGCACCGCGCAGATAATCAATCAACCCCGGCACACCATGCGCGCGCATGACAGGCAGCGCCGGATCCAGGCCGCGTGCGGCCAGGACCTCAACCTCGCTCAGCGCACCCTCATCCATCATGGTGACGAACCGCGCATCAATGCGCGCCTTCAAAACCTCTCGCTCAGGCGCGAGAAAAAAGGCGCGCGTGGTCGATGGCTCCAAGAGTGGCACTCCGGGGCGCACCTGAAACGAGACCAGCGGCACGCCGGTGACTTCAAACACTTCCAGCGCGCGCAGAATGCGTTGCGGATCAGACGGGCGCAGGCCCGCCGCTGTGGCCGGATCAACCGCTGACAGGCGCGCATGGAGCTCTGGCGCGCTCAGCCCCTCGGCCTCAGCCCGCACCTGGGCCCGCACCTCGTCAGTGACAGCTGGAATATCAGACAGGCCGCGCAGCAGCGCCTTGAAATACATGCCCGTGCCGCCCGTGAAGATCGGCAGGCGGCCTTGCGCCCCCAACTCAGCGATCAGCGCCTTGGCATCCTCGACCCAGCGCCCGACGGAGTAATTCTCCAAGCCGTCCACATGGCCAAAGAGCCGGTGGGGCACTTGCGCCTCCTCTGCGCGCGAGGGGCGCGCCGTGATGGTCCGCAAATCCCGGTAGACCTGCATCGAGTCGGCATTCACGACGACGCCGCCTGTGGCCTCAGCCACCCGGATGGCCAGTGCGGACTTGCCGCTGGCCGTCGGTCCTGCAATGAGAAGGGCAGACATTTCAACCACGGTCCGAAAGCCCCTTCATGACTTTTGTCGCCACGCTCGTCTCCAACCCCGCCCGCCCCGCGCTCGATGAGGCGCTGTTGGCCAAGGCCGCCTCGGCCCTGCCCGCCGCCGCCCAGCCCGTCTGGCTGGCGCATGGCATTGCTGCCGACCTCTCCTTCGCACCTCAAGGGCCGACAGACAACCGCGCGCTGGCTGATGCCATTCGCGTGGCTCTCAATGGCGCACCCATTGATGTCATCGTGCAGGAAGCCGCAACGAGACGGAAGAAGCTTTTTCTGGCTGACATGGATTCCACCATGATCGGGCAGGAATGTATCGATGAGCTCGCTGATTATGTCGGCAAGAAAGAACATGTCGCAGCCATCACCGAGCGCGCCATGCGCGGCGAGATCGAATTCGAGCCAGCGCTTCGCGAACGCGTGGCGCTGCTCAAAGGGCTCGACGCCAAGATTGTCACGCAAGTCATTGCCGAGCGCATCACTTTCACGCCGGGAGGCCGCGAACTCGTGCGCACCATGCGGGCGAATGGCGCCCATACTGCGCTTGTGTCAGGCGGCTTTACCTTGTTCACCAGTGCGGTGGCTGAGGCCATCGGCTTTCACGAAAACCGCGCCAATGTTTTGATCGTCGAAGACGATCAATTCGCTGGTCTCGTCACCGAGCCCATTCTTGGCAAGGAAGCCAAACTCGCTTCCCTCATCGAATTGCGCGAGAAGCATGGATTGCGCCCGCAAGATACAATGGCGGTGGGCGATGGTGCGAATGATCTCGCAATGCTGGGCGAAGCCGGACTGGGTGTCGCTTTTTATGCCAAGCCCACCGTGGCAGCAGCAGCCCATGCGCGCATCGATCATTCAGACCTGAGCGCGCTGCTTTATGCGCAAGGGTATAAGCAGAGTGAGTTTGTGAGATAGCACCACGCACGCCTCCCCTCTCCCGCTTGCGGGAGAGGGTGGCCGCCGGAGGCGGTCGGGTGAGGATGAGTGCGGCTGAACCGCCCTCATCCGTCGCGTTTCACGCGACACCTTCTCCCGTAAACGGGAGAAGGAGATCTGCATCAATCCAGATTCAGCGCCACAAAGCGAACATCACCCTGCGCATTGGCGACTAGGAACAATGCGCTCTTGCGGCCCTGATCTTTCAGCGCCTTGGTGCGGGCTGCAATGTCAGTCGGCTTCGACACGGCTTCCTGATTGATTTCAACAATCGTGTCGCCTGGCTGAATGCGCTTTTCAGCGGCAGGGGAATTGGCATCGACTGCTGTGACAACCACACCCTTCACGCTGTCCTTGATGCTGAATTTCTTGCGAACATCCGCATCAAGTGAGCCGAACTCCATGCCGAACGCTTTTTGCACGGCTGAGCGGCCCGGCTGGGCATCCGTTTGCGTCTTCTTGTCGAGTGAGGCCTGCTTCTCGCCATCCTCAAGACGGCCGAGCGTAACTTTCAGCGTCTGCTCTTTGCCATCGCGCATGACGAGCACATCAACCTGCTTGCCGACCGGAGTCGCGGCAACAAGCTTGGGCAGATCGCGTGATTCCGTCACATCCTTGCCGTCAAACTTCAAAATGACGTCGCCCGCTTTCATGCCAGCTGGCTTGCCCGGACCTTTTTCGTCCACCACAGCCACCAGAGCACCGCGTGCTTTGCCAAGCTTCAGGCTTTCTGCAATCGCATCATCAACATTCTGGATGCGCACACCCAGCCAGCCACGGCGCGTCTCGCCAAAGCTGATCAGCTGATCGATAATCGGCTGCACGGTGGCCGAGGGCGTGGCAAAGCCAATGCCGACAGAGCCACCGGACGGCGAGAGGATCGCCGTATTCACGCCAATCACATCGCCATTCATGTTGAACAGCGGACCACCCGAATTGCCCTTGTTGATCGAGGCATCCGTCTGGATGTAATTGTCATATGGGCCGCTATCAATATTGCGATTGCGCGCCGAGACAATACCGGCTGTCACTGTGCCACCAAGCCCGAAGGGATTGCCGACCGCCATCACCCATTCACCAACGCGCATTTTTTCGCTGTCACCGAATTTCACTGCCTTCAGCGGCTTTTCCGGCTTCACGCGCAAGACAGCAATATCGACCTTGGCATCTTTGCCAACGATCTCGGCCTTCAGCTTTTGACCATCGGTGAAGATAACCGTGATTTCTGTCGCATCGGCGATAACGTGATTGTTGGTGATCACAATGCCTGCGGCATCGATCACAAAGCCCGAACCCAGTGACGAGGAGCGGCGCTGGCGCGGAGATTGACCCGGCTGGCCTTCATTACCGCCCTGGCCCTGACGGCGACGGAAAAACTCTTCGAACAAATCGTCAAACGGCGTGCCCTGAGGAAGATTGGGAATACCGGTGCGCTTTTCTTCCACCGTGGTAGAGGCAGAAATATTGACCACAGCTGAACTGACGGCATCAGCCAGATCAGCAAAGCTTTCGGGCGCGCTGCGCGCCTGTGCCATCACGGGCGCGAGCGGCGTGACAAACAGAGAGAGAACCAGCGCGGCACAAGCCGTGCGCTGAAAGCTTTGGGGAACAAGCGAACAGACACCCATGGCGGGTCTTTCTCCAATGCGGCCCTGCGGGGCCTTGATCTTCAAGCGCAGCGATGGGCCCAGAATGGGCCCATCACCAATCTAGTGGACATTTACGTCTCGACCAGCCCCGTCAGCGCTTATCGCGCGGGCACGGGCTTTTTACCGTCCGGCTGGCCAAAGAAACGGAAGAAATCAGACGTCGGGCTCAGGATGAGCCGCGTGTCGCCAGACTTCAAGCCCGTCTCATAGGCCTGCATGGAGCGGTAAAATGCGAAGAAATTCGGGTCGACATTGTAAGCCTCCGCAAAAATGCGGTTTCTTTCTGCGTCACCCTCACCGCGCGTCTGGTCGGCTTGGCGCTGCGAGTCAGCCCGCAAGACGACCACATCGCGATCCGCACGCGCCCGAATGCGCTGCGCCGTCTCGGCACCTTGCGCACGGAATTCCGCCGCCTCACGTGCACGCTCGGTGCGCATACGATCAAACACCCGGTCGGAAATCTGCTTGGGCAGATCGGCGCGGCGAATTCGCACATCCACCACCTCGACGCCCAACCGAACAGCTTCCGCATTCACCAGATCGCGGATCGACACCATCAGGGTCGAGCGACCTTCACGGATGATCTGCACCATCGGCGCTTCACCCAAAACACGGCGCAAAGCCGAAGACAGCACAGAGCCCAACTGATTGTTGGCGCGCTCAATCGTGCCAACGGTCTGGTAGAAGCGCAGCGCATCAACAATGCGATAGCGCAGGAATGCATCAACTTCGATGCGATTGTTGTCAGAGGCCAGCACTTCCTGCTTCGGCGTTTCCAGATCAAGGATACGACGATCAAGCAGTGTCACGGTTTCGATGAAGGGAACCTTCACATGAAGACCGGGGCTGGTGACAAGTGCGCGACCAGGGATCGGTTCGCCCAAGCGCAACACAAGGGCTTGCTGATTTTGTCCGACCGTAAAGAGCGAGGCAGCGGCAATCACCACGCCAACAACAAGAAGAATAGCGAGGATCAGTCCATTGACGGGATTTTTCATCGCGCAATACCTCCCTGCGGGGCGGCAGGTGCAGGCGTATTCAAGCCCTGCAGCGGCAGATAAGGCACAACGCCCGAGCCACCATTCTGGTCTACGATCACCTTGTTCATGCCAGAGAACACGCGTTCCATGGTTTCCAGATAGATACGCTCGCGAGTCACATCGGGAGCGTTCTTGTATTGCTGATAGACCTGGGTGAAGCGCGAGGCCTGACCCTTGGCTTCATTCACCGTCTGCTCGCGATAGCCTTCAGCTTCCTGAATGATGCGCGCTGCATCACCACGCGCTTCCGGCACGACGCGGTTGGCATAGGCCTCCGCCTCATTGCGCAGACGATCCTGATCCTGCTGGGCAGCCGTCACATCGCGGAACGCAGCCACAACCTGTTCTGGCGGATCAACCGACAAAAGCTGCACCTGCAAGATCATCACGCCGGCTTTATATTCATTGAGCACTTTCTGGGTGAGTTCCTGCGCTGCAGGCTCAATCAATTTGCGTTCGGCGGTGAGAATGCGCTGGATGGGCGTGCGCCCGACGATCTCACGCATCACACTTTCGGCCACAGCACGCACGGTCTCGCGTGGCTCGCGGACATTGAAAGCATAATCTTCCGGCCGCACCGGATCGATCTGCCAGATGACGCGGAATTTCACGTCGGCGATATTTTCATCGCCCGTGAGCATCAGGCTTTCTTCGGCCACATCGATCTGCGTCTGCACATTGGAGCGGCGGCCATCTTCGCGCGCACGAAAACCCACTTCCGTCGAGTTGCGATCGGTCACCTGCAATTTCTGCACAGCGCCAATGGGCGACGGCCAATTGTAATTGAGGCCCGAAGTCGTCTTCGCGTCATAGCGACCAAAGATCATGTTGAGGCCAACTTCATTGGGGCCAACGGTGTAAAACCCGCTCGCCAACCAAGCCGCGACCGCAAGGCCTGCAAACAGCACTATGCCGCGCGCGCCACCGGCGCCGCCGGGCATGGCTTGGCGGAATTTCTCCTGAGAGCGCCGCAGAAGTTCTTCGAGATCGGGGGGCGCGCCATTGCCGCCACCGCCATTGCCACCGCCTGACGGTCCTTGACCCCAAGGCCCCTTGGGGCCGGGCTTCCACGGGCCGCCGCCGGTCTGATTGTTCCACGGCATAAAATGTCTCCTCGGTTCGGCTTCCCGCCGCTTGGATCTCAGCTAAGCACGCGAAGGGGTGTTTTCAACGCACTCATCGTCCGTTTGTGATCCGTTGGTAACTGACAAAAGCGTAATCAGCCTCATCTCCGGCCTCGGGATGGCGCAAATGAGCCTCCCGGGCGCTTTCGCGCCATTCTTTCGGGTCGAGTGGGGGAAACAGGGCATCCCCTTCAGGCGCCAGATCGACCTGCGTCCATTCTATCCGATCCGCCAGGGGCAAGAGCTGGCGATAGATCTCGCCCCCGCCCACCACGGTGATCTCGGAGGCGCCCATGCGCTGCCCGGTTGTTTGGGCCAGCACCAGCGCGCCGTCCAGATCCTGGGCGACATGCACGCCCGCATGGCGCCAGTTCGCATCGCGCGTGACGACAATGGTCTCGCGCCCCGGTAGCTGCTTTCCGATGGAGTCGAATGTCTTGCGGCCCATGATCATGGGCTTGCCCATGGTGAGCGCCTTGAAACGTTTCAAATCGCCGGACAAACGCCATAGCAGCTTGTTATCGCCGCCGATCACGCCGTTCTTGGCAACAGCCACAATAAAGACGAGCGGCAGGGACATGCTGTGTCCTTAAATTCAGACCGCCACAGGCGCCTTGATGGCGGGATGGGGATCGTATCCCTCGATGGCAATATGCTCAAAGCGGAAATCAAACAGGTTCGTGATCGATGGATCAAGCACGAGCTTTGGCAAGGGGCGCGGCTCACGCGACAATTGCAAATGTGTCTGTTCCATATGGTTGGAATAGAGATGCGCATCACCAAATGTGTGCACGAAATCGCCCACGGCCAAGCCTGTTGCCTGCGCAACCATATGCGTCAGCAATGCATAGCTGGCGATGTTGAACGGCACACCAAGAAACACGTCGGCGGAACGCTGGTAGAGATGGCACGACAATTTTCCATCCGCGACATAAAACTGAAACAGGCAATGGCAAGGCGCGAGTTTCATCTTGTCGATGTCGGCGACATTCCAGGCCGAGATAATCAGGCGCCGTGAATCGGGATTGCGCTTGATCTCGTCAATCAGCCAGGAAATCTGATCGCGCGTTTTGCCGTCTGCGCCCTCCCAAGAGCGCCATTGCTTGCCGTAAACGGGGCCCAGATTGCCGTCGGCATCCGCCCATTCATCCCAGATCGAGACGCCATTCTCTTTCAGATAGGCGATGTTGGTATCGCCCGCGATGAACCAGAGCAGCTCATGAATGATCGAGCGCAGGTGCAGCTTCTTGGTGGTCACCAGCGGGAAGCCCTGTGACAGGTCAAAGCGCATCTGATGGCCAAAAACGGACACAGTGCCCGTGCCAGTACGGTCGGATTTGACGACGCCCTCAGAGAGAATGCGGGTCAGGAGATCGTGATATTGGCGCATGTTTCCAAATTTCGTGCCGTCATTGCGAGCGAAGCGAAGCAATCCAGACAAGCCTTACGTGCGGCCCCTAGATTGCTTCGCTTCGCTCGCAATGACGAAATGACAACGATTCCAACCTAGCCCGAGGAGGTCTTGCTTGGAAGCGCTTGGAAAAAAGGCCTTTGGATAAAATTCCGCCCCTTTCCCGCGGGGCTGCGAGCCCCTATATTCAAAAAGCCGTCGCAAGACGGATATGGCGATAAATGGACTCCGTAATAAACCATCCGGACCCGGGGGCGGTACCCGGCGCCTCCACCAGAGCCAGTTTGAAGAGACGCTGGCTGTGGCGGGGGCGAAATAGGATCGACGGGGGCGTAAAGGGTGATCTTTTGCTCGGCATGATACCGCCGTTATCGGGTCAAACCTTATAGTTGCCAATGACAACTATGCTCCGGTTGCCGTCGCAGCGTAAGCTGTGCCGTCTCCGGTACTCAAGTCCTAGGGGGTAGCACTTCTAGGCGGGGCTCGGAGGCGCCTGGCAACAGAAGCCTCCACTTAATTTTTGAAGGTGCTCTGGACTGCTGCATGGCCAACGATCTCATCCGCTACGATCTTCTTGTTCAGGACGCGCTGCGCGGTGCTGTGCGCAAAGTCATGACCGAAGCCGCCAAGGAAGGCCTGCCGGGCGAGCACCATTTCTACATCACCTTCCGCACCCATGCGCCGGGCGTGCGGCTCTCCACCGCCATGCGCGAACAATATCCCGATGTGATGACCATCATCCTGCAGCATCAGTTCTGGGATTTGTCGGTCACCGAACATAATTTTGAGGTCGGCCTGTCTTTCCGCAACGTGCCCGAGCGCCTGCTCGTGCCATTCGATGCAGTGACAGAGTTTTATGACCCCTCCGTGCAATTCGGCCTGAAGTTCGAAGTTGAAGACCCGGCTCCCGAAGATGGCGCCAATGATCTGACACCAGCGGAGGGCATTGATGGTCCGCTGGTTTTCGCGCCTGCCGAGGCCCGTAAGGACACGCCAGCCGATGCCACGGCAGCGCTGGCTGATGCCGAGCCCGGAAAAGTCGTGTCGATTGACGCTTTTCGCAAAAAGCGCTGAACGCCAAGCCAATGGGCGAGATCGTCAATCTCCGTATGGCCCGAAAGCGCAAGGCACGCGCAGAGACAGAGCGTGCGGCTGAGCAAAACCGAATCACTTTTGGCCGCACCAAACAGGACCGCACTTTAACAAAAGCCGAGCAAAATCTGGCGGCCAAGCAACTGGATGCGCATATGCGTCAAACGGACAAGCCCGAATGAGTGACGCACCTGTGCGCATCGTCAAACATTCACTCATGATCGCAGGCCACCGCACATCCATTTCTTTGGAAGATGTTTTTTGGAGCGAGCTAAAAGCCTGCGCAGCGGCACGCAACATGTCACTGGCAGGGCTCGTAACCGAGATCGATTCCACACGACAAGGCGCCAATCTATCGTCTGCGATCCGCGTCTACCTGTTCCATCACGCAAAAGCGCAAACCGTCGTGACCTGATGGCAGCCAAGTGCGCGTGTTAGCGTGGCCGCTTGGCATTTTGCTGGAAGAGAGAAATCTCACGCTCGCGCAGACGCAAAAACTCCAAAGCTTTTACTCGCCGATTAATTGCCAGACGTTCGCGAATATCTTCATCCAATGCCTCGGCCCGCAAAGTCGCGCGCTGGATGGCGCGGGCAGAAATGGTGTTGAACAAGCTGGACGCATCGAGGGAACGCTGCATGGCACCAGCCCTGCCCTGCCAGATCAATGTGGCCGCGGGCGGGTCTCCCTGCCAGTCTCTTGGCGTTGCAGCTGTTGGCGTCACATGCGCTTCGCTCATCCATTGCCGGACATCAAACATCAGCGAGATCCGCGGTGTCTCCATGGCGGCCAATCGCACAACACCATTTGCAGCTGTGATTGCAAGAGATCGCTGACCGACAGCAAAAGGCGCGCGTTCGAATTCTCGGAGCAAAGCACTGCGCAAATCGCGCTCATCAAGATTGACTTGTCCGCGATCCACACTCTCCATCAGCCGCGTGATGGCGGCAGGATCAGCGCTCGCAAAACTCAATCCCGCCGCTTGCGCCTGCCCCTCGCCCGCCAGACCTGCGGCGAGCGTTGCATAAGATGTCCCTGTGGATGTCAGCTCAACATGGCCACTCAGTCGCCCGCTCACAGGGCCTTGCGGCCATACGAGGTTCTTGAAATCAATTTTGCTCAACAGTGACGCGCCCTGCGCATCACGCCGCAACACGACATCGCCACCCAATGCGCCCTCAGCCCATGTCATTCGCGCTTGTTCGATGGCGACAAGCCCCTGTTCGAGACGCAAACGAAATTGCGCATCACGGGCCGTCAAATGATCGGGCAGATCGAAGTCACTCACGCTGACATCCAGCGACAGACGCGGCACCTCAGCGAGGCCGGGGAGAAATTTTTGCTCGGACCAAATGCCACCGCGCGGCGCGGCGGTTGGGACACCCAGCGCCAATGATGTAAGCGCCGACAGGTGCAAACGATCTGTCTTCACCTGACCCGACCAACGGCGAAAGCCATCCACCTCTTGGCTACGCAAAGAGCCGTTGACGAAAGAGCCCGCCACAAGACCCGATAGTTTATCGAGCGTGATCACGCCATTTGCAGAAACCAATTCGCCACTCAAATCAATCGGCAGAGTGGCACTCACATCAGGCAAAGCAAAACCGCTGATGCGCAAGAAACCGCTGGCATCTGCGGAGCGCATACGCAAAGCTCCCCGCAGAGCAGGCTGCGCGAGCGCGCCACGCACCGTGCCATCCAGCGCCAGATCCAGGCGCGCAGCAGCAAGTGACAGCGTTCCTGCAAAACCTTTGTCCGCGCTCCCGCTGGCGCGCAATTGCAGACGCCCTGCGCCCTGATTGGTCAGCGGCAAAGTGTCAAAGCCAATCTGGCGCAACAATAGGCCAGCATCATTATTCTCAGCAGCACCCGTCACATCTGCCGTTGCACCCGCAGGCTTCAAAGCAAAATTGAACTGCGTGCCACGCGCTGTGCCCTCAAAGCGCAACTCGTCCCATGCCTCTAGATGACGGCCACGCAAAGTTGCATCCAGCTGCAAAGGTGAAAGCGCAACGGCACGCTCAGCCAAAGCATCGGAGGCAGCACTAGGTGCCATGCGTTGCAGAAGATTTGTCAGATCGCCCAAGCGCTGCGCATCGACGCGCGCTGATAATTCTGCACCCGCCGCACCAAAATGCCCCTGCGCTGAGAGGCTGGCGCCGCCCAGATTTTCAATGGCCAGTTTTTCCAGACGGACATCGTCAGCATCTTTGACAAGGCGCAATCCGATATGCCCGGCTTCTACATTGCCAACACCGAAGCGCTCAAGGCGCACAGCACGCGCTTCAAGCGCGAGTGAAAGATTCATGTCACTCACAAGACGCGCCGGGCCGGTGATGTCTGGCAGATCTTCAAGATCAAGCGCCTCTGAGGCAAGATCGGCAAACAAACGCGCATGCTCAGAACCCTGTGCGCGGGTATAAGCGAGCGCGCCGGAAAATTCGGAACGATCCAGACGCAGCCGCAATTGCCGACCAATCGCACCAATGGAGGACATGTCGACATCACCCGCGAGCTCAACCGAACGGAAGGGCAAATCGCGAATGCGCGCTGCCTCTGGCGCAATGATGGCAAGATAGGCAGATAGGCGCGGAATATCGCGAGCAATGACTTCTGCGCGCCCACGAAACGCGGCCGCCGCTCCTGTTTCCACTGTTCCATCAAGCATCAGCGCTGAGCGTGCCGGGCCTTGTACTGAAAATTTGACGCGCGACAGATCTCGCGGCACCACAATGATCTCACTGCGAAGTTCTGAAAATGTCTCGCCAGCCAAAGTCGCGGCGGGCGCATTGAGCTCAGCGGTGAGTGCAAAAGGCCATTGCTCGGCAAAACTGCGATCAGCCAAAACATCCGACACAAGGGCCGACAAGCGGCGACTGGCGGCTTGTCCAGACGCGCCCAGCAAACGATCGAGATCAAGCTGGCGACTGGTAAAGGACAAGTGCGCCTTTGGTTGCGGCTCGCGTTCGAGGGTCAGCGCGCCTGTCGCTACCAGCGCACGCTCATCCTCGCCGGCACGCAATTCAGCCTCATCCATACGCGCACCAGCATGGCCTGCTTTCAAGCCACCTACCAGTCGCCAGGGCACGGATTGCCCAGCCACCATACTCGTACCCGAAAAGATACTGTGCCCATCAAACGACAAAAGACCACCTGCGAGATCGCCCTCAAAACCCAATTGGCCATCGAGCTCGACACGCGGCTGCAATTTGCTTTCATCCAGGATGATCTTGGCGCGCAGCCGATCCTCCTCAATGACGCCTGTCGAGAAACGCCATTTGATAGGCTCACTGCCAATTTTGATTGCACCTGATCCACGATATGGACCCACCAGCGAAGAAGCTTCACCGGAAAAAAAGATGCCGCCAAAGACCAAGGGCTCGCCACGGCCCAAAGCGCGCATGACAACAGAACCTTCGGTGACTGTGAGCTTTTCAATCTGAATGCCATTGTCCGACAAGACCGACATGCGCGGCATGAACACGCCGCCATCCTCACGCAGGCTCAGCGTCAGTTGCGGGCGCTCAAGTTCGGCATCGATGAAGCGCAATTCCCCGCGCAGCAGAGAGGCCGCCGCCAGTTCAAGACGCACTTTGGCAATATCCAGCACCGGCCCATCGAGTCGGTTGCTCGACACACGCACCTGAGCGAGGCTCAGTTTCGGCACGGGCAAGAGTTTGAGATCGACCGCCCCCTCCACCCGCACGCGGGTCTCGGTGATGCGCGACAGCTCCGATTCGACCCAACCGCGATGCGCGGTCCAGTCAACCAGCCACGGCCCCGCCAACGCCGCTGTCAGCGCCAGGATGAGGCCTAAAGCCAAATAGGTGATGAAGTCGCGCAAAGGGGCTTTTCCGTCGCAAATCTCATAACCCAGTATAGCGCAGATTTGCAGCTGTCGTGGACGAAAGCTGCACTGCCCTTCAAAGCTTGAGAGGGCTGCGCTAAATCATAAGGCATGAGCCAGAGCCCTGATCAGATTCGTCGTGCCGCCCGCCTCGCTGAAGCCAGCGCTGAACATGCGCGCCTGACGGCGGAAATTGCCGAACATGACATCCGCTATCACCAGCAGGATGCACCCACCGTCACCGACGCGGACTATGACGCGAAGCGCCGCCGCATGGAATCGCTCGAAGCGCGCTTCCCCGAATTGGTCGATCTCTTTGCCAAGCCGCGCGTGGGGGCAGCTGCGTCAGAAAAATTCGCCAAGGTGAAGCATGTCGTGCCCATGCTCTCGCTGGGCAATGTGTTTCAGCCTGAGGAGGCGGAAGAATTTGTGGCCCGTGTGCGCAAATTTCTGGGCCTGAGCGACGGCGCGCCGTTGGCGATCACCGCCGAGCCGAAGATCGATGGCCTGTCCTGCTCCTTGCGCTATCTGAACGGCGAATTGGTGCAGGCCGCCACACGCGGCGATGGTTTTGAGGGTGAAGACGTCACCGCCAATGTCCGCACGATCAAAGAAATTCCGCACAGGCTGCAAGGTGCCGTGCCTGATGTCTGTGAAGTGCGCGGCGAGATTTATATGACCAAGGGTGATTTTGCTGCGCTCAATGAGCGGCAGATGCAGCAAGGCAAGCCCGCTTTTGCCAACCCGCGTAATTCCGCAGCAGGCAGTCTGCGACAGCTCGACCCCAGCGTGACGGCGCAACGCCCTTTGCATTTCTTTGCCTATGCCTGGGGCGAGATGAGCACCATGCCAGCTGATACGCAGCACGCGATGATTGCGTCGTTGCAGAGCTTCGGCTTTCAGGTGAACCCGCTCACCAAGCTCTGCCAGTCAGTGCAAGATTTGATCAGCCATTGGCGCGCCATTGAAGAGCAGCGGGCAGCACTGCCCTATGACATTGATGGCGTGGTCTACAAGGTGGATGATCTCGACTATCAGCGTCGGCTGGGTTTCGTCTCGCGTGCACCGCGCTGGGCAACGGCGCATAAATTTGCCGCCGAAAAAGCCACGACCATTTTGCGCGACATTGAAATTCAGGTTGGTCGCACGGGCGCTTTGACGCCTGTGGCCAAGCTTGAGCCGGTCACGGTGGGCGGCGTCGTCGTCTCCAATGCCACGCTGCATAATGAAGACGAGATCGCCCGCAAGGATATCCGCATCGGCGATACCGTGATTGTCCAGCGCGCGGGCGATGTCATTCCGCAAGTCTTGGGTCATGTGCCTGACAAGCGACCTGCTGACGCCAAGGCCTATGCTTTCCCCCATATCTGTCCGGCCTGCGGCTCGGCAGCCTTGCGCGATGTCGATGCCAAGGGCGAACTGGATGCCGTACGCCGCTGCACGGGCGGGCTCGTGTGTCCCGCGCAATCCATTGAGCGGCTGAAACATTTCTGCTCGCGCAACGCCCTTGATATTGAGGGTTTGGGCGACCGCCAGATTGAGCTCTTTCACACAGAAGGGCTGGTGATGACGCCGGCCGATATTTTTACACTCGAAGAACACGACAAGCGCGCCATGAAAAAGCTGAAGGACCGCGAGGGTTTTGGCGAGACATCGGTGCGCAATCTGTTTGCGGCGATCAACGCGCGCCGCAATGTGGCGATCAACCGCTTTATCTTCGCGCTCGGCATTCGCCATGTCGGTGAAACCAACGCACGCCGCCTTGCCCGCCACTTCGGCACATTCGAGGCCTTGCGCGCCACAGCGCGCGCCGCAACTGATCCAGTTTCTGACGCACGCGCAGAGCTCAACGCGATTGAGGGCGTTGGCAATGTCGTGGCTGAAGCCTTGGCAGAGTTTTTTGCAGAGCCGCACAATGAAGATCAGCTCGACGCGCTGTTGAGCGAGGTGACGCCTGAGCCAATGGAAGCGGTGCAGACATCCTCGCCTGTCGCTGGCAAAACTGTCGTCTTCACAGGCGCGCTCGAAAAAATGACCCGCGAAGAAGCCAAGGCCCAGGCCGAGCGGCTGGGCGCGAAAGTCTCGGGCTCGGTGTCGAAGAAAACCGATCTTGTGGTGGCAGGACCAGGCGCTGGGTCTAAGCTCGACAAGGCCAGCGAGCTTGGCATCGAGGTGATCAGCGAAGATGAATGGCTGGCGCGGGTATCCTAACCGTCACTGCGAGGAGCGCAGCGACGCGGCAATCCAGCGGCCGCACGTGTGACCCTGGATTGCTTCGCTTCGCTCGCAATGACGAGGCTAAACCTTCGCCGTCGCAGCTTTCAGCCATGCCCGCGTCTTGCGATCCAGATGCGGCGACAAAGCGTCCCGCACGCGGGCGTGATAATCATTGATCCACGCAACCTCAAAACGGTTGAGCAACAGACGCTCAAGGCATGATGTGTCAAACGGCACCAGCGTCAACGTCTCGAAATCAAACATGGCGCGCTCTGCGCCCTTGATTTCGGCCTCTTTCACCACAACGAGATTTTCAAGCCGAATGCCATAAGCACCGGCTTTGTAAAAACCCGGTTCATTGGACAAGATCATGCCCGGCTCCAGCGCGACACTTGGCGCTTTGGAAATGCGCTGCGGGCCTTCATGCACCGACAGATAAGAACCAACGCCATGGCCCGTGCCATGGTCATAATCAAGCCCCGCCTCCCACAATGGCACGCGCGCCAATGCGTCGAGCTGTGCGCCGCTTGTGCCTTTAGGAAAGCTCGCGCGCGCAATGGCAATATGGCCCTTCAGCACGCGCGTATAATGATCGCGCATGGCGGCTGATGCCTTGCCGATGCAGATCGTGCGCGTGATGTCGGTCGTGCCATCTTCATATTGCGCGCCGGAATCAATCAGAAAGAAACCTTTGCCAAGGCGGCGGTTGCTATTTTCGTTCACGCGATAATGCACAATCGCGCCATTGGGGCCTGCCCCTGAAATGGTCGGGAAAGATACGTCTTTCAACGCGCCTGTCTCGCGGCGGAATGTTTCCAGCGCTTCAACGGCATCAATCTCTGTCATGCGCCCCTTGGGGGCTGTCTCCGAAAGCCAGGCCAGAAAACGCACCATGGCAATGCCATCGCGCAGATGGGCGGCGCGTGCGCCAGCAAGCTCTGCCTTGTTCTTGCGCGCTTTCATCAAGGCAATCGGGTCAGCACCAACATCCGCCATGCCGCCCGCCTGCTCCAAAGCGCGCACGAGCTTTTCAGACGCGGTCGCGCCATCAAAGCGCAGCGACAGACCCTCTTCACCGGCTACGCGCAGATCAGCGACAAGAATATCCGGCGCGCAGATGGTGCAAACCTGCTCCAACGCCGTCCGTGTCTTGCTGTCGAGCTTGCGCGCATCAAGATACAGGCGCGGCTTGCGACCCTTGACGATCAGCGCATAGGACAAAGGCAGCGGCGTGTGAGGCACATCCTGCCCGCGGATATTGAAGGCCCAAGCAACAGCGTGGGAATCGCTGATGAGCAGGCCAGAGACAGTCTCCAGCGCCTTTTCAATGCGCGCGATCTTCTTGGATGCGTCTTCGCCTGCGAATTTTTTGGGGTGCAACCAGACCGACGCCAGCGGCGGCGCGGGGCGATCGGCCCAAATCGCATCAAGCGGATTGGTCTCGAGCGCTACAAGCTCAGCACCCGCACGCTCTACAGCGCTCGTCAGCCTCTTCACCTGTGAACGCGTGTGCAACGACGGATCATAGCCGATGCGGGCACCCTTGGTCGCGTTTCGCTCCAACCATTTTTCAGGCGATGTCTGAGCGCTGGCGACAGGCGCGAAAATTTTCACATCGACCTGCTCACCCACCTGCAATGTGTAGCGACCATCGACAAAGACAGCCGCTTTTTTGGCAAGCACAATGGCGGTGCCAGCTGAGCCCGAAAATCCGGTCAGCCAGGCCAGCCGCTCGGCGCAAGCTGGCACATATTCATTCTGCTGCTCATCAGAGCGCGGCACAATGAAGCCATCCAGCTCGCGTGCTTTCAGCTCTTTACGCAAAGCGCCCACACGCGCCTTGCCGTGCGAGGGATCAGCGCTTTCAGAAAAAGTCTGGAAATGACTTTTGAACATCGCACTCACCACGGTCGAGGCGCAGCACCACCGCGCGTCAAAAGAAGCGTGGCCCAGCCTTCCAGATGCAATTTGCGCTTCAGCGCAAAGCCCTGCGCCGCATAGGCCGTCAACACGCCCGGCACATCGCGATAGAGCAAGCCCGAGAGGATGAGCTCGCCATCGACATCCGCCAGACGCGCGATTTCTGGCGCCAGCATACGCAAGGGTTTTGAGAGAATGTTTGCAAATATGAGATCGTAAGGACCGCCATTGCGCAGATCCGGATGTTGCGTGCCGCGCGCCACCACCGGACGAATCCAAGGTGTCGCGCCATTCAGCCGCGCATTGGAGCGCGTGGCGATGACCGATATCGGATCAATATCACCCGCGGCGACTTTGGCGCGCAAATAGCGCGCGGCCGCCATGGCCAGCACGCCGGTGCCTGTGCCCACATCCAAAATATTGCGCGGGCGGCGCTGCTTCAAAACCGCATCGAGCATCAAGAGACAGCCGCGCGTCGTGCCATGGTGACCGGTGCCAAAGGCAAGGGCTGCTTCAATCTCAAGCGCGATTTCATTGGTGCGCGGTCGATTGCGATCGTGAGCGCCATGCACAAGGAAGCGCCCGGCAGCCACCGGCACGAGACCTTCCAGCGCGTTCTTCACCCAATCCTGTTCGGCCACGCGGTCGAACTCGACACGTGCCGCAGCGTCAGGTCCGGCAATCGCTGCCACCAGCTCGCGCAGATAATCATGGTCTGGTTCGTCAGAAAAATAGGCCTCGACGACCCAAGGACCGACGCTCGGGTTCCAATCGCGCATATTGGGCTCGAGCTCGAAGGCGGAGGCCGCCGTCTCGGTCGGGTCAAACATTTCCACGATCACGTCAGCAATCTGACGTGCCGGCTCCTCCTCGGTCAGGAGGCGCAGCATATGGGCGGCATTATTGGGGGGCAGACCTTCCAGCATGGCTTTCGATTAGCACGAGAGAGGCCTATGCTCCACCCCATGATCAAACGCCTCGCCGTTCTCTGCCTCCTCATCAGCCCCGCTTGGGCCGACGAGCCCAAGGCCCCTGCCCGGCCCAAGGCCGAGACCCCGCATGTGACCAGTTTTGGCACCAGCGACGCGACATGTCTGGAATGGAGCAATAGCTGCCAGGTCTGCATTCGCAACCGGCCGGGGGATGACACACAATGTTCAACTGCGGGCTTTGCCTGCGTCCCTGCGCCCATAGTGTGCCGGAGGCGGTAGGCTTGCGCAGGCAGCCGGGGACGCATAGCTTCGCCTGATTGCGGTCTGTAATATTTATTACATGGATTTTATTCGTAACAGTCGCGAGATCGTCGCGCGCTTGCAAAAGGAAGGCTGGACGCTACGGCGCGTGGCCGGCTCGCATCATCATTTTCATAAACCCGGACATCGCTAAATTGTAACAGTGCCACATCCGAGACGAGACCTGCCGCTCGGCACTGTGCACTCTATATATCGTCAAGCAGGATGGCTGTGAGGCAAGCGGTGAAAACCTATATCGGACTTGTTTCCAAGGAAGCAGATAGCGCCTACGGGATCGTTTTCCCGGATGCGCCGGGCTGTTTTTCTGCCGCAGACGATCTGGACTCTATCTTTGCCATGGCATCGGAAGCCTTAGCAGGCTGGACATCCACGATGATGGAAGACGGCTATCCTATTCCACCACGTCGCGATCTCTCCGCTTTGCGTGCGGATCCGGATTTGGCG
>CAINNX010000084.1 GCA_903851305.1 uncultured Hyphomicrobiales bacterium | reverse complement strand
GGCTGGCGCTTGGTGACGACGCGCAATTCCATATCGTCAACCACAGCATTGTCGCGGTTCTGCACGAGCAGCCCGCCAGCCACCGTCTTGAACGTCAGACCCTTGGCGCGCGGATCGGGCAGACCACCGGTCAGCAACAAGCGCAGATTCTTTTTGGAGGCCACAAGCGCAATGGCTTCTTCATCTGCATCTGGCGCGATGATAACTTCCGTGAAGATCTTCACGATCTCGGCCGCCGCCTGTGCATCAAGCTTGCGGTTCAGCGCAACAATGCCGCCGAAGGCCGAAACCGGATCGCAGCGCAAAGCGCGCTCATAGGCTTCGAGGAGCGAGGCGCCTTCTGCAACACCGCACGGATTGGCGTGTTTGATAATGGCAACGGCTGCCGTGCGCGCGGGGTCAAACTCGCTCACGCATTCAAAAGCCGCATCCGTATCATTCACATTGTTGTAAGAGAGCTGCTTGCCCTGAACCTGACGCGCGGTGGCGACACCTGCATGCTTTTCAGGCGTCAGATAAAAACCCGCTGCCTGATGAGGGTTTTCACCATAGCGCATCTTTTCAGCCAGCTTGCCGCCAATGGCGCGATAGTCGGGCGCATCTTCACCCAGCTCATTGGCAAACCAGTTGGAGATGGCTGCATCATAAGCAGCAGTTCGCGCATAGGCCTTTTGTGCAAGCGCCTTGCGCAGTGTCAGTGTTGTTGCGCCTTTGTTGGCTAAGAGCACATCTAGCACGCGCGCATAATCGCTGACATCCACCACCACGGCGACATCGCCATGGTTCTTGGCGGCGGCACGGATCATTGCTGGACCACCGATGTCGATATTCTCGATGCAATCATCATAGGCCGCGCCCTTGGCCACCGTTTCTTCAAACGGATAGAGATTGACGACGAGCAGATCAATGGCAGGAATGCCATGCGCCAACATGGCCGCTTCATGCTCAGGGTTTTCGCGAATGGCGAGCAGGCCACCATGCACGCACGGATGCAGCGTCTTGACGCGACCATCCATCATTTCAGGATAGCCGGTGAGATCGGCCACATCTTTCACCGCCAGCCCCGCATCTGCGAGAGCCTTGCGCGTGCCACCCGTCGAGACCAGCTCAATGCCCTGCGCGCTGAGCGCCTTGGCAAAATCAATCAGGCCGGTCTTGTCGGAAACGGAAAGAAGAGCGCGCGTGACGCGACGAAGATGGGTGGGCATGGAATCACTTGTCCCGGGCCAGAGAATGGAAGAAGCGCGCGATACCATGCGGGGCGCGTGGGGGGAATGGCTGGCAACCGCTCATCCACGAAAGCGCGTGAAGCTAGGTATATTTTCCTGAAGCTCTGGTCAGATCAGGGGGATAAATGTTCCATCGTCCAGACCAAGGCTGGCACTTCGCGCACTTTTGCGTTGACCACGAGCTGATCGGTTTGGCGAGGGCCTTCGCGCCCCCCCAGAAAGATGCTCTCTTCAATTGAAATCGGCAGTCCGCTGGCACGAAACAGCCAGCGCGTGTCGTCGGGCAAAGTCAGCAAAGCGGCAGCGCCACCTTCGACCAGCTCGGCGCGTGCACTGGGATGCAAGTGAAAGCGCAAAGCATAATCCGCCTGGCCGGAGCCCGGTATATTGCGTTTGGTAGCGACGAGCTTGTCTTCGCCTTCCAAACGCAAACCGTCCGCTGAGAGCGTCATGCGCCGCTCATGCAACAAGCCGAAGCTGCGATCGTAACCGTTATGGCTGCCTTCAATCTCGACGGCATATTCGTCCTGCGCACGGCGCATACGCACATCGGTTGGCCCTGCAATCATCTGGCGCGCAACAAAGCGATCAAGGCCGGCGCCGCTGGCAAAACTTGCTGATGATGTATCACCCACAACAAGATCGGTATGCGCAGCTGTGGCACGTGCCACCTCACGCAAATCAGGCCGCGCATTGGCGGGCACACCGCAATTGATAAAGATGCGATTCGCCCCGCAGGACATTTCAAACGACAAAGTGCCAGCATGCGACTCGCAAGAAAAAGTGCGCGGCGGTGGAGTGCCAAAATCTGCAATGATAATGGTCTCGCCGGCTTCCATACGCTCATAACCCGAATGGGGTGCGTGGGCGAGCGGGGCTGCACGTGCATCATCATAAGCCAGCACGGTTGCCACAACATGCGCTGCTGTTGGGCCCATACCATTGAACAAAGCGATGGACCCATCACCATGCCGGAAAAGGCGCAGCATCGGCATCATGCGATCAATCACATTGAGCAGTAATTGCGGTGCGCTTGTGCCGCGCGCCGCATAGGCTTGGCGCAACGGCAAAAGGTCAAGCAGAAGATCAACGATGGTTTGCGGATTGCGGCCGATATGCCCGCCATCCGGCAGGATCTGCACTTTTAGTTCGTCGACCAGCAGCTTTGTGCCACGCCGCGCCAGACTGTTGAGACCTTGCGCACAAAGCCCGAGCTCCGCAACGGCAATGGCACAGATGAGGCGCGTTTCGCCTTCAAGACCTTCGGATAAACAGCGCTGCAAATATTTTGAATGCACACCGAGTGTGCGCATGAAGAGCCGATAAAAATCTCGATCCGCGCCATCCAGAATGAGAGGTGACTGCGATAGAAAAGCCAGCAATCGCCGCGCAGCAATCCCAGCTTGCCAATCTTGAGCCGCACTGGGGCGTCCGCGCAAATGAATCCAGTCACCCACCAACGCACGCGCATTGGCACGCGCCAAAGCGCTGTCAGCCGCACGCAAATGACGCAGCCAAGAGAAAGAGGTCAGACTTGCAAACCAAGCCTCGGAGGGGGGCACAATTTCAAACGGTGATTGACCATGCGCATTTACCGACTTGCCAGCGAAAACGAAATAGCCGGAATAAATATCGGACGCGATGGTCGGATCCGTTGTGCGAATGTCTTGAGGGGCGATCAGCAAACGCTCGGGCGCTTGCGCGCCAAATTGCGCAAGCCTGCGCACGGGTGCACTCGCATGCCGCCACACCTGCGCAAGTCCTCGCGCAGCTATGAGGCGCGTGACCAGCAGACGATCGGCAATGCGCGATGGCCCTAACGACAAATGTGCCCCGAACTTTCAAAACAGGATGAACGATTCTGCACACGCAACCAGCAGATTTGGCTGATCGCATTAAGCGCGCCAACCCTTAACGCCTCATTGACAATATTGATCCTGCTCAAGCTTTGACCAGTCTTGCGGCGAAGAACCCATCCAGACCTGATTGGCGGGGATCATCGGCGCGCAAGTGACAAGGCAGCGTGCGCACATCGCCCTGCGCATTCAGACATTCGCTGAGCTGACCGACCTCATCTGCGTGGACCGGGAGGCGCTTCATCTGCGGATGGCGGCGTAAAAAGGCCTCGATCTGCATCTCGCCTTCTTCGGGCTCCAGTGAACAGGTGCAATAGACCAGTCGCCCGCCGTTTTTCAGAAGGCTCGCGGCATGATCGAGCATTTTGGCCTGCACCGCGGCGAGTGTTGCAATGTCTGAGGGCTTTTTTGTCCAGGCCACATCGGGGTGGCGGCGGATTGTACCGGTTGCCGAACAGGGCGCATCCAGCAGAATAGCGTCAAAAGGCTCGGCTTGAAACGCCACTGCATCGCCGACACGAATATCGGCTGACAGACCCAGGCGGTGCAAATTTTCAGACAGGCGCTTCAGTCGCTGCGCCGAGCGATCCAGCGCCACAACATTGGCTCCGGCACTTGCCAATTGCGCGCTCTTGCCACCGGGCGCTGCGCAAAGATCTGCCACACGCTCACCGGGCTTCACATTCAAAAGGCGCGCAGGAATGGCCGCTGCGGCATCCTGCACCCACCACAAGCCATCGGCAAAACCGGCCAGTTCTTCAACGGGCGCATAAGATGTCAACCGCCAAGAGCCCGTGGGCAAAAGATGCCCGTCTGGCAGGCCTTTCTGATCGACATCCGGCTTCAGACTGAGGTCGAGCGTTGGCTCTTGCGCATGAGCGCGGGCGATGGCTGCTGCTGTCACATCGCCATAAGATTTACGCCAACGCGCGGCCAGCCATTGCGGCGTATCAGCAAATGGATCTGTGCTGTTGATGAGCGTGTCACGCTGGCGCGCAATATTGCGCAAGACCGCATTGACGAGACCCGCAAAGGCGGCCGTATGCGCATGCTGGCGCACTGCGCGCACGGCCAGATCAACCGCAGCATGGTCGGGCACATCCATGAATAAAATTTGCGCGGCGCCAACGAGCAGCGTCCACTCCAGCCCTTCAGCTTTTGGCAGACCTCTCTCGAGCATGGCAGCCAATGCGAGACGCAAGGTGCCTTGGTGGCGCAAGGCCGCCAGAACAATGGAGCGCACCAGTGCGCGGTCGCGCGGATCAAGCCCCTGCAAGGTGAGCGGTCCCGCGCCCGGTGCAAAGCGATCATCGAGCCCCTGCCCCTTGCCGGCCACTTCAGCCAGAATGGAGGCAGCTGCCAGACGCACGGCAAGGCCCGGCACCATTTCGGGTGTAGGCTGGCGTTGCGGGTGGCCTGTGGGCCTGCGGGCCATGATCTTCTCCTGATGCTGAATGCGCCGCGTATCATGATCCGAGCGCTGGCGCCATGGCGGGCAAGGCCCTATATGAGCGAGCATGACCGACGAGACAAAAACCCCCGACCCCGCCGAAGAGGCGCCGAAGAAAATACTCACGCCCGCCGCCCAGCGTGCCCTTGCGGAAGCTGAAGAGCGCCGCCGCCTGGCCGATGCCGCGCGACAGGAATCCGCAAAAGAAATCAACGGACGCGGCGGCCTTGATCCGGCCCGCTATGGCGATTGGGAAATCAAAGGCATCACCAGCGACTTCTGATGCTACACGCATTCGCGTGCAATCACGTCATTTTTTGTCATGTCCGATTGTAGGATCATATTGACAGGATTAGCGCTGCGCGGCGTATATCTAAGATTATGATCCTCTCGCGCAACATTGGCTTTGCAATCGCACTCATTCTCACCGCCTGTGTGGCGGGAGCGATTGGCTATTCTGCCGGTGCATCGCGTGCACCCGATATGCGAGTTGAGCAGAAGGCGCCCCAACGCGGCTCCACACGCGCAGGCTTTAGCGGGCCGATGGCGAGCGAGGTGTTGCAGATTGTCGATGGCGACACATTCAAAGCGCGCCTGCAGATCTGGTTTGGCCAAGAGATCACCACATCCATCCGCGTACGAGGCTTTGATGCACCCGAGGTGAAGGGCAAATGCCCTGAAGAAACCAAGGCCGCCGTTGAGGCCACGCACATGCTGCGCGACATTTTGAGTAGCAGTCCCGTCACGCTGCACGACATTGGGCCAGACAAATATTTCGGCCGCGTGGTGGCCAGCGTTCATGTGACGCTGAAAGATGGCGTCGAGACAGACGTCGCCCAGATGATGATCGCAGCAGGCATGGGCCGCCCTTACACGGGCGGCACGCGCGGTAGCTGGTGCGATAAAGTGGCGGGACGGTAATTTACCCTCTCCCAGAGGGACAGGGTCGGTCCGCAGGACCGGGGTGGGGGTTACACTTGATCCTTGAAGTGCGTAACCCCTCATCAGTCAGCTTCGCTGACAGCTTCTCCCTCTGGGAGAAGCAGCGCGCCGCACCATCGCACACATAAAAAAACCCCGCTAGAGCGGGGTTTTTCTTTCTCATACTGATCAGATCACTTGCCGCGATTGGCAATCAGATCATCCACAACGCTAGGATCAGCCAGCGTTGATGTATCACCCAGCGCGCCAAATTCATTCTCGGCGATCTTGCGCAAGATTCGGCGCATGATTTTGCCTGAGCGCGTTTTCGGCAGACCTGGCGCCCATTGGATGACATCGGGTGAAGCAATCGGACCGATTTCCTTGCGCACCCAATTGACGAGCTCCTTGCGCAAGTCTTCCGACGGCTGTTCGCCCGTCATCAGCGTGACATAGGCATAGATGCCCTGCCCCTTGATGTCGTGCGGATAGCCAACGACAGCGGCTTCCGACACTTTCGGATGCGCGACCAAGGCGCTTTCGACTTCGGCTGTGCCCATGCGATGGCCTGACACGTTGATCACGTCATCGACGCGACCCGTGATCCAATAATAACCATCCTCATCGCGGCGGCAGCCGTCACCGGTGAAATATTTGCCCGGATAGGTC
>CAINNX010000083.1 GCA_903851305.1 uncultured Hyphomicrobiales bacterium | reverse complement strand
CGCGTCGCTTCGCTCCTCGCAATGACGACTGTGAGAGGGCCGCCGCCCTCCCCGCCACGCCCCTGAACCCAGAGGGCCCCGCGTGTCCCCTCTGGATTGCTTCGCTGCGCTCGCAATGACGGCGCGCGGGGAGAGGGTTTTGCGCCGCTCCCCCAAACCGTCTATGACACCCCCATGGCCACTGACGTCACGCTTACCGCCGCTGCCTTTGCCGGGGTGCTCTCTTTTCTGAGCCCCTGCGTGCTGCCGCTTGTGCCGCCCTATCTCACCTTTATCGCTGGCACGACCATCGAGGAATTGTCGGAAGAGGGCGTGTCGGGTGCCAAGCGCGATGTCGCTTTTGCGGCGCTTCTCTTTGTGGCGGGCTTTTCGACGGTCTTTGTGGCGCTGGGCGCGACCGCCTCGCTGTTTGGCCAGATCATCCGCGCCTATATGGATGTGCTCACCTGGGCGGCTGGCATCGGCATTATTGTCATGGGCCTGCATTTCATGGGCGCGTTCCGGCTTGGCTTTCTTTATCGCGAGAAGCGCGTGCAGGTGGAAAAGCCCGTTGGGCTGTTTGGTGCCTATCTCATGGGGCTGGCTTTCGCGTTTGGCTGGACGCCCTGCATCGGGCCGATCCTTGCCGCCATTCTCGCTGTCGCGGGTTCCGAAGATACGGTGACGCGCGGCATGGTGTTGCTCGGCGCTTATTCGGCGGGGCTTGGTGTTCCCTTTCTGGTGGCGGCTTTGGCGATTGAGCCTTTCATGGCTTTCATTGCGCGCTTCAAACGCCATTTCGGCACGGTGGAAAAAGTCGTCGGCGGCTTGCTTGTTCTCACCGGTGTTGGTTTTCTCACCGGCGCCATGCAGAGCATGAGCTTCTGGCTGATTGAAATGTTTCCGGCCCTTGCCAAACTTGGATAGATTTGATGCGCACGTCTGATGCCGAGATCCTCATTGTGCCGGGCCTGAACAATTCCGGCCCCGACCATTGGCAGACGCGCTGGCAGCAAAAACTCTCCACCGCAAAGCGTGTCGAGCAAAGTGATTGGGATGCGCCCGATCATGCCGCATGGGTGAGCGCCATTCGTGATGCGGTGAATGGCGCGCAAAAGCCTGTCATTCTGATTGCCCATTCGCTCGGTGTTGCTGCCGCGGCGCATGCGGCTTCCCATTTTGAGGCTGGCAAAGTGAAAGGCGCCTTTCTGGTCGCGCCCCCGTCAGAAGACTGGCTGCGCGCGCATGAGCGAGATTTCGGCGCGTTTGAAAATCATCCGCGTGATCCCCTGCCCTTCCCCTCGCTGCTCGTCGCCAGCCGCAATGATCCCCATGCCGATTACGCAGCGGTCGAAGATCTGGCCTTCGCCTGGGGCGCCGCCTTGGTGGATGCGGGTGAGGCTGGACATATCAACGCTGATTCCGGCCACGGCCCGTGGCCCGAAGGCTTGATGAGTCTGGCGCATTTTTTGTCGAAGCTGTAACGGACCACCTTCTCCCGCCAGCGGGAGAAGGAAGAGACCAATCTTCTCTTATTCTGCAAAACAAAAAAATTCCACACGTATTGCTTTGGGGAGGCGGCGCGCGCATTTTTGAGCCATCGGATCACTCCGGTCGCGGGATTTGTCGGAGCAGCTTGCACCGCGTCACCAATGCTAAAAGCGCCACGAACAGGCTTCGTGGGCTCCTGAAAAGCGGAGAAGACCCATGACCATGTCCTGTTGTCCATTCCATTTCTGATCTGATGCGCTGAACGCGCCTCTTCTCATTTCCTTTTTCAAAAGCCATGCGCGCGCGTCACCGCGCCACGCCACCGGCTTGTCATTTTTTGATCGGACCCAACCATGCAACGCAGAGATTTTCTGAAAACCACCGCCCTTCTGGCCGCTGGCGCTCTCACTTCGACATCTGTTTTGGCGCAAAGCGCTGTCAAAGAAATCCGCATCGGCTATCAAAAGACGGGCGTCCTCACTGTGGTGAAGGGCCTGGGCTTTCTCGAAAAGCGTTTCGAGAAAGATGGCATTGGCGTGAAATGGGTGGAATTTTCTTTCGGGCCCCCGCTGCTTGAAGCGCTGAACGCTGGCAGCCTCGATTATGGCTACACAGGCGACAGCCCGCCGATCTTTGCGCAAGCGGCACGCGCCAATCTGCTTTATGTCGGCGCGATCCCCGCGCGCGGCTACGGACAGGCGATCATTGTCCTGCCGAATTCACGCGTGAAACAGCTCTCCGATCTCAAGGGCAAGAAGGTGGGCGTGGCGAAGGCCTCGAGCGCGCATAATCTTTTGATCGCTGCGCTGGAATCGCAAGGCCTGTCTTTCAAGGATATTGAGCCTGCCTATCTCGCACCCGCCGATGCGGCAGCTGCCTTTGCGACAGGCGCGATTGATGCCTGGTCGATCTGGGATCCCTATTTCGCCATTGCCGAACAGCAGGGACGCGGCGCGCGGGTTCTGCCGATTGATCGCGCAGCCACGGCGCAAAATTCTTTCTTCTTGGGCAATCGCGAATTCACCAACAAGAACCCTGAGATCATCAAAGCGATCAATGAGGAAGTTGCGCGTGCAACGCTCTGGGCCAATGACAATCGCGACAAAGTTGCGGCTGTCTTTGCCGAGGCTAGCGGCGTCTCGCTGGGCGCGCAGAAAATTTCCGTCGAGCGCGTCGAATATACATTCGGGCCGCTGACCGACGATGTGCTCAAGCAGCAGCAGGAAGTCGCTGATCGTTTTGCGCGCCTCGGCCTCATCCCCAAACCCATTTCCGTCCGCGACATCGTCTGGTCCGGCAACAAGGGCGCGTGAGCGCAGCCCTTCCTTTGTTTTGAGAGATTCACACCATGACCAAGCCACTCGATATTTTCTGGTTCATCCCCGTCTCTGGTGACGGGTCGTATCTGGGCACACGCCAAGGCTCGCGCGCGCCTGATTTTTCTTATCTCAAGCAGATCGCGCAGGGCGTCGATCGGCTGGGCTATAAGGGCGTGCTGATCCCTACAGGGCGCAATTGCGATGATCCTTGGATCACCGCGGCAGCGCTCGCCTCACACACAGAGCAGTTGAAGTTTCTGCTGGCGCTGCGTCCCGGCACTTTGTCGCCCACCTATGCCGCGAGGCAAGCTGCGGCGCTGGATCGTATTTCCAACGGACGCTTCATCGTCAACATTGTGACGGGCGGCAACCCGACCGAGCTGGCGGGCGATGGCATTCATCATTCGCATGATGAGCGCTATCAGCACACGGCGGAATTTCTCTCCGTCTACAATCGCCTGCTTGAGGGCAAAGAGGTCACTTACGCTGGCAAATATATTGACGTGCGCAAGGCCAAGCTCGAATTCGCACCCGTGCAAAACCCGCGCCCGCAAGTCTGGTTTGGTGGCTCGTCTGATGCGGGCATTGATGTGGCGGCTGAATATTCCGATGTCTATCTGACATGGGGCGAACCGCTCGCCGATGTCGAGGCCAAACTCAAGTCCGCCCGCACACGCGCCAAGCTCAAAGGCCGCTCGCTGAAATTTGGTCTGCGCATTCATCTCATCGTGCGCGAAACAGATGATGAAGCCTGGGCGGCCGCCGACAAACTGATCTCGCATCTCCCGCAAGCCGCCATTGATGCCGCGCAAGCCAAGTTCCGTCAGGAATCGGATTCCGTCGGCCAGTCGCGCATGTCAGATCTGCACAATGGCGACCGCAGCAAACTCGTCATTGCGCCCAATCTGTGGGCTGGCATTGGCCTGGTGCGTGGCGGGGCTGGCACCGCGCTGGTTGGGTCACCGCAAACAGTGGCCAAACGCTTGGCCGAATATCAGGCGCTTGGCATTGAGACGATCATTGCGTCCGGCTATCCCCATCTCGAAGAAGCCTATCGCACAGCCGAATTGCTCTTCCCGGCACTCGGCCTTGTGAAGGAACAGAAAGAAACTGTGCTCGCCGATATTGGCGCCTATGGCGTCAGCGGCACGGGCTATCGCGTATCGGCGAGTTAATGTCATGAGCGACATTGCCGCCAAACCTCTTTCCTCCGGCTGGCGCTTCTGGCGCGTTGCAACGCTCACGCAACGCGCCACAGCCGGCACGCAGGTGAAACTCCAAGGTGGATTGATCTCCTCCCGACTAACCCCTTGGTTGTTGCCTGCCCTGCTGCTCGCGCTCTGGCAGGGCGCGAGCGCCGGAGGATTTTTATCGTCCGAAATCCTGCCCTCGCCACTTGATGTGGTGAAAGCAGGCGCAACCCTCATTGGCAATGGTCAGCTGGCTGACAATCTTCTTGTCTCGGCACGCCGCGCGGCGTCGGGCTTTCTGGTGGGTGGCGCGCTGGCCTTTGCATTGGGCCTGTCCAACGGCCTGTCGCGCCTGAGCGAGCGGTTGACGGATACGACTGTGCAGATGATCCGCAACATTCCCAATCTGTCGCTGATCCCGCTGGTCATTCTGTAGTTTGGCATTGGTGAGGAATCGAAGCTTTTCCTCACCGCACTGGGCGTGTTCTTCCCTATCTACATCAACACATTTCATGGGGTGCGCACCGTCGATGCGCAATTGGTCGAAATGGCGCGCTCCTATGGCATGAGTTCGCGCGAATTGTTTCTGCGCGTGATCTTTCCTGGCGCCCTGCCCTCGATCTTTGTGGGCTTGCGCTATGCGCTGGGCGTCATGTGGCTGACGTTGATCGTGGCCGAAACCATCGCCGCCAATTCCGGCATTGGCTATATGGCCATGCAGGCGCGTGAATTCATGCTGGTTGATGTCGTGGTGCTCGCCATCCTGATTTATGCGGCACTGGGCAAACTGGCTGATTCCACCGTGCGCGCGCTGGAGCGTCGTGCGCTCGCCTGGCATCCTGCCTTTCATAAGGTGTAAGTCATGAGCGTACTTGGAAGCGCCATCACCTTGCGCCATGTGTCGAAAAGTTTCGGCGCATTGCCTGTGCTCAAAAACATTGATCTCGACATTGCGCCGGGATCATTCACCGCCATTATCGGCCGCTCAGGCTGTGGCAAGAGCACGCTCTTGCGCCTCATTGCCGGGCTTGATGAACCAAGTGCTGGCGAAATTCATTTTTTGGGCGGCGCCAAGCCGCGCCTCATGTTTCAGGAAGCGCGCCTGCTTCCATGGGCACGCGCGCTGGATAATGTTGAAGTGGGGCTCGGCTTTGATCGCGGCACGCCAGAGGGTCGTGCACGCGCGCAAGAAGCGCTTGACCATGTGGGCCTGGGGGACCGGCTGAAATCCTGGCCCGCCACTTTGTCTGGCGGGCAACGTCAGCGTGTGGCACTGGCACGCGCGCTCGTCAGTCGCCCGCAGGCGCTGGCACTTGATGAGCCGCTTGGTGCATTGGATGCACTCACCCGCATTGAGATGCAGCGGTTGATCGAAGACATCTGGCGCGCGGAAGGATTTACCGCGCTGCTTGTCACGCATGACGTGTCGGAAGCTTTGATGCTGGCAGACCGCGTGCTGCTGATTGAGGACGGCGCCATCGGGCTTGATCTGACCATCGACCTGCCCAGACCTCGTCGCCACGACATGAATGAGCTGGCGCAGCTTGAAGAGCAGATCCTAGATCGCTTGCTCGACAAGAAGAACGCTGCCTGACCCTTCCCTCCCCCTGAGGGGAGGGACGACTCGGGCGATCAGCGCCACACGATGGATTGCTTCGTCGCTTTGCTCCTCGCAATGACGGTGCTGGGTCGTCATTGCGAGCGGAGCGAAGCAATCCATTGTGTCCTGCTTGCGGGAAAGGCGACGCCGTGGATTGCCGCGTCGCCACGCTCCTCGCAATGGCGACACAAAAAAAGGCGGGCACTTGGCCCGCCTTTTCTTTCACACGCGACGCGACGTCTCAATAATAATAGGGACGCGGGCGATAATAAGGGCGCGGCTCGTAATAGTAAGGGCGCGGCTCAACATAGATCGGGCGCGGGCGCTCATAGACCACCACTTCGCGGACGGGTGGCGCAACATCTTCCACCAGATTGCCACGCGCCTTCATGCATTGTGCATAGACCGTGTCATAGCGATCCTGCACAGCGCCACCGGCTTGGCGCGCATTGCTGGCGCCCACGAGTGAGCCTGCGAGCAAACCTGTGCCAGCGCCAATGGCGGCACCCTTGCCCATATTTGCTGATGACGAGCCAATGGCTGCACCTGCCAGTGCACCGAGTGCTGTGCCAACGGCGGCACTTTGCACGGCTGAATTATTGGCGGCCTCGCCGGGTGAGCGATAGCCAACCTGACGCTGGGCCGCAGCCTGACAATATTCATCGTCGCGCTGGAACGCCTCATAGGACTTGCCCTTGGCGGGCATGACACTAACGCTCGGCGCTGCCGGGCCTGTGGAAGCACATCCCGCCAGCGTCAGCGAGACCGCACTGGCAGCCATCAGGGCTTTGGCAAGTTTCAACATGGGGCAATCCCTTTTTGATTCGATTGAAGCATTTTAATCGCACCAAGGTGGCAATAAAATGGCGCAGATCAAATGTCTGGCCTCAGCGGCGCGGTGCCACAGCCTGAACTTTGCCGCCATTTGTCACTTCATCCGGCAAATTCAGCAAGATCGGCTCGCCCGCCTTGAGCCCTTCTGTCACCGTGACGCGCGCGCCATCTGTGCCCCCGACCACGACGGGGCGCAGCTGCACGGTGGACTTTTCCTTGTCCAACACCGCCACCACGGAGCGGCCATTACGCAGCAAGAGAGCGGGGGCCGGTATCTGGATCGAGGGCTCCAAAGGCACGTCCAGCGTCACATTGACGAAGGAGCCGGGCACAAAAAACTCATCCGGATTGTCCAGATGCACTTCGATCAGCATGGTGCGGGACTTCGGATCCAGCTCGCCCGTCATGCGGGTGATCTCGCCAGACTTGCGACGCTCGGGGCGGCTGGCATCCACCACTTCGGCCTTGTAGCCAAGCTTGATGAACGGCACATCCGGCTGCTGCAGGAAGGCATAAATGCGCACGCGCGTATTGTCGGAGATGGTGAGCAAGGGCTGTGCGCTCACCGCATTGGTCTGCGCATTGGTGACCAGCGCACCCGGATCAACAAAGCGCGCGGTAACGCGGCCTTCGAGCGGCGAGCGGATCGTCTGATAGCCGCGGGTGGCGGCAAGACCCGCCACATTGTTTTCCGCGACCATAAAATCTGTCTCAGCCTGAAGCATGGCAACCTGCGTGGTGGAGCCACGATCAAACAGACCGCGCAGACGCTCCAGATTGCGCTTCTTCTGAATGAGATCATTCGAAGCCGCAGCAAATTGCTGTTCAAGCTCGGGGCTATCGAGTTCAGCCAAAACCTGACCGGCGCTAACCTTGTCACCCTTGTCGACATTGATGGTCTTCAGATAGGCGGAGATTTTTGCGTACAATGTGACGGTTGCGGCTGAACGCACATCGCCCAGCAATTTGATCGTGCGTGACTTTGGCCCAGCGCTGGCTTCCACCATTTCGACGCGCGGCCCCATTTCGGCGACTTTGGCCTGCGCACTGCGGATGGAATCCACGCGATCCGTCTCGCCAGCATAATGGCGCCAGACAAAGACAGCCGCGGCCAGAAGGAAGATACCGCCGGCGATCCGCGCGATGTGTGACTTGTTCTGCGGGATCTCAACCATCGACTACCCCTTCGGCGTGCATTTCTTCATTGAATTTTTGATCGAGCTTTTGCAGCTGCGGCATGTCTTTGCGCAGCATTGTGTAAAAGATCGGCACAAGGAACAGCGTGGCAAAGGTCGCCACCGCCAGACCGCCAATCACGGCGCGTCCCAGCGGCGCATTCTGCTCACCCGCTTCGCCCAGACCCAGTGCCATCGGCACCATGCCCATGATCATCGCAAGCGCCGTCATCATGATCGGACGCAAACGGGTGGAAGCCGATTCCACCACCGCTTCAAACGGTGTGAGCGACGGCTGGCGCACGCGCAGATCGTTCGCAAAAGACACGACAAGGATTGAGTTCGACACGCAAATGCCCACCGACATAATGGCCCCCATCAGCGACACGACATTGATCGTCGTGCCTGTGGCAGCCAGCATCCAGATGATGCCAATCAAAGCGCCGGGCACCGCCATCATGATGATGAACGGATCAACCCAAGACTGGAAGAGAATGACGAGCACGGCATAGACAAGGAAAATGGCGAGGATCAAACCGAAGCCGAGCATTTTAAAGCTCTTCTCCATCACCTCGTTCTGGCCGCGCAAAACAATCTTGGTTTGCGAGGGCAAATCTTTTTGCACCTCGGCAATGACCTTTTTGATTTCAGCCGCAGTCGAGCCCAGATCACGCCCTTCCACATTGGCCGCCACGTCAATGACGCGCTGGATTGTGTAATGGTTGATCGCATTCATCGCTGTGCCCGGCGTGACGGAGGCGAAATCCCCCAGTCGCGTGACAGGTGCTGAGGGCAGCGTTGTCGGCGTGACAACAGCCGGTGCAGGTGTCAGCGAGGTGGGCGCAGATTGCGCGAGGAAGGACAGAATATCCTGCACCGTTTCCAGACGCTCAATCGGCGTGTTGACGACGACCGAATAATTCACGCCGTTCTGCGGATTGAGAAAGTAGGTCGGGCTGATCGAGGATGAACCCGATAAGGATGCCAGCATATTGTTGGCGACATCGCGCTGCGAGACACCCAGCCGCACCGCACGCTGGCGATCGACTTCAATCTGCAGCGAGGGGAAGTTGAGCACCTGCGTGATATGCGGATCAACCACACCGGGGATCACCTTCAGCTTTTGCAAGAGCTGCTGGCCGACCGCATAGGAGCGCTCAAAATTCTGATCCTGAATCTGAATGTCGATGGGCGCCGACAGGCCAAAGTTCAAAACCTGACTGACGATATCAGCCGTCTGGAAATAGAAGATCACACCGGGAAATTCAGCGGTGAGCTGATCACGGATCAGCTGCTTATATTCGTCTGTCGGGCGATGTGGGCTTTTAAGCGAGATCAGCAATTCCGCATCGGCGCCGCTAGTATTGTCAGAGGGCACGAAAGCCAGGTTGAGACCGCCCGGCACGCCAATCATCGCATTGATCGTGCGCATTTCTTTGGCAGGAATGATTTTGCGCAGAGCCACTTCGACATCCGACACAAGGTCTTCGGTGGATTCCAGACGATTGCCTGCGGGCGCGCGCACGTGCAGTTTCAAAATACCAACGTCAGCGGTTGGATAAAAATCCGTCCCGACATTGGGCGCCAGCATCAAGGTAATGGCGAGCAATCCGCCAAAGCCAAACAGCACTTGCTTGCGCATGCCCAGGGCGCCCGTCAGCACATTGACAAAGCCCGCCTTGAACGCATCGAAGCGGCGATCAAACGCCTCCGCCATCCGTGCGCCAAAAGATTTGGGGCCGGAATGGCCATGGTCTTCGCCCGACAGCAATTGCCGCGCCAGTGCGGGCACAACGCTGAAAGACAAAACGAATGACGCCAACATCGACAAGACGACGGTGATGGCCAACGGAATGAAGAGGAAGCGCGCCGCCCCTTCCAGCAAGAGCACCGGAATAAAGACGATACAAATGCACAGCGTTGCCACGGTGAGTGGCTGCACGACTTCGCCAGAGCCTTCCACAATGGCAATCGTCAGCGGCTTGCCGAGCGCCTGGTTGCGATGGATGTTTTCCATCACCACGGTCGCATTATCGACGAGCATGCCAATGGCCAGCGCCATGCCGCCCAGCGTCATCAGATTGATCGTCTGACCGGTGAGATAAAGCCCGGCCATGCCTGCGAAGATCGACAACGGAATGGAGGCCGCCACCACCAATGTGTTGCGCCAGCTCCCCAGGAACACAAGGATCATCAGCGAAACGAGAATGGACGAGGTAATCGCCTCTTCCACCACATTATGTACCGCTGCGCGCACGAACACCGATTGGTCAAAGTCCATACGCAATTCAAGGCCTGAGGGGGCGCTTTCCTGAATATCAGGCAACATGCCGCGCACAGCATCCACGACTTGCAAGGTGGAAGCATGAGTGTGTTTCAGAATCGGAATGAAGGCCGCACGCTGGCCATCAATGCGCACAATGTTGGATTGCTGCGAGAAGGAATCCTTCACCGTTGCAATATCAGCCAAAGTCACCATCACGCCTTCGCGCACACCCACCGGGATCGTGTTGAATTGCTCAACCAAACGCGGACTGGAATTGAGCTGGATTGCATATTCCTTTGCGCCCAAGCGCGCGACGCCTGCCGGCACAATCACATTGCTGGCGCCAAGCGCATTGACGACATCCATCTGCGACAGGCCCTTGGAGGCCGCCTTCAACGGGTCGACTTCGACAATGATCTGGCGGTTCTTGCCACCGAAGGCTGCGGGAATGGAGAGGCCGGGAATGGTGAACAGTTTCACGCGCAAGAAATTATTGGCGTAATCGGAAATCTGCTGCTCAGGCACACTGGTGGAATTGAGCGTCACCTGCACGACGGGAACATTGGACGCATTGAACTGGATGATGTTGGGCGGCTGCATGCCGGGGGGTGCAATACGCAGCACCGCATTGCTCTGCGCCGAGATCTGGGCAATGGCGCCACCAATATCGGTGCCGGGCTGGAAATAGATTTTCAGAATGCCTTGGCCGGGAATGGACAGGGATTCGATATGGTCGACACCATTGACGGTTGTCGAATAAGCGCGCTCGGAGACGAGCACGACACGTCGCTCCATGTCTTCTGCCGACAGGCCATTGTAGGACCAGGCGACATAGACGACCGGAATATCAATCGCGGGGAAAATATCGACGATCATGCGCGAGACAGAAATAAAGCCTGTCAGCATGATCAGGACGGCGGTCACCGCCATAGTATAAGGCCGCCTTAAGGCGAGCTTCACCAGCGCCAGCACGTCACATCCCCCCTGCTCTCATTTTTGTGATCAAAGCTAGAGAACTGGGACAGGAAAGCAAGACGGGGCCCTTGTGCCCTTGGGATTACAGCCTCTTGCCGCGCGCGCTGCGCCAGAAAATGAAGATCGACAGGCCCAAAATGACCATCGAACCCATCAATCCGCCCTGATAGCCAAAGCCCAGATTCTCTGACAGCAGACCAGTGAAGAACGGCCCCAGGATCAGCGCGAAATCCTGCGCCGTGCGCAACAGTCCCATATAGATGCCGCGCTGGTTTTCGGGCGCGACATCGGCGACATAGGCAATGAGGGTTGGCGTGGCGATGCCCGACCCCGCGCCAAACATAATGGCGGTCAGCCAGAGAAAGATCGGGTGGTGGCCAAAGGCCAGAAGAGCGCAGGCGGCAAAGGTCGCAAGGCCTGCGATAATGATCGCGCCAACACGGCCAAACTCGCGCGACAGCGCCGCATTGAATGGCAACACGGCGAGATTGGCGCAGGCGCCAACGGTCAAAAGCACGCCAATGGCGGCCATATCCCAATTGAACTGGCTTTGCGCAATGAGTGGCATGACAATCCAGTTGGACGCCGTGCGCGCATAGAAAATTGCAAAATACATCAGGCCGACGCCTGCGCTGGCAGTTGCAACGGCGCGCAGATTGCCCATGCGTTCTTTACCAGCCTTGTGCTTGATCTCGGTTGGCCAAGGTATGAGCGCAAATGCAAGGATGCCCGCCAGAGCAATCAATCCGTTGACAAAATACGGCGCGGAATAGCCCCAGCCTGCCGCCACTAGACCGCCAATGGCGGGGCCGAGCGCCGTGCCTGTCATATTGGCGGCTTGATAGAAGGAGGCATCACGCAAACGCTGGCCCGGTGTGCCCAGATCAGCCACCGCCGCCAATGCGGCCGTCATGAAAGAGGCGGAAGCCATGCCCAAAAACAAAATGCCGATAAAGAAAGTCTCCCGCGAATGGGTCATCACCACGCCGAAAGATGCCAAAGTCAGTAGCACGCAGCCCAATTGCATGAGGCGGCGTCGACCAAACCGCTCCGAGGCAATGCCCGAGGGCATATTGGCCATTAGACGCGCCCCGCCATAGCAGGAGACCAACAGTCCGATGACCGTCGTGCTGGCGCCCAGCTCCTGCCCATAGAGAGCAATCACCGACCAGACCATGCCATTGCCGATCTGCTTCAGGAAGACGAGCGACATCAGAACCAGCAGCGGCCCACTGGGCAGCTCGGGTATCCAACGGGCAAGCAGGGTGCGGACTGGGCGCAAGATTCGGGGCTTCCTCCCACCCGCGGGCGGGGACTCACGTTATTTTCATCCCTTCTAGCAAGGCTCGCCCCTCTGGGACACCCCGGGAGCGTGCTTTGGGTCTTGCAATGTTGGCGACAGCGCACCAGAAAGGGCTGATCTTAAGGAGGAATAACCCATGAAAAGGATGCTTGGCGCCGCTGCGCTTTCTGCGACCCTTGCCACCCTCGTCGCTGCCTCACCCGTGCTGGCGGCAGATGAGGATTTCTTCAAGGGCAAGACAGTCACCGTCTATATCGGCTTCTCGCCGGGTGGCACCTATGATCTCTTCGGCCGTATGGTCGCGCGCTTTATCAGCAAGCAGATCCCCGGCAATCCGACAGTCGTGGCCTCCAACATGCCGGGCGCTGGTTCTTTCACTGCCTCCAACTGGCTCTATCGTATCGCCCCCAAGGATGGCACGGCGCTTGGCACTGTCTCGCAGACACTGGCAATCGACGAAGCATTGAAGGCCAAGGGCGTGCAATTCAAAGCTGCCGAATTCACCTGGATCGGCCGCGTGACGTCCAACATCGAAGTGCAGGTTATTTCAACCCGCACGCCGGCCTATACGCTGGCGGGTGCAAAGTCGGTGGTTGTGCCGACTGCGTCCACAGGTCCGGGCTCGCCCTCAGATACCTATCCCAAGCTCATGAATGAGGTCGCTGGCACCAAGTTCAAGATCATCCGCGGCTTCCCCGGTTCAACCGATGGTCTGCTGGCGGTGGAGCGTGGCGAAACAGAAGCCGCACTGACATCGTGGAACACGATGAAGTCGACACGTATGAACTGGTTGACCGATAAGAAGGCTGCCATCTTCGTGCAATATGGCCTGCATCGCTCCCCTGAGCTGAAGGACGTGCCCACGCTCGTTGAATTGGGCACCAATGAAGAAGATCGCAAGCTGTTGGCCTTTGCGGTCTCAAGCGCTGAAATCGGTCGCTCGATCCTCGCCCCTCCAGGCCTGCCAGCTGATCGCACCGCGATCTTGCGCAAGGCTTTCGATGCGACGATGAAAGACCCGGAAATGCTGGCCGAAATCCAGAAGTCGAACCTCGACTTCGAACCGCTGGATGGTGCCTCGCTCGCCAAGATCGTCGCCGCTGCGGCCAATGCAGATGAGAAGATCGTCGCGCGCATGCAGAAGATCACCGAGGAATAAGCGCCTCCCCCAACGACACCACAAAGGCCGGCACTTGAGCCGGCCTTTTTTTGTGTCCCCCCAGCCACCTCCGTCTTCACGGTCTTGTGTGACTGTCTTTCAACTTCGGCACGCTCCTTGCTCTACTCCTTTTGGTTGCGCGGCTTGAGAGAGCAGCAAAGCTCCACCTGCGCGATCGCATGACACCGAGGGAGACCAGGATTATGTCGGACCACCATCACGGCCAAAACCCGTGTCGTGTTTGCGGATTCCAAAACAGCCGCCCCGCGGGCGCACAGGCTTACAAATGTGAATGTTGCGGCGTGCTCATCGGGTTGGAAGACCAGAGTGCCGCCAACATTGCTTTATGGCGTGCCAAATTCATCTCGAACGGTGGCCGATGGCAGACAAAGCCATCCGCAGTCGAGCAGCAGCCTGCCAATGATTGAGCAGTCCATTGCCGTGAAATCAGCACAAGTGATGAAAGGGGAAGCAGTCACCGCCAGGGACAATCTCCGTAAAATCCACCTTTCCGCCGCTTCACAAGTTCACGCACCTCACCTAGGCTGATAAGAGGGCCGCATATAACAGGCCTTCAGGGGAGGATAAGCCAATGACGTCCAAGATGACGAAAGCGCTCACGCGTCGCCATTTCTGCAAGACAGCCACAGCCGTGACAGCGGCAGCTTTGGTGCCACGCAGCTCCCTGGCCGATTCCGATTTCTACAAAGGCAAAACAGTCCAACTGGTCGTGCCCTTCTCGCCGGGCGGCTTTTACGACATCGCTGGCCGCATCGTCGCCCGCCACCTGCCCAATCACATTGAGGGCAACCCGAATGTCGTGGTGCAGAACCAGCCGGGTGCTGGCGGGTTGTCGGCGGCCAATCGTCTCGCCAATTCGACACCGCGCGACGGTTTGACGATTGCCACCGTCAGCCGCTCGATTCCGCAGCTTTATTTGTGCGGCGAGAGCAATGTGCAATTCGACCCGCTCAAGCTCACTTGGCTCGGCTCACTCTCTTCTTATGCCGATGATGCCTATCTGCTGGTCGTCATGGCCTCGAGCCCGGTCAAATCCATCGAAGACGCACGCAAGATGAAACTCAATCTTGCAGGCGTTGGCGTGGGTGCGACCAACACAACCTTTGCACTCATTGCAAAAGAATTGCTCGGTGTGAACACAGATGTCGTGCGCGGCTTCCCCGGCGCCAATGACATTTGGCTTGCGATGGAACGTGGAGAAATCGACGGACAGGTGATTGACGTCTCCGCCATTATGGCTGCGCGTCCGCAATTGTGGAATGAAGGCAAATTGCGCGTGCTTGTGCAATTTGCGCGTAGCACTCGCATGGCCGAATTGCCCAACGTGCCTACAGGGCGCGAACTGGTGACAAACCCGAGTGACCGCACCTATCTGGAATTTGCTGAAAATCCCTTCTTCATGGCTCTGCCCTTCGCAGCACCTCCGGAGATTCCGGCCGACCGCGCCGATGTTCTCGAAAAGGCCTTTATGAAAATGGCGATGGAACCAAGCTTCCGTGCAGAAATGCTGCAGGCCGGCATGAAGACCAGTCCGGTCGATGGAAAATTCGTGCGTAAAGTGATCGAGGAAGCGGTCAAGACACCCAAAGATGTGCGCGAACGCCTCGGCAAATTGATCATCGCAAAGTGAGGGGGATCCAGATGCGCGCTCACCTGATTTTGGCAAGCCTCTGCGGGCTTCTTGCAACATTCATCTCACCAAATATCACCCGGGCACAGGATGCGCGCGCATCCTTGCCCGCGCGCATCGAACTCATTCCGTTTGAATCGCTCACCTTGCCCGACAGCGCTTTTCTGAAGGGCGATAAATCGGCCGGCAAGCCGGCACAGCTCGCAGCAGAGCTGCATGTCGCACAAGGTCCGGGCAAGCGCCCGGTTGTTGTGCTTCTGCATGGCTCAGGCGCTTTGGGCGGGCGCGATGAGCAATGGGCGCGTGAATTTGCCGAAATGGGTGTCTCGACTTTGATGATCGACGCCTTTTCGGGCCGCGGCATTGTTACCACCAGCGACAATCAGGGACAGTTGGGCCGCCTCAACATGATTCTCGACACATATCGCGCGCTGGCAAAACTGAAAGATCACCCGCGTGTTGATACATCGCGTGTGGCCATGATCGGTTTTTCGCGTGGTGGACAAGCGACACTCTATGCAAGCCTCGAACGATTTCACAAAATGTGGAACGAGAGCGGCGTCGATTTCATAGCCTATTTCCCTTTCTATCCTGATTGCATGACGCAATTTGTGGATGACACGAAACTCAAACCCGTGCCGGTCCGCATCCATCACGGCGACATTGATGATTACAATCCGGCACCCCAATGCAAGGCATACTCCGAGCACCTGAAAGCTGCGGGCGCGAATGTTGAAATGACCATCTATAAGGATGCCGCCCATTCCTTCGATGGCCCGCTCGGCTCGCCGACACCGACCGTCTCCACCAATGCGATGACCGTGCGCAATTGCGTTTTGAAGGAAGAGCCGCTTGGTCAGATCACCAACAGCAAGAGCGGCAAGGCCTTCACCTATGAAGACCCCTGTGTCGAGCGCGGCCCCCATGTCGGCTTCAATGCCGAAGCCGCCAAAGCCGCACGCGCCAGTGTGCGCGAGACTTTGAAGACCGTGTTCAAGCTCTGAATGAAGCGACACGCGGGAGCAGTGATCCTGTCCCGCGTGCCCCGCGTATCGCCCCCATGCGCCAGACCATCAAATTTCTGCACACATTATCTTCTTGCGGCCTGATTGGTGCGCTGGTGGCCTATCTGCTCATTCTCTGGAGAGCCCCGCAGGACACTCTCTCGCAATATGCCGACATGCGCGAGACGATCAGTCTGATCTGCCGGTTCACCCTTGTTCCATCTCTGGGCCTGTCGCTGGTCAGCGGGTTGATGTCGATGATGGTGCACAAGCCCTATCAGGAGAAGCGCTGGGCCTGGGCGAAAGCTTTTTTGGGGCTGGCCATGTTTGAATCAACGCTGGCCATCACACAGAGCAAAGCCATCGAGGCGGCTGAATTTGCAGCACGCATGGCTGCCGGCAATAGCGTCGAAGAAGCCCGGCAATTGTTGAACGAGGCCTTGCATGGCGAATGGAATGTGCTGTTTGCCATTCTGGCCATCTCCTGCGCACAAACGGCGCTCGGCATCTGGCGCCCCAAACTCGAATTGCCGAAATCGGCGTAAGCCGAAAAGCAAGCTCAGGCCTTTTTCAAAAACTCCGTCCGCAAGACTAGGCCCTTCACCTTCTCAGCATTGCATTCGATTTCCGCCGGGTCACCGGTGAGGCGAATGTTTTTGACCAAGGTGCCGCGCTTGAGCGTGACAGATGTGCCCTTCACTTTGAGATCCTTGATGAGTGTCACGCTATCGCCTTCGTTCAAAACGGTCCCGTTGCTGTCGCGCACCACATCATCGCTCATGGTCATAACCTTTCTGACATTTGTTGTTTGCTTTTAGACCGCGCTATTGCTGGTGGCAAAGAAAAAGGGCGGCCGTTGAGCCGCCCTGTTCTGATTAGCCAATCAGCTTTTTCAGCCAGTCATTGTTGCGAACGATCACCAACTCCGACACCCAGCGATCAAGCCCGAAAACATGTCCCGCATTGGCGAAAAACAGAAACAGACACACGGTCGCGTAAACGATGTGATAGTCGACGTAGCCAGCCCCCACGAGGTGATCCGGTGGT
>CAINNX010000082.1 GCA_903851305.1 uncultured Hyphomicrobiales bacterium | reverse complement strand
TGTCGATGACATCCAGCGCCCGGTCGCCGACCACCGCGCAGGTCAATTCGCGCCCCGGCACGAATCGCTCGGCCAGCATGGCGTCGCCATAAGCCCAGTCAGGTGCCCCTAAATGGGACGGTGGGGGGTCTCCGGCGTTAATAATTACCACCCCGAAAGACGAGCCCTCGCACACCGGCTTGAGCACATAGGGCGGGCTCATGACATGGGCCTTGGCGGCCTCCTGACGGCTCACCACGCGCCCCTCTGCCACCGGAATGCCCGCGGCCGCCATCACAATCTTGGCCTGCTGCTTGTTCATGGCCAGAGCCGAGGCCAGCACGCCCGAATGCGTATAGGGGATGCCAAGCACTTCCAGAACGCCCTGAATGGTGCCGTCTTCACCGACTTTGCCATGCAAAGCGTTGAAAGCCACATCAGGCTTCAACGCCGCCAAACGTTGCGCGATATCCCGATCCACATCGATCTCGGTGACGCGAAAACCCTCATCCCGCAAGGCTTTCGCGCAAGCAGCACCCGAGCGAAGCGAGACTTCGCGCTCAGCCGACCAGCCACCCATCAGCACGGCGACATGCTTGCTCATTTCATCATCTCCGTCTGCGGGAGGGCAACACCAATGCGCTTGATTTCCCATTCAAGCTCGACGCCCGACGTCTCTTTGACGCGGCGGCGCACTTCATCACCAAGGTTTTCAATGTCCGTCGACGTGGCCTGTCCGCGATTGATCAGAAAATTGCAATGCATCGGCGAAACCTGCGCATCGCCCACCACAAGACCACGACAACCTGCTGCATCCACCAATTGCCAGGCCTTGTGGCCGGGCGGATTCTTGAAGGTCGAACCGCCGGTCTTTTCCTTGATCGGCTGAGCGGCTTCGCGCGCGGCGGTGATGGCATCCATCTCCGCCAAAATGTCAGCAGGAACACCGGGGCGACCCTGAAACAGGGCCTGTGTGAAGATGATGTCAGCTGGCACAGACGAATGGCGATAGGAAAAACCCATATCCGCATGAGTGAAGACATGCAGTTTGCCGGTGCGGTCAAAGCCACGTGCCTCGATCAGCACATCTTTCGTCTCGCCACCATGTGCGCCCGCATTCATGCGCAAGGCACCACCAATGGAGCCGGGAATGCCGCGAAAGAAAGACAGGCCCGCAATGCCAGCATCCGCTGCCGCACGCGCAATCTTGACGTCAGGGGTGGCAGCGCCTGCGCGGATGCAATTGTTCTCTTCCACATTGATTTCGGCGAAGGCCTTGCCGGTGAGACGCATGACGACGCCTTCCACACCGCCATCGCGGATGATCATGTTGGAGCCCGCGCCAATCAGCGTGAGCGGAATGTCATGCGGCAGATGCTGTAAAAAATAGGCGAGATCATCTTCATCTGCTGGCGTGAAAAACGCCTGTGCGGGCCCCCCAGTGCGAAACCAAGTGAAGCTCGCCAGCGATTGATCAGCGATCAAACGCCCGCGCAAGTTCGGCATCAAGCCTGAGAGCGCGGGCGTGATATCTGGAAAACGCATTTAAGTGCCAGCCTTCAATTGCTCAGGCAGAGCATAGGCCCATTGCGTGATATTGCCGGCGCCCAGAAACACAATGTAATCGCCGGGCTTGGCCATTTCACGCACAATTGTAGGCACATCTTCTGGTCCGTTCAGCGCCATGGCCCGACGATGGCCATGCGCCTTGATCGCCGCCACAAGATGATCGCGATCAAAACCCTCAATCAGTTTTTCGCCCGCAGCATAAACATCAGCCACCAGCACGGCATCGGCATCATTGAAGCAGGAGGAGAAAGCCTCGAACAAGGATTGCAGACGCGAATAGCGATGCGGCTGAACGATTGCAATCACCTGGCCTTTGGTCGAGGCGCGTGCCGCTCGCAGCACGGCGGCGATTTCAACGGGATGATGACCGTAATCATCAAAAATCTGCGCGCCATTCCATTCACCCGTGCGGGTGAAGCGGCGTTTGACACCACCAAATTGCGACAGACCCTTACGGATCGCATCGACACTCATGCCAAGCTCATAGGCCACCGCAATGGCAGCTGTCGCATTGAGCGCATTGTGATGGCCCGGCATTGGCAGAACGAGGCCTTCGATATAGGCAGCAGACGCTGTCTTGCGGTCACGGATCAGCACATTGAATTTGCACACACCACCCGCGAGATCGACATCCAGCAAACGCACATCGGCCTGCGGGTTCTCGCCATAGGTGACAACGCGACGATCTTCGATCTTGCCGACCAGCTCCTGCACGGTCGGATGATCGAGGCACATGACAGCAAAGCCGTAGAAGGGCAGATTTTCAATCAGCGTGCGAAACGCGTCCTTGATCGCATCAAAAGTCTTGAAATGATCGAGGTGCTCGGGGTCGATATTGGTGACGACCGCGATATCAGCGGGCAACTTGAGGAACGTGCCATCGCTCTCGTCGGCCTCAACCACCATCCATTCGCCTTCGCCCACACGCGCATTGGTGCCATAGGCATTGATGATGCCGCCATTGACCACGGTGGGATCAAAGCCGCCTGCATCGAGCAGCGTGGCGACCATCGAGGTGGTGGTTGTCTTGCCGTGTGTGCCAGCCACCGCCACGCATTGGCGAAGGCGCATGAGTTCAGCCAGCATTTCAGCGCGGCGCACAACAGGGATGCGGCGCTCACGCGCGCCAGCCAGTTCAGGATTGTCACGACGAATGGCGGTAGAGACCACGACGACTTCCGCCTGACCCAAATTATCTGCCGAATGTCCGATAAAAACCTTGGCGCCTTTTTCACGCAGGCGCTTCACATTGGCATTCTCGGTCGCATCCGAGCCTTGCACATCATAGCCCAGATTGATCAGCACTTCGGCAATGCCAGACATGCCAATGCCGCCGATGCCGACGAAGTGAATCGGACCCAGTTCGCGCGGCAGTTTCATCTGGCGATCTCCTCACCGGCCGCAACACGCTCGACCAGATCGGCAAGGCGCTGCGTCGCATTGGCTAGTCCCGCGTGCTTGGCTGCTTGCGCGCGCTGCGTCAACCCCTCGGTGGCGAAAGCCGCACGCCCGAGAGCTGCGGCCAGCCAAGCTGCATCAAATTGACTTTGATCAATGATCTCGACGGCGCCCGAGGCTTTGAGCTGGGCGGCATTGGCCGCCTGATCCTGATCCAGCGCATGGGGAAAGGGCACGAGAATGGCCGGACGGCCAATCACAGCCAGCTCGGACACGGTGGAGGCACCCGAGCGCGCAACCACCAGATGCGCCTGCGCGATGCGCATCGGCAGATCCTTGAAAAAGGCGGCAACCTCGACGGACAGATTGAGTGCGGCATAGGCAGCACGCACGCGGTTCTCATCTTCACCACGCGCTTGCTGCACAATAACGAGTCGCTCCTGAATATCGCGCGGCAGGAGCGCAATGGCGGCAGGCACGACATCCGACATGACGCGCGCGCCTTGCGAGCCGCCTGTTACCAGAATACGCAACTTCTCATCCGAAAAGGATGGATAAGGAACATGTGCCGCATCCAGCACAGCAGGACGCACCGGATTGCCCGTCGTGCGCGCCTTGGCAAGCAGAGAAGCGCCAGCCCCTGACAGCGTTGGAAAACCTGTGGCAATGGCAGTGACGCCGCCCGCCAGAAAGCGATTGGCCCGACCAATGACCGCATTCTGCTCATGCAGAACACTGCGCATATTCAGCAAACGCGCCGCCAGCATCGGCGGCACAGTCGGATAGCCACCAAAGCCCACCACAACAGCAGGCTTGATGCGGCGCAAAAGCGCCATGGCTTCGAGCGTGCCGCGCGCGAGCATCAGCGCCGCTTTGATTTTTGAAGACAGGCCACCGCCAGTGGGCGTTGCAGCTGACACGGTATGAATCGCATCCGCCGGAAAGGCACCGCCGTAATTCAGGGCGCGATCATCGGTGACGAGCTCCACGCGGTGACCACGCGCACGCAATTCGCCGGCCAGCGATTCCGCCGGAAAGAGATGGCCGCCCGTGCCACCCGCCGCAAGGAGGATCGGCGCGCTCACGCCCCACTCACGGGGCGTTCAATCTCGGCACGCGGGCGCCTGCGTGTGACGGCAATCAAAAAGCCCATGCCAAGCCCCAGCGAGATCATCGACGAGCCGCCGTAGGAGATGAACGGCAAGGTCATCCCTTTGGCTGGCATGAGATGCAGATTCACCGCCATATTGATGGCACTTTGGACGCCAAACAGCACGACCAGACCAGCCGCAGCAAAGCGGCAAAAGGGGTCTTCGTTTTTGGAGGCCACAATCAATCCGCGCAGTACGACAATGGCAAAGATGAGGACAATGAACATGCAAAACAACACGCCAAATTCCTCGCCCGTCACCGCAAAGATAAAATCTGTGTGACTGTCAGGCAGAATACGTTTCATCGTGCCCTCGCCTGGGCCTTTGCCAAACCAGCCGCCGGAAATGAAACTTTCCATGGCTGTGTCGACCTGGAATGTATCACTCGCATTGGTGCCACCCGCACCCGGATCGAGAAACTTGTCAATGCGAGCGCGCACGTGAGCCACAAAATGATAGGCGACAAAAATGCCGCTCACACCTGCCCCGCCAATGCCGATCACCCATAACCAGTGCAGACCCGCCATGAAGAAGAGAGCGGCCCACACAATCGAGATCAGCATGGTCTGGCCAATGTCAGGCTGCAGCACCAGCGGGATCACGGTGGTGGGCAAAAGCAGCATGGCAATGATGGTGCCAGGCACATCGCGTCGACGCGCACCTTCTGAAAAGGCCCAGGCCGCGAGGATAACAAAAGCCGGCTTCACAAATTCTGACGGCTGAATACCAAAAATCCAGCGCTTCGAGCCCTTCACTTCGACGCCATACATCAACGCCAGCACAACCAGCGCCATGCCGCCAATATACAGCAGCAAAGCGAAACGGCGCACATAGCGCGGCGACAAAAACGACACGCCAATCAGCACGAATGTACAAATACCCAAAAAAACAACTTGTCGATTGACGAAGTGGAAGGCCTGCAAACCAAGCCGTTCCGCAACTGCGGGCGAGCCCGCCATGGTGAGGACAATGCCCAGCACCATGAGAACACCAAGCCCCGTCAGAAGCCAGCGATCAACCGTCCACCACCAATCGGCGAAGGCACTGCGTTCGGCGCGTGTGACCATGATGCTCTTCCCTTAGCGCAATTTCAACGTGGCCAAACCAATCAAAGCCAGCACAAATGCGATAATCCAGAAGCGGACCACGATCTGCGGCTCTGACCAACCCAGCTGCTCGAAGTGATGATGAATAGGCGCCATGCGAAAGACGCGCTTGCCGGTGAGTTTGAACGAAATCACCTGCACAATGACCGACAAAGCCTCAACCACAAAGAGGCCACCCACGATGATCAGCACCACCTCATGTTTGACCGCAACAGCCACTGTGCCAATCAAACCACCCAGTGCGAGCGAACCTGTATCACCCATAAAGATTTGCGCAGGTGGTGCATTGAACCACAGAAAGCCAAGGCCCGCACCAATGAGCGCGCCGCAGATGACCGCCAATTCGCCTGAACCCGGTATAAAGTTAATGCCGAGATAGCTGGCAAAAATTGCATTGCCCGCAACCCAGGCAATAATCCCGAATGTGCCAGCAGCAATCATGGAGGGCACAATCGCCAGACCATCAAGACCATCTGTCAGATTGACCGCATTGCCTGATGACACAATCACGAAGGGCGCGAAGATCAGAAAAAACCAGCCAAGATCGATCACATAGCCATTGACGAGCGGAATGGCGAGGCCCGTGGTTGCGGGCGTTCCAAAGTTCATCATGATGAAACAGGCAACAAAAGCGATGGCGGCTTCACATGCCAACCTCATACGCCCGGAAAAACCATTGTGTGATTGTTTCGTGACTTTCAGATAATCATCATAAAAGCCGATCAACCCGAAACCCGTAGTGACCAGCAGCACAACCCAGACGTAATGATTTTTCAGATTGGCCCACAGCAATGCCGAGACGATGAGACCAGAGAGGATCATCAACCCGCCCATGGTTGGCGTGCCTTTTTTGGTCAGCAAATGTGATTGCGGACCATCCGCACGAATAGGCTGACCTTTGCCCTGCTTCAGGCGCAGCGCGGCAATGATGCGCGGACCAAAGAAGAAGACAAAGAACAATGCCGTGGCCGCAGCCCCGCCTGTGCGCACCGTAATATAACGGAACACGTTGAGCGGCGTGAACCAGTTTGAAAAATCCGACAGCCAGAACAGCATGGATTATCCTTCACCCTTATTTTGTTGTGGCGCATGGCGATCTTTCAGCGCCTGCACCACGGAACCCATGCGGATTCCGTTTGATCCCTTGATCATGACGACATCGCCCGCAACCACCTGATCGACGAGCGTCTCCAGAATATCCGTGACTTTGTCAGCATGAAGGCCTGCTTTGCCAGCCGGCAGAGCCTCATGCAGCGCTTTCATCCGCGGTCCGACCGTATGGACAAGATCAACGGGAAGTCCTGCAATGACATCTGCAAGATCGGCATGCAGTTTGATTTCATCAGGCCCGAGCTCGAGCATGTCACCCAGCATGGCCATGCGGCGACCAAAAATGGCGGGCATTGGCGTTTGTGAAAGCAATGTCAGCGCCGCGCGCATCGACACGGGGTTGGCATTATAGCTTTCATCAATCAGCGTGGCTGAGGCACCATCAATTTCAAGCGTGATCTGCTGGCCGCGACCTTGTGGGGCGGTGGCAAATTGTAATTGATGAGCAGCTTCTACCATATCGACACCCACTGCACGCGCACACAAAAGAATGGCGAGTGAGTTTTGCGCGAGATGGCGACCGGGTGCACCCAAACGATAAGTCAGCTGCTCTCCCATAACCTCAGCCGAAACCAGTGAGCCTTCTGCCTGCGGCTCAAATGAAATCAGCTGCGCATCGGCTCCGGCTGTTTCACCAAAAGACAAAATCGTGTCAGCGCCAGCGCCGCGTGCGCTTGTGTCGAGGCGAACATAATGAGGTGTGTCACGCGGAATGATCGCAACACCACCCGCCTCGAGACCTTCAAATATTTCTGCCTTGGCATCGGCAATGGCTTCGATTGTACCAAGATTTTCCAGATGCACCGGCGCAATGGCCGTGATCAGTGCTACATGCGGATTGACCATTTTTGTAAGCGGACGAATTTCATTGGAATGATTCATGCCAATTTCGAAAATTGCAAAACTGGCATCGGCTGGCATGCGCGACAAAGTCAGCGGCACACCCCAATGATTATTGTAGGAAGCCACAGAGGCATGCGTTTTACCTGCTGCTGACAAGACACCCTTGAGCATTTCCTTGGTGCTGGTTTTACCCACAGAGCCGGTAATTGCACAAACCACGCCTGTCATGCGACGCCGCGCAGCGCGGCCGAGATCTTCCATGGCACGCAGGACATCATGCACAACATAAAGCGTACCGAATTTTTTCAAGGCATCGGCATGAGCTTCATCAACCACTGCGGCTGCAGCGCCTTTCGCAAAAGCCTGCTCGACAAAAGCGTGCCCGTCATTGGCATCGCCTCGTATGGCAAAGAAAAGATCACCGGGCTGCAAGGTCCGTGTGTCAATCGAGACACCACGCACAACAAGCGCCGTGGAGCCGACGATGCGCGCATTCAATGGCACAATCGACTCAAGACCAGACCACAATGGTGCGCCATTTTTCACATCATCGGTCATGCGTCACACTCCGAGAGTGCGGCGCGCACAGCTTCATGATCTGAAAATGGCAATGTCTTGGTGCCAACAATCTGGCCTGTCTCATGGCCCTTGCCAGCCACAACCAGCACATCACCTGATTGCAGCATTGAAACAGCGTGACGAATGGCCAGCGCGCGGTCTGCAATTTCCAAAGCACCAGGGGCCTGCGCCAGAATAGCGGCACGAATCTGTGCAGGGTCTTCCATGCGCGGATTATCGTCGGTGACTATCACCAGATCGGCGTGGGCTGTTGCAATCGCACCCATGATCGGACGCTTGCCCTGATCGCGATCCCCACCGCAGCCAAAGACAACCATTAACTTACCTGAAGCAAGTGGGCGCAATGTCCCCAGAACTTTATCCAGCGCATCCGGCTTATGCGCATAATCGACAAAAATAGGCGCACAATTCTTGTCACCGACGCGCTCCAGACGCCCCGGCGCACCCTCAAGATGTTGTAGTGCAGCAAAGACTTTTTGCGCATCAGATCCACTGGCAATGCACAACCCCGCAGCAACCAAAGCGTTAGACACCATAAAGTCGCCAGCCAAAGGCAGCTTCACTTGATAGTCACGACCTGCATGCTCCAGCAATATGTGCTGCACCTCACCTTGTGCGATAACGGATATCAGCTTGATGTCATGGCCCTTCTCGCCCACAGAAAAGAGCTTAAGGCCGCGTGCTGCAATCACGCGCGCCACTTGATCGGCCACATCACAATCTGCATTAAGAACGGCTGTCTGGCCTGGCTGCAGCAAGGACGCAAAGAGACGCATTTTGGCCGCCAGATAGGCTTCAATCGTCGGATGATAATCGAGATGATCGCGCGACAGATTGGTAAAACCCGCCACGCTCAACCGCACGCCATCCAGACGGCGCTGATCAAGTCCATGGGAAGATGCTTCCATCGCCAGATGGGTGACGCCCTCGCCTGCCAGCTCATCCAGCGTGCGATGCAAAGTCACCGGATCAGGCGTGGTCAACGACCCATAGGTGGCGCCCGATGGTTTGATCACTCCCGTCGTGCCAAGAGCGGCTGCTTGCGATCCCAATCTCGCCCAGATCTGGCGCGTGAAAGAAGCAACCGATGTTTTGCCGCTTGTGCCTGTGACGGCTGCAATGGTGGCGGGCTGGCGCGCATAAATCAGTGCTGAAACAATTGATAGAGCGGCTCGCGCATCGCCGATCTTGACAAAAGCAACTTTGAGCAGCGCGTCAGGTGCGCGTTCGCCCAAAACAGCAATCGCGCCATTCTCCACGGCCATCTCGGCAAAGAGCATACCGTCTGCTTTAACGCCGGGCACTGCAACGAACAAAAACCCCTGCGCAACAGAGCGTGAATCCGCACTCACACCCATGATCATGCATGCAGCAGCGTCTTCCGGCCATTGGCTAGCTGGAAGTTTCAAAGCATGAAGAATCTGGGCGAGTGAGATCAACGCAACTGGCTCCCGTTATTTTGACCAAAGCCCAGACGCGCTATCAGCGGAAACGGCTGCTGCGGCATTTCAAGACGTGGCGGCGCACCGAGCAACGGGCCTGTACGCTCAATCAACTTTCCTGTCACAGCACCAGCATTCCATGCGGCTGTACGATAGCCATGCGTTTCAGGCAAAGGCTGGGGCTCATCCATCACCGTCAGATAAAGATATTTGGGCTTGTCGGACGGATAGATGGCTGTGAACGTCGCAAAGACTTTATCTTTGGAATATTTGCCGTTGATGACTTTTTCTGCTGTGCCCGTTTTGCCACCAGCAAAATAGCCTTTGACGTCGATGGTCTTGGCAGAGCCCACTTCAGCATTCAGGCGCATGAGATAGCGCATTGCATCGCTGGTCTCTGGCTTGATCACGCGGGGTGCATCTTTTTTCGCATCGTCTTCGCTGCGCTTCAGAAATGTCGGTGTCACGAGATAGCCACCATTGGTGAGCGCTGCGACAGCCATCATGGCCTGCAATGGGGCAACAGCGAGGCCGTGACCATAAGCAATGGTCATGGTGCTCAATTCACTCCAATGGCGCGGCACAATCGGCTCTGCACCCTCGGGCAGCTCTGTGCGCATACGCTCGAGCTGGCCCATTTTGCGCAAGAATGCTTTGTGAGCCTCGACCCCCACCATGAGCGCAATGCGTGCTGTGCCAATGTTGGAAGAATAGGTGAAGACTTCTGGCACGCTCAACATGCGGTTTTGTGCGTGATAATCACCAATCTTGAAACGGCCATACCGCAAAGCCGAACGCGCATCGATGGAGCTGCGCAAATTGACCTTGCCATTGTCCAGCGCCATAGCCAGCGTCAGAGCTTTGAAGGTGGAACCCATTTCAAACACGCCGACCGACATGCGGTTGATACGGTTGGGATCAAGCGCATCTGTCGGCACGTTCGGATCAAAGTCGGGGTAAGAGGCGAGCGCAATAATTTCGCCCGTGTTCACATCCATGATTGCTGCTGCACCCGCTTCGGCTTTGAATTTATCAATGCCCTTCACAAGCTCATCACGCAAAGCATGGGTAACTTTGAGATCAAGCGAGAGCTGTACAGGCTTGAGATCTGCGGCTGCAAGCGCAAAGCCCGCACCTTTCAGGTCACCCAAGCCCTGATTGTCGATATATTTTTCAATGCCCGCGATACCCTGATTGTCAACATTGGTAGCGCCGAGCACATGGGCTGCAATCGGTCCATTGGGATAAATACGCTTGTTTTCCGGCACAGATTTGATGCCAGGAAGACCAAGACGGAAGACTTCCTGCTGCTCGGCCGGACTGACGCCGCGCTTGATCCACACAAAACCTTTGCGCGAGCCAAGTTTTTCGCGCAAATCATTGGCATTGAGGCCTGGCAGAACAGCGGTTAGCAATTCGACTGCTTCATCCTTGTCAAGGATGCGACGCGGCTCGGCAAAGATCGACATGGTTTTCAGATCAGCTGCCAGCACTTCGCCATTGCGATCCAGAATATCGGGACGTGCCGCGGAGGCTGCTTCAGAGGCCGCACGACGCAACGTCTGCGCCTCCGGCTTCATGCCGAGATAAACAAGTTTGCCACCGATTAAACAATAGAGCGCGACAAACCCGACCGCGACCAAGCGAATGCGATGTGTGCTCTTGTCGATGCGCGTGCGCATGAGATTGGACAGCAAACGGATAAAGCCGCCAGCTTTGGGCGGTTCTTGTTGGGCTTGCGCCTCAACAAAATGCACTTTGGGGCCAGGATGGCGTGCATCCGGATCAAAGGGTTTCATCGTGTCGGCCTCGCAGCATTTTTCGGCGCTGGTTTTTTCTCTTCACCCAACACATCGCCCAAGCCCAAAGATTCTAGCTTGCGGCCAATCGAATCCACTCGTGGAGGCTTGTCAGGAATCTCTGATGCCGACAGAATGATCTGATTGTTGGAGAGCTGTTGCAGATCAAGATGACGCTCGGTCAGCATTTGCAGCCGCTCCGGGCGCACCAGATACGACCATTCAGCGCGCAAAATGTTGATCTTGTCCTGCTCGGCATTGATCTGATGCTGCAATTTCACAATCTGTTCGGAATAAAGGATAGTCTCATATTTGATTGAATAGGCGTAGACCGCCGAGCCAACCAGCGCGCCAATGGCAAGGACATTGAGATAACGCAACATGTCAGCGTCCTTTCGTGGCAGGTGTGGGCAGGCTGGCAAGCGCCGCCAACGAGGGATCAATCCCCTGCGCAGATGTTTCATTGCGAATGCCGGCGCGCAAACGCGCCGATCGTGCGCGCGGATTGCGATGTGTCTCTTCCGGTCCCGCTGTCACTGGCTGTTTGCCCTCGAGGGTGAAGGTAGAGGGTGGCGGAACAGGTTCGCCCGGCAACAGTCGTGACGGCGCGCGCCCGCGATTGGAGCGCAACGCAAAAAACTGCTTCACGATGCGATCTTCCAGCGAATGGAAGCTCACCACGGCAAGACGCCCGCCCGGTGCTAGCAGTTTCTCAGCGCCCGCAAGCGCGCCCACCAGCTCACCCAGCTCGTCATTCACCGCAATGCGCAGGCCTTGGAACGAGCGGGTCGCAGGATGAATATCCTGCGGGCGCGACGGGATGATGCGCCCGATCAACTCGGCCAGCTCTTTGGTGGTCGTGTAGGGCTGCGTCTCGCGATCATGCACAATGGCGCGCGCAATGCGGCGCGAGGCGCGCTCTTCGCCATAATGATAGAGAATATCGGCAATCTCTTCTTCAGACGCCCCATTCACAATGTCAGCGGCACTGCGGCCCGACTGGCTCATGCGCATATCAAGCGGGCCTTCAAAGCGGAAGGAAAAGCCGCGCGCTGCTTCATCGAGCTGCATGGAGGACACGCCAATATCAAACGTGGCGCCATCAAAGTCGGCGAGACCGCGCTGCGCGGCCACATCGACGCAGGTGGAGAATTGCGCATGTTCCAGCATCAGGCGGCCTTCGTATTTTTCAACGAGGGCTTGGCCGGCTGCAATGGCATCGGGATCGCGATCAAAGGCCAGCACGCGTGTGCCGGGCGTCTCCAGAATGGCTTTTGTGTAACCGCCCGCGCCAAAGGTGCCATCAAGATACAGGCCACCTTCGCGAATATCGAGCGCGTGCAGAACCTCAGTCAGGAGTACGGGAATGTGCCGGGCCGGTCCGCCTGCGGCGAGAGAAGTCTCAACGCCGCGGCCCTGCTCCATTCCCGTACTCCCTGAGGTCGCGGCTAATCTGCAGCCGCGTGCCGGTTGCTGAGCTCTTTCCGTAGGTCGCGCACCCGGTTTCTGGCCTCGTCCAGATGCGCACGGAAGCGGCTCGGCTCCCAGATTTGAAACTTGTGTCCCTGCCCCACGAAGGTCACTTCCGCTGTGATCCCCGCATAGGCTTTGACGCTGTCTGTCAGAACGACACGGCCCTCCGTATCGATCCTCAAGATTTCGCTCGTTCCCAACAGAGCTGTCGAAAACAGATCGCGCTCCTCCGAATAAGGAGACAGCCTGTCCAACAGCCCGTCGATCTCCTTCAGCAGCGCATGGCCACCGCAGTCGACCGTCTGCGCGTCGAGCGAGGGATGAACGTAAAGACCCTCGAATCCGTCGCGCACCAGCACCGCTCGAAACGTGGCCGGGATCGAAACACGGCCCTTTGAATCGAGCCGGTTGGTGAAGTGCGAAACGAAACGGTCCAAAACGCCTGTCCAACGCGAAACACAGAACCCGGCCTGAGGCAGACACGGCAAAACCAGCGGGATGCGCCTGAAGGCGGCACCCGGGAAACGCCGAAACATGAACTCCGAACGGGATGATTTGGGATAGCATGGGACAGTGTGGGCGTCAATTGAAAACGAGTCATTTCGGGACAGGTCCGTCCCAGCGCCCATTAGGAAGCTTTAACCATTAACGAAGGGTTGAATCTGGGCCGAAAGCTCAGAAAAGACTCTCAAAAACGTGTCTTTGGGCCAAGCCGACGCCCGCCCCTCCACTGCCCACCCCTCCGGCAGTCGACAGCTTCTTGCCGAAAATGCCATTACCGTATAAAGATATGTTTATATCCTTGGATTGCCAGCTTTGGTGCCCGCTCTCATGACACAGGTCACAACGCTCGAACTCATCACCGCGCTGGAAGCCGCCGGCGAGATCACGCGCATCCGCCTCATCGCCCTGCTTGCCGAAGCCGAACTGACGGTGAGCGAGCTCATCACCATTCTGGGGCAATCGCAGCCGCGCATTTCGCGCCATCTGAAGCTTTTGGCGGAAGCGGGCCTGGTTGAGCGCCACCGCGAGGGGGCCTGGGCCTTCTTTCGGCTGAACGATCGCGGCGCCATGGGCGAAGTGGCGCAAGCCATTGTGGCCCGCCTTGATCGCACCGATCCGGTGCTCGCCAATGATCACGCCCGCCTTGCAGATGTGCGCCGCGCGCGGTCTGAACAGGCGGCGCGCTATTTTGCCGAACAGGCCGAAGATTGGGATCGCATCCGCTCGCTGCATGTGCCTGAAGAGCGCGTGGAAGCAGCTCTTCGCGACATGATTGGCAAGAAAACCTTCCAAGCTGTTCTGGATCTGGGCACAGGCACGGGCCGCATGCTGGAATTGATAGCCCCCTTCGCCCAACGCGCGGTGGGTGTCGACCAAAGTCCGGCCATGCTGAATGTCGCGCGTGCGCGCATAGAACATGCGGGCCTGCGCAATGCCCAACTACGCCAAGGCGACATTTATGCGCTGCCGGTCGAGCATGACGCCTATGATCTCGTCGTCGTGCACCAGGTGCTGCATTATCTGGATGACCCCGCACGCGCCTTGCGCGAAGCCGTGCGCACACTCCGCCCGGGTGGGCGGATCGTCATCATTGATTTCGCGCCCCATGATCTCGAATTCCTGCGCGAGAAACATGCCCATCGCCGTTTGGGCTTTTCGGCAGATGAAATCTCAGGCCTGCTGCAAGAATGCGGGCTTGATGTGGAAGACAAGCGTGATCTCGCGCCCTTTGCCAAAAATGATAGCCAGCTCACAGTGTCGATCTGGGTCGGTCGCGACCCTCGTGTCGTGACCGATCTGATCGCGCGTGGCGCTCGCGAGGTGGCATGATGAATTCCGCTTTTCGCCCAAGCCGCAATGGCCAACAAACCATTGCAGTCTCCTTTGAATTCTTTCCGCCCAAATCAGCAGAGATGGAGACCAATCTTTGGGAGAGCATCCATCGCCTCGCGCCCTTGGAGCCCACTTTCGTCTCCGTTACCTATGGCGCAGGCGGCACGACGCGCGAGCGCACGCATGCGACAGTCGCACGCCTCGTCAAAGAAACATCGCTCAAGCCTGCCGCCCATCTCACCTGTGTGGGTGCGACGCGCGAAGAAGTTGATTCCGTCATCCGCTCTTATGCAGAAGCTGGCGTGAAACATATTGTGGCGCTGCGCGGTGACCCAGCGGAAGGCCCCGGCTCACAATTTCGCGCGCATCTGGGCGGCTATCAGACATCAACCGATCTGGTGGCTGGTATCCGCAAAATCGGTGACTTTGAAGTCACCGTCTCGGCCTATCCTGAGAAACATCCCGAAAGCGGGACGCTGGATCAGGACATTGATGTGCTGGCGGCCAAGGTCGATGCAGGCGCGACGCGCGCCATCACACAATTCTTCTTTGAGAACGAGACTTATCTCAAATATCTCAACCGCGTGCGCCAGCGTGGCATCAATATTCCCATATTGCCCGGCATTGTGCCCGTGCAGAATTTCAAACAGACCGCAAGCTTTGCCCAAAAGACCGGCGCCAGCGTGCCGCCATGGCTGGCTGAGCGGTTTGCAGGTCTGGAAGAAGATCCCGCCACGCGCCGCCTGATTGCAGCAGCAGTTGCGGCAGAGCAAGTGCTCGACCTTGTCGATGAAGGCATTTGCGATTTTCACTTTTACACAATGAACAAGGCTGATCTCGTTTACGCGATCTGCCACTTGCTCGGCTTGCGGGCGAAGGTTTGACCATGAGCACTTTGACACCACGCAACGGCGCGAAAATCCGCGCTGCCCTTTCGGCTCTTGCACAAGGGCGCATCCTGGTGCTTGACGGCGCCATGGGCAC
>CAINNX010000081.1 GCA_903851305.1 uncultured Hyphomicrobiales bacterium | reverse complement strand
TTAAACGTTTTGGGCAAATTTGCGGATCGGGAGTGCTCGATGGATAACGAGCTATTCCAAAAAATTAAGGAATTCGCTGAAAAAAAAGATCTGATGCTTAAGCAGAAAATAGCATCGTAAGTATTTACGGAAAGTACGTCCATGAACGATTTTTCCTTTATCATGCTGGCCGGAGGCAGCGGCAGCCGGGTGGGTTGGGACATCCCAAAGCAATTCATTCGAATTGCGGGGAAGACCCTGCTTGAGCATAGCTTGGATTGCCTCGTAGCGGTCGGGCCCGAGGCAAAAATCGTTGTTGTCGCACCAGGCGACTTGATCGATATGACACGTTCGATCGTGTCGAAATATAAAAATGCGGAAATCATTATTGGCGGCTCGACCCGTCAGGGCTCGACCCTTTCTGCGCTTAAGCATATGTCCATCAACCCGCCCAAGAATATCATCATTCACGAAGCCGCTAGACCCTTTCTGAATAAATCAATTTTATTCGAAGTCATTGATGCGCTTGAAGAATTTGAGGCAGTCGACGTTGCTATTCCAGCAAGCGATACCATCATTGTTGAAAATGACGGATTGATCCAATCCATCCCTAATCGCAACAAGATATGGCGTGGACAAACCCCGCAAGCATTCCGCTATACGCGTCTTAGTGCAGCATACCAACAACTAAGCTCTGAACGGCTCGGCGATTTCACCGACGACTGCGGCGTGGTATTAGCGGCTGACCCCTTTGCCCGGATTAAAATTGTACGTGGATCATCTGAAAACATTAAAGTCACAGAAGAATCGGACCTCGTGATTGCTGACGAATTTTTTCGAATTCGCTCAAACAAAATTGATCCCAATTTAAAGGGTGTCGATTTCAAGGGAAAGTCAGCGCTTATTTTTGGTGGCTCGGCGGGCATCGGCTTAGCCATGCAACAAATCCTTGTTGGCTCAGGCTGCCAAGTCTCTGTCGCGTCCCGTGCAACAGGGTGCGATATTGCTAAATTTGACGATGTCGAGCGGACTATTGAACAAGCTCACAAGAGCCACGGCAAATTAAATTATGTCATTAATACTGCAGGCCTCCTGCTAACCAAGCCCATTGCAGAGCAGACGGCTGAGATGATGGCCGATCAAATACAAATTAATCTCCTTGGGACGCTCAATGTGGCAAAGGCGAGTTTTGACTCGTTACGTGAAACAAAGGGAATGCTTTTGAATTTTTCCTCGTCATCCTACACCAGGGGACGCGGCGGCTATGTGCCCTATTCGGCCAGTAAAGCGGCTATTGTTAATCTTACCCAAGGGCTTGCCGAGGAATGGGAAGATGATGAAATTCGCGTCAATTGCATCGTACCCGGCCGAACCGATACTGAAATGCGTCGAAATAACTTCTTTGAAGAAGATCCAGCAACATTGCTGAGCCCTTACGAGGTGGCACTGACGGCGACGAAGGCACTACACTCCTCCAATTCGGGCTTCGTGCTTCGAATTTAAGAAATTTTTATGTTGTTGGTGACTATAGAAGGCCTAGTCGGATTGTCAGGAGTATGAATGTCCATTGTTGTTTTTAACATTCGCCGATTTGTCGACGATCGCGGCTGGTTTGCTGAAACGTTTAGCGCGAGACGTTTTTTGAGTCATGCGGCCGAAGTTTCTTTTTGCCAGGACAATTGCTCCTATTCGAAATCAGCCTCCACAGTCCGTGGTCTACATTTCCAAGTGCCGCCCCACGCGCAGGGAAAACTTGTTTCGTGCACACGCGGTGCAATTTTTGATGTGGCAGTCGATATTCGGCGCGGCTCACCAACCTACGGACAACATGTTTCAGTAGAATTATCCGCCGCTAATGGACGTCAAGTCTACATCCCGGCAGGTTTTGCCCATGGCCTTATAACGTTGGAGCCAGATACCGAAGTCGCTTACAAAGTCACCGACTTTTATTCGCCAGAGTGCGATGCCGGCCTTGTTTGGAATGATGCGGACCTGAACATAAATTGGCCCTCCCCTTCATCAACGAGCTTGCTCTCCCCAAAGGATGCGGCCTTACCAAAATTCAAAAACTTCGAGAGCCCTTTTACTTATGATGGTACGCCGATGTCGCTAACGGAGATTGCATAAAATGGTTACGCCGAGGGATCAACTGAAACGCGTCATCATCACCGGGGCCGCAGGCTTCATCGGTTCTTGCCTCACGCGTCAACTCGTAAATAGCGGATCTTTTAATGTCCTTGCGTATGACAAATTAACCTATGCGGGAACGCTGACGTCGCTCGCACCTGTGGCGCAAAGCACAAACTATCAATTCATTCATGGCGATATTTGCGATGCAGTCTTACTTGAAAGCACTTTTAAGTCATTTGATCCCGATATTGTGGTTCATCTGGCCGCGGAATCCCATGTAGATCGTTCAATCGATGGACCCAGCGCCTTTATTGAAACCAATCTTGTTGGTACTTATTCGATGCTTCAGGCCGCTCGCTACCATTGGTCCTCGCTGTCCGGTGAGCGCAAGGAGGCGTTTCGCTTTCATCACGTCTCAACGGACGAAGTATTTGGGACGTTGGGCGATACAGGCTTATTTGACGAACAAACGGCTTACGATCCGCGCTCGCCCTATTCAGCATCTAAGGCCGGATCGGATCACCTCGTGCGGGCCTGGCACCATACCTATGGCCTTCCGATCACTATTACCAATTGCTCGAATAATTATGGCCCCTATCACTTCCCCGAAAAACTCATTCCATTGATTATTTTGCGGGCGCTTTCGGGCGATGATTTACCCGTATATGGAAAGGGTGAAAATATTAGAGACTGGCTCTTTGTTGAGGATCATGCGCGGGCTATTAAAGCGGTATTCGAACGTGGCGCTATTGGTGAAACCTACACGGTTGGAGGGAATGCTGAGCGTCGCAATATTGACGTCGTTACTACGCTATGTAGCATATTGGATGTCATTAGGCCGAAAGCCAACGGAAGCCGCTATGCGGACCAAATTCGCTTCGTCGCTGACCGACCTGGCCACGATTTTCGTTACGCAATTGATAGCTCCAAGCTCCGTCGCGACTTGGGTTGGCAGCCACTCGAAAGCTTTGAATCGGGCTTAGAAAAAACGGTCAAATGGTATCTTGAAAATGAATCCTGGTGGAGCCCCCTTCTAACAACAAAGGGTACCACGACACGCCGGGGATTGGCAGGCTAATGAAGCGTATCTTGATAACCGGCGGCGATGGGCAAGTAGGCCAGGCTATGAAGGCGCTTGGCTCGATTGCTCAGACCGAGTTGGTCTTCCCGACGCGCCAAGATTTCGATCTCAGCGACGCCGAAAAAATGCGTAGCATGCTTTTTAGCAATGTATGGCACTGTGTCATTAATCTCGCAGCCTACACTGCTGTCGACAAGGCCGAGGATAATACGAGCGAAGCGTTCCTGATCAATCGTGATGGCCCTGCAAAGCTGGCTCAATTGACGGCTAACCTCGGTATTCCCCTCGTGCATGTATCGACTGACTATGTTTTTTCAGGTGAACTTGATCGCCCCTATATTGAGACTGACGTTACCGGGCCCACCAATGTTTATGGTTTGAGCAAGGAAGCCGGTGAGCGCGAAGTGCGCACGCATAACCCAAACCACGCCATTATCAGAGCATCGTGGGTCGTAAGCCCCTATCGCTCCAATTTTATAAAGACAATGATACGGCTTTCCGCCAATCAAAGCGTCCTGCGCGTCGTAAGCGATCAAATAGGCGCACCAACATCAGCGCGCGAATTGGCAGCCGCGCTTATTCACATCGCAGCAGAACTTATATCGTCGAAAGACGCTAAACGCGGCACATTTCATTTTTGCAATTCGGGTTACGTAAGCTGGGCCGATATTGCCGGGCAAATTATGGAAATTTTAACTGAATATGGCCGACCCGCGTCCCGCATTGAGCGAATATCTACAAGCGAATACCCAACGCCAGCACGCAGACCAAAAAATTC
>CAINNX010000080.1 GCA_903851305.1 uncultured Hyphomicrobiales bacterium | reverse complement strand
TGCCGAAGTTTGGCGACAATCTCTTCCGCCTTGTGCCTTTTCCTACCCATGCGTATTCCTCCTCAAGGCTTATAAGCCATACATCAGGGAGGACCACTTTTCAGGGGGCAGACCACGGAATACCCACGTATTCCTGACAGAAGCCGGCGCGGCGCTCGAAGATGTTCTCGAAGATTACGCAGTCGATGCGAACGAAAAGGCTGTTCGTGGGCTGACGACAGCTCAGGTCGAGCAGTTGTATACATTGCTCGCCCACGTGACGCGTAACTTTGAAAGAGGGGCACGGTCGCTTCGCACCGAGAGCTAGAACTGTCGTTGCACTTCGATTTAGAGCGCCCGCTGACTTGGTGCCCGCACGCGTACAACTGGCGTTTTTTTTGGTTCGGTCCAGATTATGATCGGCCCCCAACGACTGGCCCGCTTAGAATGTTAGGGCATGGATGGCCTGAGGCGCTTGGAATTGGTGGTCCATATCCAGGGTATTTAAAAATATCCGATTTCAATAGTTGCAGTGTTATTCTAAAACTTATTCGTAAATAGGTTGTCCCGTAATAAATAGGTTATGAAATTTTCAGAACGATTTTCCCATTATTTAACCCGGCCTCCATGCGGCGATGAGCCTCGCTTACTTGGCTTAGGGAAAATTCAAGGTCGATCACGGGCAATATCGAGGAGCCTATTTTTGGCCAGATTTCCTGTTTCAATGCGTGAGCGATGTCTGCCTTTCTATCTTGTACAAGTGTTCGGAGAAGTGAGCCTGTAATAATCGCTTCTTTCTGCATGATGAGGTTAAGCGGTGCTGAATAAGTTGGTTTTTGCCCCGATGAGAGATGGGTGATGCGACCGCGCATGGCGAGTGCCTGCAGATTTTTTTCCGCGTAAAGCCCACCCGCCATATCAAGAATAATGTCGGCGCCGTTCTTATTAGTTGCTGTCAAAAATTCAGCGACAAAATCATGCACGCGATAATTGAAACAGCGCTCTGCCCCATGCTTTACAGCAAAAGCGCAACGTTCGTCGCTACCTGCTGTTGCAAAAACGCGTGCACCGAAGGTGCGCGCTAATTGGATTGCCATAGTCCCAACACCACTAGCGCCCCCGTGGATCAGAACGATTTCACCGGCCGCAAGGCCACAGAGATCAACGAGATTATGCCAGGCTGTAAATAGGGCTTCTGGCAGTGAGGCAGCGTCACGAAGGCTGATTTGATGTGGTGCGGGAAGTATAAGCCGATCTTGTGCTACAACATAATCTGCATAGCCCCCGCCATTAACGAGTGCGCAAACATTCGTGCCCAACGGATAGGTCTTTGCTTGCGCGCCACAGGCGACAATTGTACCAGATACTTCAAGGCCCAAAATATCAGTAGCGCCCGCTGGCCCCGCGCCGCGCTGGCGCTGGTTGATATCATGACGGTTGACGCCCGCATAAGCGACTTTAATCAACACATCATTGTTCGAGGTTTGCGGAATGGGTCGCTTGCCAATTGTCAGCACCTCCGGTCCGCCAGGGCCTGCAGGAAATACGGCGCGCATCGTGCTGTTCATAAAAGCCTCGTTTGACGTTCGTAGCGTTCAAGAAGTGCCGGTCACCGTAATAGGGATTGACTCCTCCTGCCCCGACTGTCAACGTTTCGAAAAAGAAAATAATTGTTCGCGTTAATAGAACAGCCTGCTGAAATATCACACATCAGTCGGATAAGGGAGAATGCGATGTCTCAGGGGGCTGTTGTCTGCATATCAAAACGCGCGGCATGGTTCGCCGCAGCTCTTCTGTTTTCGAGCACGGTCCCAACCTTGGCGCAGATACCCGTTGTGTTTGCATCCGTAGGCGGTCTCACAGATGCTGGCCTTTATCTCGCCGAAGAATTAGGTTTCTTTCGTGAAGCTGGCATGAGCGTGCAGATGAAGCGTATCGCCAATGCGCCATCTATTATAACCTCTGTTGCAACCAATCAGATTGATGTTGGCGGCGCCAGTATCACGCCGGCCATGTTCACTGCAGCGCAGCAGGGAATGAAAATGCGTATTGTGGGCGACAAGCAAAGCGTCCGTCCCGGATTTGCAGCCACGCGACTGGTGGTGGCAAAAGCGCTGCAAGCCGAAACACCCGAGAAAATGGTTCAGTCTTTGCGCGGCAAGACAGTCGCCGTCAGCGCTAAAGCGGGTTCCTCTTATTATAATGCTGTCATGCTCATGAAAGAGCGTGGTGTAAATCTCGCTGACGTTAAAATCAAAGAATTATCCTTCCCCAATATGGCAGCAGCGCTGGCGACAGGCGCAATTGATGGCGCCTATATTATTGAGCCCTTTTTGTCAGAAGTGGTGCGCAAGGGCGAAGCGATCGATGTCTCCAATCCGGGACATTTTGCTGCTGCAGGTCCGGCCCGTATCAATGTGCCACTGGTCTACAGCGAAAAATTCGCTGCCAATCGCGCCATGGGCGAAGCCTTTATGGTCGCTTATATGAAAGGCGTACGCGTCTATAATGACGCCTTTGTCAAAAATATTGACAAAGAAAAAATCATCGCGATTTTGGCAAAACATGCAGGTGTGCCAATTGAGACGGTGCGCGATTCCAATCCAGCCGGACTTGATCCCAATCAGGACATCGATACGCAAAGTTTCACTGAACTTCAGGCATTCTTTGTCGAGCAGGGATTGATGGATAAGGCTGTACCGCTCGGCGATCTGATTGATGCAAGCTTTGCCAAAGCAGCGGTGACAAAACTCGGACGCTACCAATAAAAAAACGAAAAATTGCGAGGGGAACAACGCGATGAATAATGGCATGATTACCGGGACAACGGAGTATATTCGTTATCCCATTCTGGCAAATATCAAGAAGGGGATGCAGGTTTTGGTCGTGACTGACACGGCGCATGATCCCCGCGTCTGGCAAGTTGTGATGAGCACGATTTCTGAAGTCGGTGCTGAAGGCACGCTGGCCATGTTTGATCCACGCCCTGCTGATTATTTTGATCCGCCCCGCGCAGTTTGCGAAGCTATGTTGAAGTCGGATGTCAATATTTTACTTGCGACAACGGGCATGCTGCATGCGCCTGCCAATTTTGAAGCCATGCGCGCCGGCGTCCCGGTGATCTGCATGGATGGCGGTATGACACTTGAAATGTTCCAGTCAGGCGCCGTCACGGAAGACCAGCGGCAAATGGCTGTGCGTCAGCATTATGTGGCGAAAAACATCTTTGGCGAAAATGCCAAAATTTGCCGCGTAACCAGCAAATATGGAACGGATTTTACCTATAGCGTTGAAGGGCGCATTTTCATTCCGGCTTTGCCAGACGAGACTTTTGTGCCTTATAAAATCAACTATATGACACGGAATGCGAAATATCCCCGTCCGCGTTTTCTCTACCCCAACGGCGAATTCAATGTGCCGCCTGTTGAAGCCACCGGCAATGGCAAGATTGTGATTGATCTCACCATGCATCAATTTGGTCGCCTGAAAACACCGATTGAATTGACGATCAAAGACGGCCGCATCACGAGCATCGACGGCGGACCGGAAGCATGGACTTTGCGCAATTATCTCGAAAAATTCGGCGATGAAAACGCAACCATTTGCCCAGCTGAAGCCTCCATCGGTATTAATTCAAAAGCAATGGTTCGCGGCGTTCAGCGCGAAGACAAGAATATCCTTGGCTCGATCCATTTTGGCATTGGAACAAATGTGGATGTCGGCGGCACAATTTATTCCAACATTCATATGGATGGTGTGATTCTTGAGCCGACGCTTTATGTCGATGGCGAAATGCGGATGGAGTATGGTCGATTCTTGCGTCCAGTCGAGGGTGAGGCCTGAGAGGCTCCATGCCCATGAAGCGCAACCCGCTCGGTAAGTCTTTGGATCTCCTGCGCTGGATGCTCGAGAATGATCTCGAGAGCGTCGGCGTGCGCCCAGCAGCCAAAGCGCTTGGTTTGACGCCAAGCGGTGCGCATCGGCTGATCACCAGTCTCGTCGAGGAAGGGTTCCTGCAACGGGAAGACGGCGATACGGGCCGTTATGTCCTTGGCGTTGAAATCATGCTCATAGCCCAGCGTACAGCTTCGCGTTGGCCTTTGCGAAATATCGCCATGGCGTCCATGCGCGCACTGAGTGAAGAATCCCGCGAAGCTGTTCTTCTGAACCTCTTTGATTCAGCACGCGGTGAGAACATTGGCATTGCCAGTGTCGAGACCCAGCAAGAAGTGCGCTACGTCATTGAATTGTTCAAATGGAAACCCGTGCATGCGGGTGCGGCCGGTCTCGCTGTCATGGCGTTCCTGCAAGATGATGAGCGTCAATGTATCATTGAGCGAACAGGCCTGGCGCCCGCAACGTCACGCTCATTATCTTCTGTAGAGGCGCTTGAGGCCACACTCGAAACCGTGCGTCAGCGTGGCTATGCCATTACGCTTGGTCAGCGCATTGAAGGGTCGGTAGGAATTGCAGCGCCTATTTTTGGATCGAGACAAAGAGTTTTTGGCTCCGTGGGAATTTCCATGCCCGAGCAGCGCTTCAAATCGCAGATCGAGGCACGCTTTGCACAACTCGTGATGGAATGCGCAGATACAATCACGCGAAAACTTGATGGCCGCCAAGCGGCCCATCTCCCTTTGCGTCCGATATCCGATATGAGGGCCGCATTATGAGCCCCTCGCTGCGGATGAGCCATTTACGAAAATCTTATCTCACCAAAGAAGGCGCGGTTGTCCGCGCAATTTCGGACTTGTCATTTGAATTAAACGCTGGCGAAAGGTTAGCTATTCTAGGGCCGAGCGGCTGCGGAAAAACGTCCTGCCTGCGCATTTTGGCGGGTCTTGATGAGCATTATTCGGGTGTGATCCATTGGGCCACAAATCTATCACAAGATGCGTCGCGATTGCGCAGCGCGACAGTATTTCAAGGTGATTCAACGCTACCCTGGATGAGTGTCGAGCAAAATATCGCAATTGGCATGTCTGGGCTTACACTTGATGCCGCGAGCAAACGCAAACGGGTTGAGAAATATCTTGATCTGGTCGGCCTTCGTGATTTTGCCCGCGTCTTCCCGCATGAATTATCAGGTGGCATGCGCCAGCGTGTTGCCATAGCGCGTGCGCTGGCGACAGAACCTCTGCTGCTCTTGATGGATGAGCCGCTCGCAGCACTTGATGCGCAAACCCGTCTCGTCATGCAAACGGAACTGCATCGCATCTGGGCCCAGACGCGCTCGACCGTGGTTTATGTCACTCATGATGTCGACGAAGCTCTGAGTCTTAGTGACCGCCTTCTGGTTATGACTGCTCGACCAGGTCGAGAAAAAGCAATGATGGGGGCATCCTTTGATCGCGTCATGGAGCCGCTTGAGAGGCGCAGCCTGCCGATTTTCGCACAAATGCAGGCCAAAATCTGGGGCCTTGTTGCTGAAGAAGTCGGTCAAAAACTCACGCGGGAGACCGCGCCATGAGTCATGTTGAGACTCTTGCTCCCCAGCCTGAGGCAGACGATGAGGCTTATGTTACAAAAACGTTGCGCATGCGACGCTTGCTTTCGATCCGTAATTTGCTGCTTGGTGTCGGATTTCCCATTGTGCTCCTGCTCGCTTGGGAAGTTGCGGCAAATTTCAATCTGATTGACAAGCGGTTCTTTCCAAGCCCATCGACGATTGGCGCCTCCATTAGCGCGTTTCTTTCAACTCAATCGGGCCGCGTTTTGCTGGCAGGGCACATAAATGCCACTTTGCTGCGGATTGGCATTGGCTATGGAATTGGGGCTACAGCGGGTGTTCTTCTAGGTGTTATTATGGGTCTGCATGGTCCGACACGTGCAGCCATTGCACCGACCCTCTATGCGATTTTTCCGCTTCCGAAAATCGCCATCTATCCGCTGATGATTGTCATTTTCGGCTTGGGCGATGCATCCAGTTCCGCGCTTGTTACGCTTGGTGTTTTCTTCATGACCTGCATCAATACATTTTCAGGCGTGCGTTATGTCGATACCATTTATCATGATGTCGTGAATGCATTTCGCTTCCCGCCTTTCGTGCGCTGGCTGCGTGTGTTCATCCCCGCAGCCATGCCGGCGATTGTTACGGGCCTCAGAGTGGGGCTTGGTCAGGCATTAGTTTTGGTCGTTTCTGCGGAATTTGTTTCAGCAGATACAGGCATCGGGCGCTTCATCTGGGATTCTTGGCAAGTTCTGAATGTGCCTCGCATGTTTATGGGCCTCGCTGTGGTGCTGGCTTTTGCAGGAATCGCCGCCACGGTCGGAAATTTTGCTGAAAAAAAACTCATCCCATGGAACCGTCGGTAGCCCGAGGACGCACATGAGCCAGCCAAAAACAAAAATTGCCATTATCGGTGCAGGCATGGGCGGCCTTGCTGCTGCTGCCAATCTTTCCCGCATGGGATTTGATGTGCAGGTCTATGAGCAAGCCAAAGCTTTCGGGCGTGTGGGTGCTGGCATTCAGCAGGGACCTAATTCCGTGAAAGTCTTGCGCGGCATGGGGCTCGAAGAGCGTATCCGCGATGTGGCATTCAAGCCTGAAATGACGCGATATCGCGAGGCTGATACGGGCGAGCTGAAATGGGAACGCGTGCAGGCAGCTGAATATGAGGTCAAATATCATGCGCCTCAATTATTGCTGCATCGTTCCGATTTGCATGATGTGCTCGCCTCGCAGGTTCCGCAAGAGATAATCCACTTTTCAAAAAGGCTTATCGATTTTGCGCAGGATGAGCATGGGGTTGCAATCACCTTTGCAGACGGGACAGAGGTGAATGCCGATATAATGATTGCCGCAGATGGCGTTCATTCTTTGGTGCGTGAGCGTTTCCTCGGGCCAGAAAAACCACGCTTCACCGGTCGCGTCGCTTATCGCACAACCTTTCCTGCCGCTCTCATTAAAAATGCAGAGATTGACGGTAGCACAAAATGGATGGCAAAAGATCGCCATATTGTTATCTATTATATAAATCCGCGATTGGATGAAGTTTACTTCGTCACAAGCACGCCAGAGCCCAGCTATAATGTTGAATCCTGGTCTCGCGAGGGTGATCTTGATCAATTGCGCGAGGAATACAGCGCGTTTCATCCCACGGTTCGCGTTGTTCTGGATGCTTGTCCCGCGGTACATAAATGGGCTCTGGTCGAACGCGATCCGCTACCATTTTGGACACAAGGTCGCGTTGCCTTGCTCGGCGATGCCTGCCATCCGATGACGCCTTATATGGCGCAAGGTGCGGGCACAGCTATTGAGGATGCTGCAATTCTTGCGCGTTGTCTTGAGCAAGCGAAGGGGGAGAAGCTCGCAGACGCGCTCAAACTCTATGAAATCAACCGCAAACCGCGCACATCCTGGATACAGGCTTCTTCCAGCACCAATGATATTGAGCGATTCCGCCGTGAGCAGGATCAGGTCTTTTCCTATGATGCCTGGAATGTGCCTCTGGTTCGTGATCCAGCGCATGCATTTTGACAAAAGGGCAGATGTGATGCGGGTGAGGTTAAAGAACGGTTTGTCCATTCAATATGGAACGCGCGGCATGGGGCAACCCGTTCTCTTGATGCATCCTGTGGGCTTGCGCGGTAAATTCTGGCGCGATGTTGTTGCAGAACTCGAAAACGAATGCCGCCTTGTTTTTCCTGACTTTCGCGGGCATGGCGGGAGTGATGCGCCTCCGACACCTTTCACTTTGTCTGATCTTGCAGATGATATGGCAGATATTCTGAAGGCATTGGTTGGTCCAGCTCTGGTTGTCGGCTGTTCCATGGGCGGCATGGTGGCGCAAGCCATGGCGGTGCGAACACCCAATCTTGTTTCTGGTGTTGTGATCGCAAATACAGCCCATCTGCGAAACGATCAGGGGCGCGCTATTATGGAGCAACGCGCCCAGACTGCCGAGAAAGGCATGCCGGCGACACTCGATACAACTTTGTCACGTTGGTTCAATGCAGCCTACCAGCTCCGTCATCCGGAGAAAGTCGCTTTGATGCGTGACTGGTTGCTGGAAGCCGACCCCACTGTGCATGCCTGGAGCTGGAGGGCTATTCGCGATCTCGCTTTTGCTGATGGTCTGCGACAATTGAAAATGCCTGCTATGGTCATCGCCGGTTTGGATGACCAGTCGACACCTGTTGCAGCGATGAAGGCCATGGCATCAGATATTCCCAATGCTCTTTATCGCGAGATTGATTCTGGTCATCTCGCGCCACTCGAGCAACCCAAGCAATTTGCGAATTGCTTGCGTGAAATGCTTGCCCAGTAAAAGGTGAATGCATTGCAGGACCGGTAAAGGGCTGCTAGCCTTGAACATAATAAACGGATCTTAAGGTCCAAAAAAGAAAGAAGGGGAGGAAATGAAGCCCGCGCCGTTTGGCTATCATGACCCGAAAACCATTGAGGATGCAGTTGCGCTGATGGCGCAGCTCGAAAATGTTCGCGCACTGGCAGGCGGTCAGTCGCTCGTTCCGATGATGAATTTTCGCTACGCAATGCCCGACCATCTGATTGATCTGAACGGCGTCGCCGGATTAGACATGTTAGAGATTGGTGACAACATTCGCATGGGCGCTATGTTGCGCCAGCGTCGGATCGAATTTTCTGAAGAATTGCGGATGGCCTGCCCTATTATTCATGAAGCTTTGCTCCATGTTGGACATCGCCAGACGCGCAATCGCGGCACGATTGGCGGTTCTCTGTGTCATCTCGATCCCGCAGCCGAAATGCCCGCAATGATGCTGCTGCTGGATGCGCAAATGATGGCATTTTCTGTGCGGGGTGCCCGCATGATGCGTGTTGATGAATTTGCAATAGGCTTTATGACCACGGCACTCGAGCCTGACGAGTTGCTGACCTGGTCTGCCCCCTGAAAAGTGGTCCTCCCTGATGTATGGCTTATAAGCCTTGAGGAGGAATACGCATGGGTAGGAAAAGGCACAAGGCGGAAGAGATTGTCGCCAAACTTCGGCAGGTAGAAGTTCTCACAGCACAGGGG
>CAINNX010000079.1 GCA_903851305.1 uncultured Hyphomicrobiales bacterium | reverse complement strand
TCGCGACCAATGACCGGATCAAGCTTGCCATTGCGGGCTGCTTCTGTCAGGTCGCGCGCATATTTTTTCAGCGCATCATAAGCGTTTTCTGCCGTGGCATTGTCGGCCGTTCGGCCTTTGCGTAAATCTTCAATGGCATGATTGAGGGTTTGTGGCGTTACTCCGGCAACGCTGAGAATCTTTCCAGCATCGCTCGATTTTTCTGCCGCAATCGCTAGCAAGAGACGCTCGACGGTGACGTAACTGTCGCCGGCTTTCTCAGCAAGTTTTTCAGCCGAATCGAAAATACGTGCGGTGGTCGGCGACAGATAAAGTTGCCCGGCGCCTGAACCCTCCACTTTTGGCATTTTGTTCAGTGTCAGCTCTGTTTGAACCAAAGCTTCACGGGAGCGCCCGCCTGCTTTGTCGATTAGACCTGCAGCTAGTCCCTCTTCGTCATCGAGCAAGACTTTTAAAAGATGCTCGGGCGTGAATTGCTGATGTCCCTCGCGCAAGGCAAGTGATTGGGCGGATTGCACGAAGCCACGGGCGCGCTCTGTATATTTTTCGATGTTCATCTCTTACTCCTCAACCGTGACAGTCACCCCGAAGCGATGCTGCAACGTCGAACTCAAGGGCTCCTGACGGCAACCCCTGCTCGAATATGTAGGAAGGCGCGAGCCGCCATATAAGAGGAGCAATCAATCTTTCTTTGCCCTGATCCAGATCATAATGGACCAAAGAAAAAGGGGCCCGCAGGCCCCTTCAATTCTCATTCCGCAGTTGACGGTTCGCCACGCGGGACATTGTCGCCCTCTTCGCCATTACGCCGACGCCGACGCCGCGGACGAAGATGAAAGCCGACGCCCTCGCCCTCATTCATGTCATGAGTGGCATTGGGCTGATCATCATGTCCCGCAGGGGTGTCATCGCTGGTTGGGATCCGAACCGGTGCGGTGATGAAGGCGGGTAGACCAGCATCTGGCTGCTCTTCGTTTTCAAAGCGCGGCTGCTGGAATTGCGGACGCTCCGGGCGCGGCCCGCGATTTGGATTGTTGTGGCGGCCCTGCTGGTTGCGATCTTGAAACGGGCGGTCGGGACGCGGTCCGCGTTCCTGACGCTCGCCTTGCGGTTGACCACCTTGCTGACCATTGAAGCCACCATTTTGCACGAACGGCTGCGGCTGGGGAGCCGCGGCAAAGGGCTGTGGCTGGTTCTGGAAGGGCGGCGGCGGGGGATTGTTCTGCTGCTTCTCGAAAGGTGAAGCAAAACGGTCGGGCATGCCGCCGTCATCATCATCCTCTTCTTCGGCCTCAGGCTCGCCAGCTGGGCGAACATAACCGACCTGAGCTTGTTGCTGCGCCTGCTGGGCCGCCGCGATGATGCGGAAATAATGCTCGGCGTGTTGCAGATAGCTTTCAGCCATGACTGGATCGCCCGACGATTGCGCATCGCGCGCGAGCTGCAGATATTTTTCTGCAACATGATGGGCGGTGCCACGAATCTTCACGTCAGGACCGTTGGATTCATAAGTCCGGGTGAGCGGATTGGGGCCTTTGCGGTTGTTGCCGTTATTATTATTGCGGCCGCGCATACGCTTGTTCTGACCAGGTCTCATCGATGATCCTTGCATGTTGCGCCAAGTCTCCGTCGGTGCACTTGGCAGCAACGGTGTGTTTTTGGCGCTTCAGAAGCTATTTGGTTAAGGCGAATGGGCTCTCCGGCCGTTCTTTGCAAAGCTCAGGTCTTTGGCCTGAGATCCATGATCCGCGACACTTTGCTGGATCATTGAATTTGGGAACTTATCGCCTCGTTTAATCTAAACGACGCCCGGAAAATGCCCGGAGAACCAAAAGGGTTCTCAACAAGCCTTCAGCCAGAACCGAGGCAACTTCTATTTCCTATGTAGTCGTTTTTGGTCGTCCCGCCAAGGGGGCGTCTGCAAAATCTGGGGAGAGCGCTTTTGGCCTCAGCCACGCCGGTGCGTTAGCGCCAGTGCCCGCTCCACGCCGCCCAGATCCGGGCGTAAGGCAATCATTTCAAGCCCGGCTGCTTCAGCCAGTCCCGAGACCGCCCCGGCCTGTCCTACTCCCAGCTCCAAAACAGCAATCCCGTTTGGGACCAAGAGCTTGGGCAGAGACGCAATGATCTCTCGATAGGCATCCAGACCATCGGTGCCGCCATCTAGTGCCAGCATGGGGTCGTGGTTGCGCACTTCGCGGTCGAGGCCCGCAATGGTTGCCGTTTCGATATAGGGCGGGTTTGATACGATGATATCAAAGTAGCCTTCTAACCCCTCAGCCCATCGCCTTTGGTGAATGTCGCAACGAGACGCCAATCCGTTGGCCTCGGCATTGTCTTTGGCTAGGGCACAGGCATGCGGCGAAAGATCCACCCCAATTCCTGTTGATGCGGGGCACTCAGCCAGCAAGGCCAGAAGCAATGCGCCGCTACCGGTTCCAAGATCAAGAATGCGCAAGGAATGATGGCGACGCTCGCCCAACAAATCGAGCGCAGTTTCAACAATGGTTTCGCTATCTGCGCGTGGATCAAGCACGTGAGGCATCACACGCAATGTGAGAGTCCAGAACTCACGTTCACCAATAATCCGCGTAACAGGCTCCCCCGCCAAGCGACGAGCGCACCAATTCTGTAGGGTAGCTGCCTCCTGTGCCGAGATTGGTTGAGCAGGTTGTGTGATCAGCGCAGTATGGGTGAGTTTGGTGCAGGCCAAAACCATGCGGCGCGCTTCGGCATCTGCTTGTTCGATACCTCCTGCTGCAAAGCAATCAGCTAAAATACGGAAGGTCTCGGTAAGACCGAGACCTTCATATAATTTTGATGCAGGGTCATTCATTGCGCGGCGCGCGTCATCATGCGGGTCAGTCGCGCAATGAAGTCTGATGTATCAACAGGTGCCTCGCCATCTGCAATACGCGCTTCATCATGAATGAGCCACGCGGCATCCTCAATCAAGGCCTTGTCTTCACCCTTGGCAAATTGCGCAGCAAGAGCAGCAACAAGGAGATGGTTCGGATTGATTTCCAGAACCGGTTTGGACATAGAACTCATTCCACCTTGTGCAAGAATTTGCTCAAGCCGACGATCGCGGCCGTGAGCGGGCGCAACCAGACAAGCGGCACTTTCTGCCAAACGATCTGAAGCGCGCACATCATCGACATTGTCGGTGAGTGTTTGCTTCATGAAAGCCAGAAGATTGGCGACCTCAGCCGAGATTTCCTTGGAGGGTGCGGTTTCACCATCAAGCAACGGGACATTGGTAATGTCGGCTGTTCCTTGGGTGACGGATTTGAACGGTTTGCCGTCATAACCAACGGCAGTTGAAACCCAGAACGCATCGACGGGATCGGCTAGTAGCAAGACTTCTATGCCACGCGCACGAAAGCCTTCCAGTTGGGGGCTTTTTTCAAGACGCTTTTGATCATCACCGGTAATATACCAGATATCGGTCTGGTTAGGACGAAGGTCGCTGACATAATTGGCAAGCGTTCGCGTCCCATCTGTATTCGTCGATGTTGCAAAGCGTGCAAGTTTGAAGAGAGCATCTCGGCGTTCGGGGTCTTCGTAAAGACCTTCTTTCAGCACTGCGCCAAAATTCGTCCATATGGACTTGAATGTTTCTGGATCACTCTCGGCAGTCTTGGTCAATTCTTGCAGAATGCGATTGACGATACCTTTTCGGATTGCTGCAAAAACCGGACTGTCCTGAATCATCTCGCGTGAGACATTTAGTGGCAGGTCGCTCGAATCCACAACAAGGCGGATGAAGCGTAACCACCCGGGAACAAGATCTGCGTCCTGCGTGATCAAGACACGGCGCACATAAAGTTTGCCACGACTTTTTCGGGCGGGCTCAAACAGGTCAAAGGGACGCGAGCCCGGTACAAAGGCCAGCACACTATATTCTTGGCGACCTTCTGCACGCCAATGAATGGTGAGTGCCGGCTCATCGAACTGGCCTGCGAGGCCACGGTAGAAATCGGCATATTCGTCTGGCGTGATGTCGCTTTTGGATCGCGTCCAGAGAGCTGTGCCTTCGGCAGCACGATGTGGCTCTTCACCCTCTTTTTCAATCACATCGACAGGAATGGCAATGGCGCTTGAATGTTCGCTGATGATGCGCGCTAGCCGGCCCGGCTTAGCATATTCGCGTCCTTCCTCGTTGAGATGAAGGGTGACGCGTGTGCCATGTGCAGGAGCTTCATCCAGCGAAAGCGGTCGTGTCAGATAAGTGCCCTTACCTTCTGATTCCCAAACATGGGCTTCTTGAGTGCCCGCCTTACGGGTTTCAACGGTGACTTTGTCGGCAACCATGAAGGCGGAGTAAAAGCCAATCCCAAACTGGCCGATCAGGTCGGTGCCTTTGGCTTTCTCTTCACCTTTGGCTTGCGCCAATTTGTCGAGAAACGCGCGCGTGCCGGAGCTCGCAATCGTGCCCAACGCCGAGACAAGATCGTCATGGCTCATGCCAATGCCATTGTCGGCAATGGTGATGCGGCCGGCCCCCTCGTCAATCGAAATACGGATGGCGAAGCCGCTCTCATCGGCAATCAGGCCTGGATGGGTCAGAGCCTCATAGCGCAGCTTTTCACAGGCATCAGCGGCATTGGAGATGAGTTCGCGGATAAAAATATCGCGGTCGGAATAGATCGAATGCACCATCAGGTGCAGCAGGCGGGCGACATCTGCCTGGAAAGTGTGAGGGGTGCCCGTTGGTGCGCCGGAATTGTCGGTCATGGTCTCTTCTTGGCTCTTGTCCATGCGGGTTGGATTGCAGGCTCTCATATTGCGGCGGAGGGGGCGAGTTTCAAGGTCTTGTGCCGGAGAGCTGAAAGCGAGATCATTCGATTCGGAGGGTCTATGGACGATCAGAATTTTCCCCCAGCTGACAGGCCACAAAGCGGCGGCGCGCATTTGCGGCTGATCACGCCTGCGTCCTTATCCCAGCCCACACCGCCAGCGGCCCCGGTCGTCTCTTTCAACCGTCATGAATTGGGGCTGATCCTCAATCTCTATGGTCGCAAAGTTGCTGCAGGCGAATGGCGCGATTATGCAATTGATTTTGATCGCCAGCGGGCTGTGTTTTCGATTTTCCGCCGCACATCCGAAGTGCCACTCTATCGCATCGAGAAAGATCCGCGGCTGGCGCGCAAGCAGGGCGAATATGCTGTGGTTGCTGCGGGCGGGCTGGTGATGAAGCGAGGCTCTGATCTGGCGCGCGTCATCGCTGTTCTCGACAAGACACTTCGTCTCATCGGCGGGTAATGTGCACGCCCCCTAAAAACAAAAAAGACCCCGCATTTGCGGGGCCTTTCGTTATGTATTGTCCGGTTCTTAGTCTTCGCGCTGGCCGAGCAGCGAGAGTATGAACTGGAACATGTTGATGAAGTTCAGATAGAGCGTCAGAGCACCCATGACCGACGCTTTGCCAACCATGTCGGTTCCAGCAACCAGGTCATATTCTTCCTTCAAGCGCTGCGTGTCCCAAGCTGTGAGGCCAGCAAAAATACCAACGCCCAATAGCGAGATCACGAAGTTGAACGTGCCTGACTGGACGAAGATATTGATCACGCTCGCGATCATCAGGCCAAAGAGACCCATGACCAGAAACGAGCCCATGGCAGACAGGCTGCGCTTCGTTGTGTAGCCATAGATGCTTAAGGCGGCGAAGGCCGCGGTCGTGGCAAACAAGGCTTGAACGATGCTTTCAACCTTGAAGATGAAGCCAATCGAGCCCATCGACAGGCCCATCGTCGCCGAGAAGGCGAGGAATGTGCCCAGAAGCGCCGAATAGCTCATCCGCTCAAAGCGGAAGGACAGGAAGAAGACGAAGCCGATAGGCGCCAACATCACCAGCCATTTCAGCGGTGACATATAAAGCGCCTGAACGACGGGGCTGGTCTTGCCCATCATGAAAATCGACATGGCAACAAGGGCTGTGACGCCCAGTGCCAGGGTCATCAGATTATAAATGCCAAGCATGTAGGTGCGCAGGCCCTGGTCGTACTCGACGGTGCCGGCCCGGGCTACGCCAGAGCCCCAAGGGAGCGAAGCGTTGCGGTCGAAGTCGGACATGGTTTCCTCTCAAGTCTAGCGCAGGTGGCTCCGCCGAACTCCGGTCAGACCCCTGCCTTGTGATAATATGGAATGGGTCTGTGTCGGTAACAAGGCCCGTCATGGTTCGCAGGGGTCAAATCTTGTCTCGGACGCCAAACTAGCGCCCTTGAACTGATCACAAATCAGAGAGTGCGCAGGTAGGAGGCGGGTTTTTGTCCCAGAACCCGCCACGTACCCAGCAAACCGAGCCCCACAGTGACCAGTAAGGCAAGACCGACGGCCCCAAGGGCCGGCACCCAAAGCCATAGGAAACCGTCGAGCTTCATGACCTTGATCAGAACAAACCAAGCCGCCATCGATCCTGCCACAAGGCCAAACAGGGCTGTGGCCAAGCCCAGCAGGGCATATTCAATGACAAAGGCCTTCAACAAGCGTTGTCTCGTGGCCCCCAGCGTCTTCAGGACAACTGCATCATAAATGCGCCCGCGCTGACCCGCCGCCAAGGCGCCTGACAGGACAAGGATCGAGGCGACCAAGGCAATGCCGGAGGCTCCGCGCACGGCAAAGGCCAATTGGTCCATTGCACTCGAGATGGCATCCAGCGCGTCTTTCACCCGCAGGCTTGTAACGGTTGGAAACCGCGTTGCGACATCTTTCAAGAGCAGAAGCTCACGATCACTGGCATTGCCGTTTGGAAAAGCGGCTGTTGCCAAAAAGGAATGGGGTGCGCCTGCAAATGTATTCGGTGAAAACACGAATACGAAATTGATACCAAGCGAGCGCCAATTCACCGTGCGCAAATTGGCAATGCGCGCTGTGATGTTGCGCCCGCCAACATTGACTGTGACGCCATCGCCGACTTTCAGATCAAGTCCGCGCGCCACTTCCGCTTCCATTGAGACAAGTGGCGGGCCTTTGTAATCAACGGACCACCAAGCGCCGTCTTTGAGGCTTGATCCATCTGGAAGCGTTTCTGAATAGGTAATACCACGATCGCCTTCGAGAACCCAAGCAGCACTTTCTGCAGCTTTTATTTCTGAGGAGAGGTGGTTATTTACCCGCACCACACGACCCCGCATCATTGGCACACGTTCAATTTTTGCATCAGGGGCTTGCTGTGCAAGGAAGGATTCAAATTCAGCAACCTGTGAATTTTGAATATCCATGAAGAAAAAGCTGGGCGTGCGCCCAGGCAAACCACGCGTTAATTGATCGCGCAAATTGCCATCAATCAAAGACAGCGCGACGAGCAAAGTCAGCCCAAGTCCGAGCGACAGAACAACAGCAGAGGTCAGAGAGCCGGGTCGATGAATATTGGCAATAGCCAATCGCCACTCGGTTGATTTAGGCCGAGGCGTGCGGCGCGCCAGAGCTACAATGCCAGATGAGACTATGCGCAGAATGACAAAGGCAATCAGCGTTGCACCACCATAAATGGCGGCTAGCTTTTGATCGGTGGCCAACACGGCAATCGTGCCCATGAGCGTCAGGGCAGCCAAGGCTGTGAAGACCAGATAGCGCAGGCGAGGCCTGCGTGTGTCGCTCTCAACCTGATCACGAAACAGACCCGACACAGGCACATCATGCGCGCGCCCAATCGGAACGAGTGAGAAAGCCAGCGCTGTCAGCAGGCCATAAAGAAATCCGGCGAGAATTTGCAGCGGATAAATATTCGGCGAAAACGGAAACGGGATGATCGATCCCAAAGTGTTGGCCAAGACAAAGGGGAGCGATAGGCCAACAGCAAGACCAATCATGATCCCGATCAAGGCGACCATGACAACTTGCACCAAAGCAACCTGAAACACATAGGAGCCTGTCGCGCCGAGGGATTTGAGCGTTGCAAGATCAGGCTTTTTCCGCTCGATAAAAGCATGCACCGCACTGGCCACACCAACACCACCAACAATCAAAGCAGTGAGACCAACCAATGTCAGAAATTGCGTGAAACGATCAAGATTCTTTTCAAATTGCGGAGAGACATTGGAGCGTCCGCGAATTTGCCAGCCCGCTTCCGGAAAAGCTTTCTCTGCCGCGGCCACAAATTGGTCAACAGCTGTATCTTCCACCGGACTGTCGGGGCGCGGAGATCTCAGCAGCACACGATTGGTCCACCGCACCAATGATCCTGGTTGAATGAGACCACTGGCCTGCAAAGCGTCTTGGGAAAAGATGACGCGCGGACCAAAACCGATACCACCTGCAAGTTTGTCAGGCTCTGAACGCAAGAGCGCGCGCAATTCAAAAGCCTGTTCGCCGATGAGCAGCCGGTCACCAAGTTTGATATCGAGTATTGTAGCAAGCGCGGGGTCAGCAATCAGTCCATAAGCATCGTTTTGTTTGGCGAGTGCATCATCGATTGGCGTCGCAGGTTCAATCACCAGCGTCCCGATGGATGGATAGGTTCTGTCGATGGCTTTGGCTTCAACGAGTGATGTGCGGCCATCCTCACGCCGTGCCATGGCGCGTAGATTGCCGGTTGTTGAGACACGGCCCGCCCGCTCGAGAAAGGCGCGCTCTTCAGGCGACAATTGTCGATGGATCAGTGAGAAAGAGACGTCACCGCCAAGGATGGTGCGGCTTTCGCGCGCCAACCCGTCTGACAGACCATCAGAGACAGAACCAACACCAGTGATAGCAGCAACACCCAGCGCAATGCAGGCGAGGAAAATACGAAATCCTTGCAAGCCGCCTCGCAGATCACGCCAAGCTAAGCGCAGCAGCAAGGGCATGCGGCTCGCAGCACCAAGAGCCGTCATTGGGCAGGCTCCAGCGCATGCGGGTTATCAATTACACCAGAGCGCAGCCGCACCTGACGATCACAAAGTGCCGCAAGGCCGGCATCATGCGTGACCAGCACCAAAGTAGAGCCGCGTTCGCGCTTCAGTTTGAACATCAGATCAATAATGCTTTGGCCTGTGCTTTCATCAAGATTTCCGGTTGGCTCATCAGCCACCAGAATGGCGGGGTCTGTTGCCACAGCACGCGCTAGCGCGACGCGCTGCTGCTCGCCGCCGGAGAGCTGAGCTGGATAATGATCGCAGCGATCAGCAAGGCCCACGAGTTTGAGTTCGGCACGCGCGCGGCCAAATGGATCGTCGGCACCAGACAATTCCAGCGGGATTGCGACATTTTCCAAAGCCGTCATGGTCGGAATGAGATGAAATGACTGGAAGACAATGCCGATGCGCGCCCCGCGAAAACGCGCCAAAGCATCCTCGTCCAACGGGGCCAGATCCTGCCCATCCACAAGCACGGAGCCCGAATCAGGCCGCTCAAGTCCGGCCATGGTCATCAGCAGGGTCGACTTACCGGAGCCCGAGGGGCCAACCAGGCCGACCGCCTCGCCCTTGCCAATATCGAGTGAAATACCTTTCAAGATGTGGACACGGGCGGCCCCGCGCCCCAGACTTAGATGAACATCCCTTAAGGCAATGGCGGGTACCGGCATTCCAATGAACCTTCTGATCTGTCGAATTCAGCGCCTGCGCGCCTGTGTCCTCCAATATGGGGGCTTATGGGCGATAAGTCAGTTCCCCGCGATCACAAAGCGCCTGCGGCTTCTTTTCGCGCTCCTCGCTGTCTTTGCTTCTATCACACCCGCGGTCGCGGGCTCGCCGATCCAGATGGTTGTTTTGGGGGATAGTCTTTCAGCGGGCTATCTGCTGCCGCAGGATGCCGCATTTCCAACCGTGCTGGAGCGCGCGTTGAGAGCACAGGGGCTTTCAGTCGATGTCGCCAATGCGGGGGTCTCAGGCGATACATCACGTGGCGGGCTCGAGCGTCTCGACTGGGCGGTGCCCGATGGCACGCAAGCCGTTCTGCTGGAGTTGGGTGCCAATGACATGCTGCGTGGCATCGATCCAGCCCGCACGCGTGAGGCTCTTGATACAATCATCTCACGCCTGAAGGCACGCGGTGTGCGCGTACTCTTGGCCGGCATGTTGGCATCGCCTTCACTCGGCAAGGATTATGGTGACCGCTTCAACGCCATTTATCCCGAGCTCGCCAAGAAGCATAACATTCCGCTCTATCCATTTTTCCTTGCTGGCGTGACAGGTGACCGCACGCTCAATCTGGACGACGGCATGCACCCTAATCGCAAGGGCGTGGAGGCCATCGTGCAAGCCATTTTACCGACAGTGAAAATTTTCCTGTCTGGATTATGAACACGTGAAACCACGCAGGAGACGATATGCCGCGTCTGTTCACGGGATTTGAAATTCCCGCAACACTCGGCTTCGAATTATCCTTGAAGAGCGGCGGCTTGAATGGTGCCCGTTGGATTGATCCTGCAGATTATCACGTCACGTTACGTTTTATAGGCGATGTGGATCATGTCATGGCGCGCGACATTGATGATCTGCTTAGTGAAATGCACAGCGCGCCGATTGACATCACACTCGATGGTTTGACGAGTTTTGGCGGTGATAAACCGCGCATTTTCGCTGCGCGTGTGCGACCAAGTTCTGTATTGTCAGATTTTCAAGCTGATCAAGAAAGGCTAATGCGGCGTTTGGGCCTGCCTCCCGAAACCCGCAAATATGTGCCCCATGTCACATTGGCGCGATTGCGCGGCACCAGTTCAGCGGAGGTGGCACGCTATATGGAACAAAGCGGACTATTTTTGAAGCGCAGTTTTTCGCCGCAACGTTTCGCCTTGTTTTCGGCCAAGGAATCAGTTGGTGGCGGCCCTTATGTTGTCGAGGCTACTTATCCTTTGCTTTGATCGGACATCCATCCTTTGGCAGGACGCCTCAGGCCCGCATCGCGTGCAGCAATCAGCCAGAACACGCTGCCTGCTAAAGCGCCAGTCAAAAACAAAATCACCGTGAGATGAGCTTCGGCTGAAGAGGGCTGGAGCGCACGCTCAGCCATCCGGCTGCTGCGCAAGATCCATGGAATGGCAGCGGCAAGCACACCGGTTGTGCCTGCATAAAAAGCAAATGTCCGCACTTGCCCACCTGCTCCAAGCAGCGCGGTGACAGTGACCGGCAAGATGCACACCAATACGCCCACAGCCCATGTGAGTTGGAGAACGGCAGCAAATGTATCGTCTGGGTTTTCGTCTGAGAACATATCCCAGAGAATGTCGAGCCAATGGTCTGCGGGAACCTGGCTGGCCACCTGCTGCACGAGAGGATCAAAAATTACGGCAATTGGCAAAAACACAAGTGCGGCAGCACTTGCCCAGGCAAGACCTATGAAGGTGAGCATGAGGCGAGAAAACATGCCCACAGTGTATGGGCTCCTGTCGCCACGGCAAGGGTCAAAGCAGATATAGTTTGATCACGGTTCGAGGACTGAATCCCAGTAGAGATAATCGATCCAGCTGTCGTGAAGGAAATTTGGCGGGAACAACCGTCCGTTTTGATGCAGATCGTTCACGGAGGGTTGATAGGGCTTATGTGCCGGCCACATGTGCACCTCGTCTGGAAGACGATCACTTTTGCGCAGATTGCAGGGGGAGCAGGCTGCGACAACATTTTCCCATGTCGTCTGACCACCCTTCGAGCGCGGTATCACATGGTCGAAGGTGAGATCTTCATGCGAGAAACAATATTGGCAGGTGAAGCGGTCACGTAGAAACACATTGAAGCGTGTGAAGGCAGGCTGGCGTGAAGGCTTCACATAGGTTTTGAGAGATACGACAGAGGGCAAACGCATTTCGAAGTTGGGGCTTCGAATCATCTTGTCATAATGCGAGACAATGTTCACGCGCTCAAGGAACACAGCCTTGATCGTGTCCTGCCAAGACCAGAGCGAGAGCGGGTAATAGCTCAACGGACGAAAATCCGCATTGAGCACTAAGGCCGGACAGGATTCCGGCGAAACATTTGAATGGAAGTGAACCGTCAAGCCGGACACCCCTCGCTGAGTTGAGGCCGGCACAGCGCCGACCAAATCATCCACGCAGGGATAGTCTATTCTTGGAATGACACTCTTGTGAAGCGATTAAAGTGGGTGGCCTTTGCGAGGCGAAGCGTCGCAGGCGTCCTGTCCACCGCAATCAGCGGGTCGGAACGGGAGTCCCGCTGCGATAATCATAGAAGCCGCGCTGGGATTTGCGGCCCAACCAGCCTGCCTCGACATATTTCACGAGCAGCGGGCAGGGGCGATATTTCGAATCGGCCAATCCTTCATGTAGGACTTGCATGACCGACAAACATGTGTCGAGACCGATGAAATCGGCGAGTTGCAATGGGCCCATCGGATGATTGGCGCCCAGACGCATGGCGGTATCGATGGCCTCTACCGAGCCGACGCCTTCATAAAGCGTATAGATCGCCTCATTGATCATCGGCAACAGGATGCGATTGACAATGAAGGCCGGGAAATCTTCCGAGACCGTCGAGGTCTTGCCAAGCTTGGCTATGAAACGGCGGGCGGATTCAAAGGTCGAGTCTTCCGTCGCAATACCGCGAATCAGCTCAACGAGCTGCATGCGCGCCACCGGGTTCATGAAATGGATGCCGATAAAACGCTCCGGGCGATCCGTAACGGATGCGAGGCGTGTGATTGAAATGGACGATGTGTTGGAGGCAAGCATGGCTTCGGGCTTCAGCACCGGGCACAGGCTCATGAAGATCTTGCGCTTGACCTCTTCATTTTCCGAGGCCGCCTCAACAACGAGGTCGCAATCAGCAAATTTTTCGTATTCATTGGCGGGACGAATGAGGTCCATGGCCTTTTGGCGGTCAGCATCGCTCATTTGCTCTTTGGCCTGCATGCGCTGCAGATTGCCATTGATGGTTGCCAGCCCCGCATTGATCCGATCAGCCGAAATATCGTTGATCAGCACTTCCATCCCGGCCTGTGCGCAGACCTGAGCGATGCCGCTGCCCATTTGGCCAGCGCCGACAATGCCGATTTTACGAATTTCGAAGCTCATTTTGGTCCGTCCCAGAACAATATTCAGAACATCATAGGCGAAGCACGCCCCACGTCCAGACCAGTCTTAGCCTTTGTCGAGCTCAGCTGCGAGAGACGGGAGAGCCGCGAACAGATCTGCCACAAGGCCATAGTCTGCCACCTGGAAGATCGGCGCATCCTCATCCTTGTTGATCGCGACAATCACCTTGGAATCTTTCATGCCCGCGAGATGCTGGATCGCGCCGGAAATGCCCACCGCAATATAGAGCTCGGGTGCCACCACTTTACCGGTCTGGCCAACCTGCCAATCATTGGGCGCATAGCCCGCATCAACGGCGGCGCGTGAGGCGCCCATGGCCGCGCCAAGCTTGTCAGCAATCGGCTCGATATAGGTTTTGAAATTGTCCGCATTCTGCATAGCGCGACCACCCGAGATGATGATCTTGGCCGATGTCAGCTCCGGACGATCCGAGGCCTGCAAAGCCTCGCCCTTGAAAGTAGAGACGGAAGGGTCAGCTGCCGCAGAGGCCTGCTCAATCGTCGCCGCGCCGCCAGAACCTGTGGCCGCGAAAGCGGCTGCGCGCACGGTGATGACTTTCTTGGCATCTGTTGATTGAACGGTCTGAATGGCATTGCCAGCATAGATCGGGCGTTCAAACGTGTCTGATGAAATGACCTTGGTGATTTCTGACAGCTGCATCACATCGAGCAGAGCAGCGACGCGTGGCATAACATTCTTGGCTGTCGATGTTGCTGAAGCTACGAGGGCCGTGTAATTGCCAGCCAGCGAGACAATCAAAGCTGCGAGTGGTTCAGCAAGCCCATGCGCGTAAGAAGAGCTCTTGGCCACAAGCACTTTTTCAATACCATTGAGTTTGGCTGCAGCTTGCGAAGCTGCTTCAACATTGTCGCCAGCAACCAAAATATGGACTGGCGCGCCAAGAGCGAGTGCAGCTGTCAGAGCTTTGGCTGTGGCATCGCCCAGTTGGCCTTTGGTGATGTCTGCGAGAAGTAGCGTCGTCATCACAGCACTCTCGCTTCATTTTTGAGTTTCGAAACAAGCTCGGCAACATCGGCGACTTTCACCCCAGCTTTGCGGCCCGGTGGTTCCGATGTCTTCAGCACGTTGAGACGTGCCGTGATGTTGACGCCAAAGTCATCAGGCGTTTTTTCATCGATTGGTTTTTTCTTCGCTTTCATGATGTTGGGGAGCGAAGCATAGCGTGGCTCGTTGAGACGCAGATCAGTTGTCACGATGGCCGGCAGTTGCAAAGTCACGGTCTGCAACCCGCCATCGACTTCGCGTGTCACATCGACGGTGCCATCAGCCAGTTCGACTTTGGAAGCGAAAGTGCCTTGGCCCCAGCCCAGAAGAGCGGCGAGCATCTGACCTGTCTGGTTGCAATCATCATCAATGGCTTGTTTGCCCATGATGACGAGGCCCGCTGCTTCCGCAGCCGTCACAGCTTTGAGGATTTTGGCTACGGCGAGCGGCTCAACAAGCGCGTCTGTCTTGACCAGAATGCCGCGGTCAGCGCCCATGGCCAAACCGGTGCGAATGGTTTCCGCAGCTTGGGCAGGACCAATCGAGACGACAATGACTTCGCTGGCTTTGCCCGCTTCTTTCAAACGCAGCGCCTCTTCGACGGCGATTTCGTCGAAAGGGTTCATCGACATTTTCACATTGGCGAGTTCGACGCCTGTCCCGTCAGATTTGACGCGGATTTTGACGTTGTAATCGACCACCCGTTTGACGGGCACGAGAATCTTCATGACGGGGCTCCCTGAGCCGGAACGGCGAGGTGCGTCAGAACTACCGACCAAAGATAGCGGCGCTCAAGCGAGCTTTTTTGGTAATTCCCGCCATCAGCTGAGTCAATTGATTGCTGCACCGCCACATAGGCGTAGATCAGCGATTTTTACCCGGCACCCAGAGAACATCACCCCCCGCCTGCCGATTGGCATAGCGCGAGGCCACGAACAGGAAATCGGACAGGCGATTGATATATTTGAGGGCGGGGTCACCGACCACCTCTGCTGACTGGGCTGTCAGCTCCACCATAAGACGCTCGGCGCGCCTGCTGATGGTGCGGGCCAAATGCAGGCCAGCGGCGGCAGGTGAGCCGCCGGGCAGGACGAAAGAGCGCAGTGGTTCAAGCTCAGCGTTCATGGCGTCGATTTCACTCTCCAGCCGGTCAACCTGGCTTTGGAGAATGCGCAAAGGCTCCCATTCGGGCTTTTGGCTGGTTTCGGGCGTGCACAGGTCGGCACCCAGATCAAAAAGATCATTCTGGATACGGCTGAGCATGGCATCGAGCTTGGGGTCCGTCGCCGCTGTTGCCAGACGAGCCATGCCGATGGCGGCATTGGTTTCGTCCACCGTGCCATAGGATTCGATGCGCAGGTCATATTTTGGTCGGCGCTCGCCGGTGCCCAGAGCAGTTGTGCCCTGATCACCCGTGCGGGTGTAAATGCGGTTCAGAACGACCATGCTAATCCCCTCAGCTGCGCAGCCACAGCACGCCCATAATGACCAAGATCGCCACAAATTGCAGACCCACGCGCCAGCGCATCAACGTCTGCGACAGATTGGCGCTGCCACCGCGCATCATGTTGATCAGGCCGCCAAAGAGCACGACTGCGACCGCAAGCGTCGCCGCCAGAACAATGTAATTTGATGTGGTGATGGACATGATGAAGGACCTGGTGGTCTGTGCGACACGTTCGAACTAACGGACCTAGAACGCGAAGGGCCATCCGGCAAGGCCGCCTGAGCCTTTAATTTGATCAGTAGCGACGCAGAAGCCGTTCCAGATAGTCGAGTTCGTCGCGTGGGCGTGCAGGATCGCTGAAGCGTTTGCGCAATTCTTCCAGGACACGCTGGGCGCGTTCAGCCGCTGGCACACCCTGGGGGTCATAGCGGCTCTGGGGATTATAGGAGCGATCTCGCGATTCCCGCCCCAGAGGATCAGGATTGGGCTGGTCGCGGCCCTCGCGCATATGGCCACTGGTGTCGCCGGGGCCCGCTTGCTGGCCTTGCCCTTCGCCGGGCTGCATTTGCTGGGCCATGGATTGTGCGCCTTTGCGTAATCCCTCCAGCGCGCGCCCTTGCGCATCAACCGCTTGGTCGCGGCCTTGTTCGCCCTCTTGCCCAAGCCCTTTTTCAGCATCGCGCATAGCTTGTTGAGCTTCGTCGAACCCTTCTTCGCCCTTTTGGCCAAATTGTTTCATACGGCGCTGAAGCTCTTCGAGACGTTCGCGTAAAGCCTCTTGGCGGCGTTGTAAGTCCTGCTGCTGTTGGTTGTTATTGCCTTCGCTTTGGTCCTGTTGCTGACGATTGCGGAATGTTTCATCGCGCAATTGCTGTTGCTCGCGCGTCATTTTGTCGAGCTCGTTGAGCTGGCGATTCATCTCGCGCGACATTTGATTTTGCTGATTGCGGCGTTGGGCAGTTTGCAGATTTTCCATCATGCGCTGCAGTGAATCGAGCATGCGCTGCGCATCAGCCGTTTCACCGTTGCGCATCATCTCTTGCATGCGATCCAGAAAGGCTTGCAGGTCGCGTGGTGTAATCGTCAAAACTGGCTGGTTCGTGTCCAATTGACGACCAGCATTTTGCTGATCTTGCGGGCTTTGTTCCGCCAGTTCGCGCAAAAATTTATCGAGAGCAGCCCGCAGCTGATCCATCAGTTTTTTGAGCTCTTCAGGTGCGGCGCCGCGCTCCAAGGCTTCGCGCAAGTCTTGTTGTGCCGCGCGCAAGTCACGCTCTGCTTGTGACAGATCGCCATCTTCGAGTTTGAGCGCCATTTCCCACATGAGATCGGCGACACCTAAAAGATCGTCATCATTGCGGGCCAATTTGAGCCGCTGCGATATTGTGCGCAGACCCAGATAAATACTGCTGGGTAAATCAAATTGCTCTGGCAAAAATAGCAATGCATCCATCGACAGTAGGACACGCTTGCGATCATCTGGCGCGAGAACCAGGTTGCGGCGCTGCTCAACCAGCGCGCGGGCAAGTGGTTTCACAAAAGTCTTTTGCGGCAGGGTGATTTCAACTTTTTCGCTGAAACCTTCATTGCCGCCTTCATCGCGCGCCACAAGCCTCATCGAGACCCGCGCACCCGCCCAAGGATGTTCGGATAAATCACCCGTTGTTTCTGCTTCACCCAAGCCGCCGGGCGCTCCAGAAAGCGCCAACAGCATTTTGGGCGCATCAACAAGTGTGCGAACCGTGACGGGCTTTCCTTGAACGACGGGTTTTTCAAATTGGGCTTCAGCACTCAATACGCCGTAATCGTCTTCGATTTTATAGCCGAGTGTGAGTGTGCCGCGCGGATCACCACGGGGCTCACCACGCAAAGAGATGGTTGGCGAGCGATCAGCAATGGATGCAATTTCAAATTGCGATAGCGTGGCGCCATATTGTTTCAAGACAAGCTTGGCATCAGCACGCAACAGGTAACGCTGTTCATCTTCTGACGCGGGCGTATTTTTTTGTGGTGCTCCGACACGCACCGTCAATTTGACGGTGCTGGTGTCATCCGGTTTTTGGACTTGTAAGCCGCCGTCTGTTTCGACCGACACACCCGAAGTGCCGGAAGCGCGGATGATGACATGAGAATTAGCGGGAGCCTGAATTTTGAGCGGGCCTTGTCCTTGTTCGGCGTGGCCCGTCAGCAAGATGGGCGGCCGACCTGTATAGGGCGGCGGATCAATCCAGGCATCGAGCCGGAAGGTTTGTGCTTTCTGTGCGTCACTGCGCCAATCAAAGGCCGCCATGACGCGTTGGTTTTTTTCAGGCCCAGCGATGAAAGCAGTTGCCATCAGCGCGATCAGGGCCGCGGCCCGCAGGGCATAGCGATCACGCTCGGCCATGCCTGGCGAGGGCGCAGCAATCTGTATGGACGAGATGCGCTTTTGCGCGCGTGCCAGATGAATTTGCCAGAGCGCTTGTGTGGCCGCATCGGCATTCTCATTAGCCAGCTGGTCGTCCACCATTGTCGCGGGGCGATGGGGCGCACCTGAATCACGATCAAGGCGCGCCAGACTTTCGCGCCGAGACGGCCAGGTCAGTCGTGCGAGACGGGAGAGCAGCAAGAGTGAGACCCCTGCAAAGCCCGCTAACACTGCAAGATGAAGGGGCAGGGGTGCAGTAATCCACAGGCCAGCCCAAGAGACGGCAAAAAACAGGGCCGTGAGGGCCAAAAGCGGCACGAGTGCAGGCCACAGGCGCTCCCAGAGTAAAACCAGCGCTGCTTTTCGGGCAAGCGAATCGAGCGGGCGTGCGCTTGAGCGCGCTGCCTTTGCTCCTGATGTGTCTGAGCCCTGCCCGTTCAAGCCCGCATCCCTTTCCGCTTGAAAGGAAAGCTAGCACGCCTGCGCGGGGTTTCCACTGCGCAGGCGATCAACTTACCAAAGGTAAGGGATAGAATTTAGCCGATCCAGTCGGGGATGCGATCGAGCCCGATCAAGTCGTCAAAGCTGCCCCGTGGGCGAATGACTGCGTAATGGTCGCCATCAACCAAGACTTCGGGAACAAGCAGACGCGAATTGTATGTTCCCGCCTGCACAGCGCCATAAGCGCCTGCCGACATAACGGCAATGAAATCACCGGGGCGCGGCTCCACCATGTCGCGCGCTTGAGCCAGATAATCGCCAGTTTCGCAGACGGGGCCAACAATATCGGCTTTGATCTTCGGCGCGTTCGGCCTTGTTTCAAGGATAGGCAAGATGTCGTGATGGGCTTCGTAAAGTGTCGGACGGATGAGATCGTTCATCGCCGCATCAACGATGACGAATTGCTTGCCATCACCTTGCTTCACATAAATGACTTCCGACACAAGAATGCCGGCATTGCCAACAAGCAGGCGGCCGGGCTCAAACACCAGTTTGCAGCCCAGCGCGCCTGCATGGCGGCGCACGATGTCGGCATAGCGATCTGGGTGATAGTGCGAGTGATCATCTGTCTCGCGATAGGGAATGCCAAGCCCGCCACCCAGATCGACATGATCAATGGTGTGACCATCCGCGCGCAGCTGCTGCACGAAATCAGCTAACAGAGCGAAAGCATCATCAAAGGGCTGCAGGTCGGTGATCTGCGAGCCGATATGCATATCTACACCGCTGACCTGAATGCCAGAAAGTGTTGCGGCATGGGCATAAACAGCGCGTGCGCGCGAAATCGGAATGCCGAATTTGTTCTCGGATTTGCCGGTCGAGATTTTTGCATGCGTCTTGGCGTCGACATCCGGGTTGACGCGCAAAGACACATGCGCGCGCGTGCCGCGCGCGGCGGCAATTGAAGAAATCGCCTCGAGCTCTGGTTCAGATTCGACATTGAAGCAGAAGATTTTGGCATCAAGAGCGAGTTCAATCTCGCGACGTGTTTTGCCAACACCCGAGAAGGTGATCCGCTCACCAGGAACACCCGCGGCTATGGCGCGGCGTAACTCGCCTTCCGAGACCACATCCATGCCCGCGCCAAGCGCAGCAAAGGTCTTCAACACAGCTTGGTTGGAATTGGCCTTCATTGCAAAGCAGACCATGGCATCAAGCCCGTCAAAAGCCTTGGCAAAGACCTGATAATGACGCGTCAGCGTGGCGCGCGAATAGCAATAGAAAGGCGTGCCGACTTCTTTTGCGATGGTGCGCAGGTCGACATTTTCGGCATGCAGCACGCCGTTGCGATATTCAAAATGGCGCATGGGCCCCTTAGAGAATTTTGTCGAGAATGAAAGGATCGCGCGGCGGCACAACTTTCATGCGCCGGATGGTTGTTCCATCAACAGGGCTGCCAGAGCCAGTTTCACGCGCCACATCGCCGGCGGCTGGCGGCGTCGAACCTTGCGGGGCTTCGAGATCGCCGCGTCGGCCGCAACCTGCCAGTGCCAAGCCAGCCAGAACGACCAAGCCAATAGCTTTGATTTTATTTGACTTTGTGACGCAGATCACGGTTTCAAGCTCCTCGTATCGGGGCCACTATAGCGCATCGGTTCAAGCTGGCGAGAGGGAACTCACCAGCCATGAATACCAAAGTCATTTTCCCGCAACCTCGTCGCGGGCAATTTTCTTCAGCCAGGCGCGCGCCTGTGAACGAACATTGGCTGGAGCCGTGCCGCCATAACTGACACGGCTCTTCACGGATTTATCGACGCCCAGCACATCATGGACTTCAGCAGTGATACGCTTGTCGACCGATTGCATATCGGCCAGCGAGAGCTTTTCTAGTGCAATTTTGCGATCCGCCGCCATGGCGACAAGGCGGCCCGTGACGTGATGGGCATCCCGAAACGGCATATTGAGCGCACGCACCAGCCAATCGGCAAGATCGGTGGCAATCGCATAGCCGCTGCCGGCTGCTGATTTCATCTTTTTCAGATCAGGCACCAGATCGCGCACCATGCCTGTCATGGCAGCGACGCAAAGCGACAGAGATTGCAACGCGTCAAACGTGCCTTCCTTGTCTTCCTGCATGTCCTTTGAATAGGCCAGCGGCAGACCCTTCATCACGATGAGCAAGCCTGTGAGCGCGCCAATGACACGACCTGATTTTCCACGCACCAGTTCAGCCGCGTCAGGATTGCGCTTCTGCGGCATGATCGAAGAGCCGGTGGTGAATTTGTCCGACAGATTGGCAAAGCCAAACTGCGGCGTTGACCAGAGGACAATTTCTTCTGCAAAGCGTGACAGGTGAACAGCAGAAATGGCTGCAGCAGAGAGAGTTTCGAGCACAAAGTCGCGATCCGACACGCTGTCGAGCGAATTGGCGGTTGGCCGATCAAAGCCCAAGGCTTTTGCTGTCATTTCGCGATTGATCGGGAAGGATGTTCCCGCCAGTGCGGCTGAACCCAAGGGGCATTCGTTGAGGCGCTTGCGTGCATCCGCCAGACGGCCGCGATCGCGTCCGAGCATTTCAACATAGGCCATGAGATGATGGCCGAAGGTCACAGGCTGGGCAGATTGCAAATGCGTGAAGCCCGGCATGACCGAGCCCGCATGATCCAGCGCGCGTTCTGCGAGCGCTTTTTGCAATTCGCGCAGCTGCTCATCCAGCGTGTCTATGGTGTCGCGCACCCAGAGGCGGAAATCGAGCGCGACCTGATCATTGCGTGAGCGCGCCGTGTGCAGGCGACCTGCATCGGGGCCGACAATTTCGGCCAAGCGCGATTCAATATTCATATGGATGTCTTCGAGGGCACGCGAAAAGGTGAAGGTACCCGCCTCGATTTCGTTGCGAACCTGCTCTAAACCTTTGGTGATCGCGCTTGCAGCTTCGCGCTCGATGATGCCTTGCTCAGCCAGCATGGCGACATGGGCGAGTGAGCCGCGGATGTCCTGGGAAGCAAACTTGTAGTCGAAACCGATGGAGGCGTTTATTTCCTCCATGATCGCGTCGGGACCGCTGGCAAACCGGCCGCCCCACATTTTGTTGCTCATCTCGTGCCCCCTGTGGCGCGCCTTACAGAAAAGACGGCCCGCATGACTTCCGGTCCTGACAGCGCTGAAAAGACCATCGAGCCGCGCAAAAGCCGGGTTCGGAGTTTGGCTCCGGCGGCGGTCTTTGCGCTTCTGGCTTTTATAGCCCTATCCGTGGCGGTCCTATACGGGATCAGCGGCCTTCCGGGCAAGGAAACTGCCGCCTCAGGCGCAAAAAGCTGCGCGGCCTCGGCTGAGCGCCTCGCAGCTGTGGCGGCCAGTGCTACGGGCGAGGTGGCAGCTCTGAGCCCAGCCAAGACGCCTCGTCCCGCTCTGGACCTGACATTCGAGGGGCCAGACGGCCAGAAACGCCAGCTGTCAGAAATGAAAGGTCGAGCCATTTTGCTCAATCTTTGGGCGACATGGTGCGTCCCCTGCCGGGAGGAAATGCCGGCCTTTGATCGCTTGCAGGCCAAGGCTGGTGGGTCCGATTTTGAGGTAGTCACGCTGAATATCGACACGGCACGATTGGAGCGCCGTCAGGCCTTTCTCACCGAAATCGGGGTGAAATCCCTCACTTTTTACGCTGATCCCACCGCTGACGTGTTCCAGGTCCTTAAGCGGGCAGGGAAAGTTGTGGGGCTACCAACAACGATTTTGATCGACGCCAAGGGATGCGAATTGGGTATTCTGTCCGGGGCTGCAGCATGGGATTCCCCCGATACCATGCAACTTGTTGCCGCTCTTCGCGGACCCTGAACTTAGTCGAAGGACGCGCATCAACCGTTGCACGGCTTCGCTTCTTCCATTAGTGAACCGTTCGACAACTAAAAAAGAGGGCAAATCAATGGCCGAGGCCAAATCCCGCACTGTCTCGCCCGAGGCGAGACGGCCCTTGTCTCCCCATCTGCAGATCTATCGTCCTATGCTGACGATGATGATGTCGATCATGCATCGCATCACCGGCATGGCGCTGTATGCAGGCACGCTGCTTTTGGCCGCTTGGCTGATTGCTGCCGCAACCGATGCACGGGCTTTTGCCACCGTGTCGGATCTGCTGACGTCTATATTTGGGCGCATCATCCTGCTCGGCTTCACTTGGTCGCTGTTTCATCATCTGATGGGTGGCCTTCGCCACTTCATTCAGGACACGGGACGCGGCATGGAACATCCCCAGCGCGAATATCTCGCGCAGGCGACGCTGGTCGGGGGCTTGGTCCTCACCATCCTCGTCTGGGTTCTGGCCTACGCCGCGCGCTGAGGGAGAGGAAACATGTCCAATAATCCAAACTCCATGCGCACCACGGTCCGCCAAGTTCGTCACCTGGGTTCAGCTAAAGCTGGCACCCATCACGCTTGGCATATGCGCCTGACATCCTTTGCGCTGGTGCCGCTGACGATTGCCTTTGTGTGGATCGTCTTGTCGCTCGTCGGTAAGGATTACAACACAGTGCGGGCCGCGCTCGGCGCGCCGCATGCTTCCATCATCATGCTGCTCTTCATTCTGACGAGCATCTATCACATGATGCTCGGCATGCAGACGATCATCGAGGACTATGTGCATAGCGAAGGCACTAAGACGTTCTCGCTTGCACTGAATATTTTCTTTTCGTTTGCTGTTGGCTTAGCCTGCGTTTACGCAGTGCTGCGCCTGAGCTTTGTCTGACATCTTCGAGCTTTTCTTCGAAAGGTCCATGGAAATGGCATCATCAAACGGCAACGCAGGTCCCGCTTACGCGATCACGGACCACACGTTCGACGTGGTTGTTGTTGGCGCTGGCGGCGCTGGTTTGCGCGCCACCGTCGGCTGCTCGCAGGCTGGTCTGCGCACCGCTTGCATTTCAAAAGTCTTCCCCACGCGTTCGCACACGGTTGCGGCGCAGGGCGGTATTTCCGCGGCGCTCGGCAATATGGGTCCGGACGATTGGCGCTGGCACATGTATGATACCGTGAAAGGTTCCGACTGGCTCGGCGACCAAGACGCGATTGAATATCTGTGCCGTAACGCACCTGCCGCTGTTTACGAGCTCGAACATTGGGGCGTGCCTTTCTCGCGCACAGAAGAAGGCAAGATTTATCAGCGCCCGTTCGGTGGCATGACCACCAACTACGGTGAAGGTCAGGCGTTGCGCACTTGTGCGGCGGCTGACCGCACCGGTCACGCCATCCTGCATACGCTCTATGGTCAGGCGCTCGCCAACAAGACCGAATTCTTCATCGAATATTTTGCGATCGATCTGATCATGGATCAGGAGGGTCGTTGCCGTGGTGTGGTCTGCATGAAGATGGACGATGGTTCGATCCATCGTTTCCGCGCCCAGCAGGTTATTCTCGCCACCGGTGGTTATGGCCGCGCCTATTTCTCGGCGACATCAGCCCACACCTGCACGGGTGACGGCAATGCCATGGTTCTGCGTGCGGGTCTGCCGTTGCAGGATATGGAATTCGTCCAATTCCATCCGACAGGCATTTACGGCTCAGGCTGCCTGATCACAGAAGGTGCGCGCGGCGAAGGTGGCTATGTCACCAATGCCAATGGCGAACGCTTCATGGAACGCTATGCACCCTCCGCCAAGGATCTGGCTTCGCGTGACGTTGTTTCGCGCGCTATGACGATTGAAATTCGCGAAGGTCGCGGCGTTGGCAAGAACAACGACCACATCTTCCTGCATCTTGATCATCTTGATCCGGCCATGTTGCATGAGCGTCTCCCGGGCATTTCGGAAAGCGCGCGCATTTTTGCCGGCGTCGATGTGACCAAGGAGCCGATCCCGGTCATTCCGACCGTCCACTACAACATGGGCGGCATCCCGACGAACTATCACGGCGAAGTTCTCACAATGAAGAACGGCGATCCGGATACGGTTGTGCCGGGCCTGATGGCGCTGGGCGAAGCGGCTTGCGTGTCGATCCATGGCGCCAACCGTTTGGGCTCGAACTCGCTGATCGATCTGGTTGTGTTTGGTCGTGCGGCTGGTCTGCGCGCTGCCGAAATCGTCAAGGCTGGCGAGAAGCAGCCGGAACTGCCGAAAGACTCGGCGGATCTGTCGCTCTCGCGCCTCGATCATTATCGCAACGCCAAGGGCGGCACGCCGACCGCTGTGCTGCGTGACAAGATGCAGCGCACGATGCAGAGCAATTGCGCGGTGTTCCGCACCGGCGAAATTCTCGAAGAAGGTTCAAAGCTCATCCACGACGTGTGGAGCGGCTTGCCGGATATCGGCATCACCGATCGTTCGCTGGTGTGGAACTCCGACCTTCTTGAAACACTCGAATTCGACAATCTGCTCGTGCAGGCAGTTGTCACCATGGACTCGGCGCTGAATCGCCAGGAAAGCCGCGGCGCACATGCGCGTGAGGATTTCCCGAACCGTGATGACAAGACCTGGATGAAGCACACGCTCTCCTTCCTCGACAACGAGAAGAAGACGGTCGACATCGATTATCGCCCCGTGCACACCTATACGATGAGCAACGAGGTTCCCTACATTGAGCCGAAGGCTCGCGTTTACTAAGCGCGTCTTCAAAGCCACCGAGAGAGAATCAATGGTTGAACTGGCTCTTCCGAAGAATTCACAGCCGACTGTCGGCAAGACTTGGCCTAAGCCCCAGGGCGCGACCAATTTGCGTGAATTCCGCATCTATCGTTGGAATCCTGACGATGATGCCAATCCGCGCATCGACACCTATTATGTCGATATGGATGATTGCGGCCCGATGGTTCTGGACGCGGTCCTCTACATCAAGAACAAGATTGATCCGACGCTGACCTTCCGTCGCTCGTGTCGCGAAGGCATTTGCGGTTCTTGCGCGATGAATATCGATGGCACGAACACGCTGGCCTGCACGAAAGACCTGAAAGACATTTCTGGTGCGGTGAAGATTTATCCGCTGCCGCATATGCCGGTGGTGAAGGATCTCGTGCCCGATCTGACGCGCTTCTATGCGCAGCACGCATCGATTGAGCCCTGGCTGCAGACGGATACGCCCCAGCCTGAAGCCGAATGGAAGCAGTCACCAGAAGATCGCTATAAGCTCGATGGTCTTTACGAGTGCATTTTGTGCGCTTGCTGCTCGACCTCGTGCCCGAGCTATTGGTGGAACGGCGACCGCTATCTTGGCCCCGCCGCTCTGCTGCAAGCCTATCGTTGGCTGATCGACTCGCGCGATGAAGCGACCGGTGCGCGTCTCGATAATCTGGAAGATCCCTTCCGTCTTTATCGCTGCCACACGATCATGAATTGCGCCAAGGCATGCCCGAAGGGTCTCAACCCCGCCAAGGCAATTGCTGAAATCAAGAACATGATGATTTCTCGCCAGAGCTGATTGCATGTGAATGAAATGCAAAAGAGCCGGCAGCTTTAAAAACTGCCGGCTCTTTTTTTGAGCTGATCCAACGGGAACATTGCTCTTGTCCGCACCCTCCGTCCTTGACCTCTATTATGATCTCGTTGCATCGGGCTCGCTGGAGCGCGATGAGGCGCAGGAAGAGGCATTGGAACAGCTGGCCTCGCTCGCCAATCGCCTGCATGATTATAAACTGCCGGGAAAAGAGGGCGCGCTGAAGCGGATGTTCGGCGGCAAGAAAGCCCCGCCGATAAAAGGTCTCTACATTTGGGGCCAAGTCGGGCGCGGCAAGACGATGATCATGGATCTCTTCTTCGACGCTGTGCCGGTCCCGCTGTCGCGCAAGCGACGCATTCATTTCCACGGCTTCATGGCCGACGTGCATGCGCGCATTCACGCATACCGGCAGAATTTGAAAGCCGGCAAAGTGAAGGGTGAAGACCCCATCGCGCCGGTGGCCCGCGATCTTGCCAAAAAATCTGCGCTGCTGTGTTTTGATGAATTTGCCGTCACCGATATTGCTGATGCGATGATTTTGGGCCGCCTATTCACGGTTCTGTTCGAATTGGGTGTTGTGGTGGTGGCGACATCCAATGTCGTGCCAGATCGGCTTTATGAGAACGGCCTCAATCGCGCGCTCTTCGTCCCCTTCATCCATCTGCTGGAAGAGCGGATGGATGTCATCGAGCTTGTATCACGCACGGACTTCCGGCTTGAGAAACTGTCGCATGAGCCCGTTTATCATGTGCCCAATGATGCACAGGCCAAGCGCGCATTGGACCGTGCGTTCAAGACACTGACAGGTGTTGAGCGCGGTCGCCCAGGCGTGGTTGAAGTATTGGGACGCAAGGTCAATGTGCCAGAACGCGCCTCTGGCATTGCCCGTTTCTGCTTTGCCGATCTTTGTGAGTTGCCTTTGGGCGCGACGGACTATCTGGAAATCGCGCGTGAGTTTCACACGCTCATCATCGACGATATCCCAGTGATGGATGAGTCGAACCGAAATGAGGCCAAGCGCTTTATCAATCTGATTGATGCGCTCTACGACAAGCATGTGAAACTTGTCGCATCAGCTGCCGCTGAGCCGACGGCGCTTTATCTGGGCAAGAAAGGGCATGAGGCCTTCCAGTTCGAGCGCACCGCTTCGCGTCTCATTGAAATGCGCTCCACCGAATATTTGGCCTTGCCACATGGGGCCTCAACATCGGAAGCTTCTGGCAATACGAGCGGTCTCGTCGAGACGTGAAAGAAACAATGCCGGCGCCGATCAGCCAGAAGCCTCTGCCCGAATCGCAGGATGTGCGCATCCTCGATCTTGCGGCTGAGCACGTGCGTCGTTTCGGTGCATCGCGGTTGCGCATTGTGGCCGTCGCGCAAGATGCGGGTATGACCCATGGCAATGTCTATCGCTACTTCCCGTCCAAAGAAGCGCTCTTCGATGCAGTGACTGAGCAATGGCTGAAGCCGGTTGAGGCGGCGTGTCGCATGATTGCTGAGTCACCCGATCCCGCTTTCGACAAGCTTGAGCGCATCATCGTCTCGGTTCACCGCTCCTACCGCGACAAGCTTGAGGCTGATCCGAAGATTTTCGATCTGTTTTGCCAATCGATGGAAGAGGGCCGCGCAGTTGGGCGCAGGCATCGCACGCGGCTGCAGGCCGAAATCCAGCGCGTGCTGGATGAGGGCACGGGTGGGGGCATGTTCGACATTTCTGACCAACGCCGCGCTTTGGCGCTCGTTTTTGATGCGGTCTACCGGTTCATGAGTCCGGTCTCGATCCGGCTCGACAAAGACGTGCCGCGCACCCAGATGGACGCCCGCTGCGACCGTTGCGTGAGGCTATCCCTGCGTATTCTGGCGAGCGGTAAAATCTGACTGTTATTGATAACAAATAACATTTTTTGTTATTTGTTATATCTTTTTAGCAGCCCCCGGGGCCGCAACGGCAGCTTTGCAAAAAACTCATTAACTGATTGTTTTAAAAGATTTTAATGTCCTTAAAGGAAAGGGCCTGGCCAACACCCTTGCCAGCAATGCCCGTATCTTAGCCTTCCGACTGTCTTGCAAGAGTCACGAGCCCGAGTCAAAGGAGGCGCCGGTTCTCGAACAGCGGGCCCGCTCGGCCACGCTTGGCAACCCTGACAAGGACGCAACCATGGCGCGTAAAAAGATTGCATTGATCGGAGCTGGCCAGATCGGCGGCACCCTCGCTCATCTCGCTGCTCTCAAGGAGCTCGGCGATATTGTCCTCTTCGACATTGCCGAAGGCACGCCGCAGGGCAAGTCTCTTGACCTCGCTGAATCGGCCCCGGTCGATGGTTTTGACGCCAAGCTGACCGGCGCTAATGACTATAAGGATATTGCAGGCGCCGATGTTGTCATCGTCACCGCTGGCGTGCCGCGCAAGCCCGGCATGAGCCGCGACGATCTGCTCGGCATCAATCTGAAGGTGATGGAATCGGTTGGCGCTGGCATCAAGCAGCATGCCCCGAATGCTTTCGTGATCTGCATCACCAACCCGCTCGATGCGATGGTTTGGGCTCTGCAGAAGGCCTCAGGTCTTCCGGCCAACAAGGTTGTCGGCATGGCTGGCGTGCTCGACTCGGCCCGCTTCCGCTTCTTCCTCGCTGAAGAACTCGGCGTGTCGGTCAAGGACGTGCATGCGATGACGCTCGGCGGTCATGGCGATGACATGGTCCCGCTGATCCGTCATTCGACCGTTGGTGGCGTGCCGCTGCCAGAACTCGTCAAGATGGGCTGGCTCAGCCAAGAAAAGCTCGACTCGATCGTCAAGCGCACGCGCGGCGGCGGTGGCGAAATCGTCGCTTTGCTGAAGACTGGCTCGGCTTTCTACGCACCCGCTGCCTCAGCTATCTCCATGGCTGAATCTTACCTCAAGGATATGAAGCGCATTCTTCCCTGCGCCGCCTATCTCAACGGTCAGTATGGCGTGAAAGACATGTATGTCGGCGTGCCGGTTCTGATCGGTGCCAATGGCGTTGAAAAGATCGTCGAAATCGAATTCAACGATGACGAAAAGAAGATGTTTGCCACCTCCGTCGAAGCCGTGAAGGGCCTCGTCGATGCGTGCAAGACCATCAATCCCGCTTTCGCCAAATAAGCGAGAACGACCACTTCGCCCGTCGGCGGTGCAAACCGCCGACGCCATGTCTCTCGAAGGATATGAGCCCTTCCGATGAACATTCATGAATATCAGGCCAAGGCCATTCTGAAGACCTTCGGCGTTCCGGTGTCGCGCGGCGTTGCCGTATTGAATGCCAATGAAGCCGAAGCTGCTGCCAAGGAACTCGGTGGCCCGCTGTGGGTCGTCAAGTCGCAGATCCACGCAGGTGGTCGCGGCAAGGGCAAATTCAAAGAGCCCGAAGCTGGCGAAAAGGGCGGTGTCCGCCTCGCCAAATCGGTTGAAGAAGTAAAGACCTTCGTCAATCAGATGCTCGGCAAGACGCTGGTCACGATCCAGACGGGTCCGGCTGGCAAGCAGGTCAACCGCCTCTATATCGAAGACGGCTCCGACATCGAGAAGGAATTCTACCTCTCGGCGCTGGTTGATCGCGCAACGTCGCGCGTGTCATTCGTCGTGTCCACCGAAGGCGGCATGGACATTGAAGAAGTCGCGCACAACACACCCGAGAAGATCATCACCTTCTCGGTTGATCCTGCGACCGGCATCATGCCGCATCATGGCCGCACAGTCGCCAAGGCGCTGGGTCTCTCGGGTGATCTGGCCAAGCAGGCTGGCTCGCTCGTGGCCAAGCTCTACAAGGCCTTTGTTGAGACCGACATGGAAATGCTCGAGATCAACCCGCTGATCATCACGACCGATCAGAACTTGAAGTGCCTCGACGCGAAGGTCTCCTTCGATTCGAACGCGCTATATCGTCATCCCGACATTTTCGCTCTGCGCGATGAGACGGAAGAAGACGCCAAGGAAATCGAAGCGTCCAAGCACGATCTTGCCTATATCGCGCTCGATGGCACGATTGGCTGCATGGTCAACGGCGCTGGTCTTGCCATGGCAACGATGGACATCATCAAGCTCTATGGTGAATTCCCGGCCAACTTCCTTGACGTAGGCGGCGGCGCCACGAAGGAGAAGGTCACTGCGGCCTTCAAGATCATCACCGCTGATCCGAACGTGAAGGGCATCCTCGTCAACATCTTCGGCGGCATCATGAAGTGCGATGTCATTGCTGAAGGCGTGATCGCGGCGGTCAAGGAAGTTGGTTTGAAAGTGCCGCTCGTCGTTCGCCTTGAAGGCACGAATGTCGAACTCGGCAAGAAAATCATCTCCGGCTCCGGCCTCAATGTCATTCCTGCCGATGATCTGGACGATGCTGCCCAGAAAATCGTGAAGGCCGTTCGGGAGGTCAAGTAATGTCCGTCCTTATTGATCGTAACACCAAAGTCATCTGCCAGGGTTTCACTGGCAAGAATGGCACGTTCCACTCCGAGCAAGCGATTGCTTACGGAACGAAAATGGTCGGCGGCACGTCGCCGGGCAAAGGCGGCTCGGTTCATCTGGGTCTGCCCGTGTTCGACACAGTCGGCGAAGCGCGCGAAGCAACGGGTGCTGATGCATCCGTGATCTACGTGCCGCCGCCGGGTGCAGCTGACGCGATTTGCGAAGCCATCCAGGCTGAAATTCCGCTGATCGTTTGCATCACGGAAGGTATTCCGGTTGCTGACATGATCCGCGTGAAGCGTTCGCTCATCGGCTCCAAGTCGCGACTCATCGGGCCAAACTGCCCGGGCGTGATGACGGCTGGCGAATGCAAGATCGGCATTATGCCGGGCAATATTTTCAAGCAGGGTTCGGTTGGTGTCGTGTCGCGTTCCGGCACGCTCACCTATGAAGCCGTGTTCCAGACCTCCGTTGAAGGCCTCGGCCAGACAACGGCAGTCGGCATCGGTGGTGATCCTGTGAAGGGCACCGAGTTCATCGACGTGCTCGAGATGTTCCTGGCTGATCCCAAGACGCAATCGATCGTGATGATCGGTGAGATCGGTGGTTCGGCTGAAGAAGAAGCCGCACAATTCCTGATTGATGAAGCCAAGCGTGGTCGCAAGAAGCCGATGGTTGGCTTTATTGCGGGCCGCACGGCACCCCCGGGTCGTCGCATGGGCCATGCGGGCGCGATCATCTCCGGCGGCAAAGGCGGCGCGGAAGACAAGATCGCGGCGATGGAAGCTGCTGGCATCCGCGTGTCGCCTTCGCCGGCACGTCTCGGCAAGACCCTCGTTGAGGTTCTCAAGGGCTAATCAAATTTTGTCCCGCCGCCCATCTGCGGCGGGACATTTTCAATCCGCCGTAATTCCGCCGGCACGTCAGCGGAAACAGGTGCAGGAAATGCAATCGCCGATTCGGCGCCATCTGACCCAGGTGAAGTGAAATGTCACGTCAGGCACTCAACGACGCTCTGCTTTCGACTTCTTTCCTCTATGGCGCGAATGCCGCCTATATTGAGGATCTCTACGCCCGTTTTGAAAAAGACCCCAACAGCGTTGATGCCGAATGGCAGGCGTTTTTTGGCGCGTTGAAAGACGATCCCGCTTCCGTCGAGAAGAGCGCGCGTGGCGCCTCTTGGCAGAAGCCCAATTGGCCGATCCATGCCAATGGCGAACTCGTCTCAGCGCTCGATGGCAATTGGGGCGCGGTCGAGAAAAAGATCGGCGACAAGATTCAAAAGACCGCACAGGCCAAGGGCGTCGAAGCCTCGCCTGCTGACGTCTTGCGCGCGACGCGCGATTCTGTGCGCGCTTTGATGATGATCCGCGCTTATCGTATGCGCGGCCATCTGCATGCCAATCTCGATCCGCTCGGCCTCGAGCCGCAGAAGGATCATGAAGAGCTGCATCCAGCCAGCTATGGTTTCACCGAAGCCGATTACGACCGCAAGATCTTCATCGATCATGTGCTGGGTCTCGACTACGCAACCATTCCTGAAATGCTCGCCATTCTGCGCCGCACTTATTGCGACACGATTGGCTTTGAATTCATGCATATGTCTGATCCGGCCGAAAAGGCCTGGATGCAGGAGCGCATTGAAGGGCCGGATAAGGAAATCACCTTCACCCGCGAAGGCAAGCGCGCGATCCTGTCGAAGCTTGTTGAAGCCGAAGGCTTTGAAAAATTCTGCGACCTGCGTTTCCGCGGCACCAAGCGCTTCGGCCTTGATGGCGGCGAAGCCATGGTTCCCGCACTTGAGCAGATCATCAAGCGCGGCGGCGCTCTTGGCGTGCGCGACATCGTGCTCGGCATGGCCCATCGTGGTCGTCTGAATGTGCTGGCTCAGGTCATGGGCAAGCCGCAGCGCGCGATCTTCCATGAATTCAAGGGCGGCTCTTTCACGCCCGACGAAGTCGAAGGTTCGGGCGACGTGAAGTACCATCTGGGTGCCTCATCGGATCGTGAGTTTGATGGCAACAAGGTCCATCTCTCGCTCACCGCCAATCCCTCGCATCTTGAAATCGCTGATCCGGTTGTGCTCGGCAAAGTGCGCGCCAAGCAGGATCAGCTGGGCGATGTGACGGAACGTTCCAAAGTTCTGCCGCTGCTCATCCATGGCGACGCGGCCTTTGCTGGTCAGGGTGTGATCGCGGAATGTTTTGGTCTGTCGGGCCTGAAGGGTCACCGCACGGGCGGTTCGATCCACTTCATCGTCAACAACCAGATCGGGTTCACGACCTATCCGCGCTATTCGCGCTCTTCGCCCTATCCGTCTGACGTGGCGAAGATGATCGAAGCGCCGATCTTCCATGTGAATGGCGATGATCCAGAAGCGGTTGTCTATGCCGCCAAAATCGCGATTGAATTCCGGCAGAAGTTCCACAAGCCTGTCGTCATCGACATGTTCTGCTATCGCCGCTACGGCCATAACGAGGGCGACGAGCCGGGCTTCACCCAGCCGCTGATGTATAAGAAGATCCGCAGCCATCGCTCGTCAGTTGAGCTTTACAGCGAGAAGCTGATTGCTGAGGGCGTGGTCACGCAGGGCGAAGTCGACAAGATGATTGCCGACTGGCGCACGCGTCTGGATGCCGAGTTTGAAGCGGGTCAGGGCTATAAGCCCAACAAGGCTGACTGGCTTGATGGCCGTTGGGCGGGCATGCGTCCGGCTGGCGACTCGACGGATGATGCACGTCGCGGCCAGACCGGTGTGGCGCTTGAGAAGCTGAAGGAAATCGGCACCAAGATCAGTCAGGTGCCGTCTGACTTCAACTTGCACAAGACCATCCAGCGTTTCATGGACGGTCGTCAGAAGATGATCGAAACCGGACAGGATCTCGATTGGGCGATGGGTGAAGCGCTTGCCTTCGGCACGCTTGTCGATGAAGGTCATCGCGTGCGTTTGTCAGGTCAGGATTGCGAACGCGGCACGTTCTCGCAGCGCCATTCCGTCCTGATCGATCAGGAAAATGAAGGCCGCTACGTCCCGCTGAACAATGTCCGTGACGGTCAGGGCCGCTACGAGGTCATCAATTCGATGCTCTCGGAAGAAGCCGTGCTTGGTTTCGAATATGGCTATTCGCTCACCGAGCCCAACGCATTGACGCTGTGGGAAGCCCAGTTTGGCGATTTCGCCAATGGTGCGCAGGTTCTGTTCGACCAGTTCATCTCGTCGGGCGAACGCAAGTGGCTGCGCATGTCGGGTCTCGTTTGCCTTCTGCCGCATGGCTATGAAGGTCAGGGCCCTGAGCATTCGTCAGCGCGCCTTGAGCGCTATCTGCAAATGTGTGCGGAAGACAATATGCAGGTCGCCAATTGCACGACCCCTGCAAACTACTTCCACGCGCTGCGCCGTCAGCTGAAGCGCGATATTCGTAAGCCCCTCATCCTGATGACGCCGAAGTCTCTGTTGCGCCACAAGCGTGCAGTCTCGCGCCTGGATGAGATGGTGACGGGCACATCCTTCCACCGTCTTCTGTGGGATGATGCAGAATCGCAGAAGAGCGAGAAGATCAAGCTGGTGAAGGACGACAAGATCCGTCGCGTCGTCCTGTGCACGGGCAAGGTCTATTACGATCTCTACGAAGAGCGCGAGAAGCGCGGCATTGACGATGTCTATTTGCTGCGTGTCGAACAGCTCTATCCCTTCCCGCTGAAGGCTCTGGTCCATGAAATGTCGCGCTTCAAGAAAGCCGATGTGGTGTGGTGTCAGGAAGAGCCGAAGAACATGGGGTCTTGGACATTCGTTGAGCCCTATCTTGAATGGGTGCTCGGCCAGTCCAGCGCCAAGGTCAAGCGTGCGCGTTACGTCGGGCGTCCGGCATCAGCTGCGACCGCTACGGGCCTCATGTCCAAGCATCTCGCTCAGCTTCAGGCATTTCTCGATGAGGCCTTCGCGGCCTGATCCATTCATCTTTGAAAAGAAGGACCGCGTTGACGCGCGGGCATGACCAACATGGCAGAAATTCGCGTTCCTACCCTCGGCGAATCCGTGACCGAGGCCACCATTGGTCGCTGGTTTAAAAAGCCCGGCGACGTTGTGAAAGCTGACGAGCCTTTGCTCGAGCTTGAGACCGACAAGGTCACACTCGAAGTCAACGCGCCCTCGGCTGGCGTGCTTGCTGAAATCACCGCCAAGGATGGCGAGACAGTGGCGCCCGGCGCTCTGCTCGGTCAGATCACAGCTGGTGGTGCCGGTGCGGCTCCCGCGCCTGCCGCTGCAGCGCCTGCTCCCGCTGCCGCGCCGGCACCGGCCAAGACGGCTCCGGCTCCCGCTGCTGGTTCGTCCATGCCAGCTGCACCGTCTGCTGCCAAGCTCGCAGCTGAAAACAACATCGACACCAATGACGTTGCCGGTTCTGGCAAGCGTGGTCAGGTATTGAAGGGCGATGTGCTCGCGGCTATTGCCACGGGTGGCGCATCTGCAGCCCCCGCCGCTGCCCCGATGGCTGTGCGTGCGCCTTCTGGTGCTGATGACGCAACGCGCGAAGAGCGCGTCAAGATGACCAAGCTGCGCCAGACCATCGCGCGTCGCCTGAAGGAAGCGCAGAACACAGCAGCCATGCTGACGACCTTCAATGAAGTCGACATGACCGAAGTGATGGCGCTGCGTGCCCGTTACAAGGATATTTTCGAGAAGAAGCACGGCAACAAGCTTGGCTTCATGGGTTTCTTCGTGAAGGCCTGCGTGCAGGCGCTGAAAGAATTGCCCGCCGTCAACGCCGAGATCGATGGCACGGATCTCGTCTACAAGAACTATTACCACATCGGCATTGCGGTCGGCACCGAGAAGGGTCTCGTCGTTCCCGTGGTGCGTGATGCGGATCAGCTCTCGATCTCGGGCGTCGAAAAGACGATTGCCGATTTCGGCAAGCGTGCGCGTGATGGCCAGCTCAAGATTGATGAAATGCAGGGCGGCACTTTCACCATCACCAATGGTGGCATTTACGGCTCGCTGATGTCGACGCCGATCCTCAATGCGCCGCAGTCGGGCATTTTGGGCATGCACAAGATCCAGGAACGCCCAATGGTCGTGAATGGCAAGATCGAAGTGCGCCCGATGATGTATCTCGCGCTCTCCTATGATCACCGCATCGTTGACGGCAAGGAAGCAGTCACCTTCCTCGTGCGCGTCAAGGAAGCGCTGGAAGATCCGGCGCGTCTCGTTCTCGATCTCTGATCTGATGTCATCAGGCCCGGGCAAAACCCGGGCCTTTTCCAAAACAGTCCCGCATGCGCGCTGGGGAGAATTGCAATGTCCTACGATCTCGTTGTCATCGGAACTGGCCCTGGTGGTTATGTTTGCGCCATTCGCGCAGCTCAGCTCGGCATGAAAGTGGCCGTTGTTGAAAAGCGTAAAACGCATGGCGGCACGTGCCTTAACATCGGCTGCATCCCGTCAAAGGCTTTGCTGCACGCGTCTGAAATGTTCGATCTGGCCGGTCATGACTTTGCCAATCTGGGCATTGTCGTTGGTAAGCCGAAGCTCGATTTCGCAGCTTTGATGAAGCACAAGACCGACACGGTTGATGCCAACGTCAGTGGCGTCGGCTTCTTGCTCAAGAAGAACAAGGTCGAATCCTTCACCGGTCACGGCTCGATCAAATCAGCCGGCAAGGTTGATGTGACGGGCGAAGACGGCAAGGTCACGACGCTTGAGACCAAGAACATTGTCATCGCGACGGGCTCCGACATCGCGACTCCTCCCGGCGTTGACGTGACCTTTGATGAGAAGATCATCGTTTCGTCCACAGGCGCGCTGTCGCTCGACAAAGTGCCTGCCAAAATGGTCGTCATTGGCGCGGGCGTGATTGGTCTTGAGATGGGCTCCGTCTGGCGTCGCCTGGGCGCAGAGGTTGTTGTCGTTGAATATCTCGATCGCATTCTGCCTGGCATGGACAATGAAGTCGCCAAGCAGTTCCAGCGCATTCTTGAAAAGCAGGGCTTTGCCTTCAATCTCTCGTCCAAGGTCACCAAGGTCGAGAAAAAGGGCAAGGGCGGCGCGGTTACATTTGAGCCGGTTGCGGGCGGCGATTCTGTCACGCTCGAAGCTGATGTTGTGCTGGTGGCGACTGGTCGTCGTCCCTATACGGATAATCTGGGTCTTGAAGCAGCCGGTGTTGCGATGGAGCGCGGCCGCGTGATTATCGACAATCATTTCGCCACCAATGTCACTGGTATTTACGCCATTGGTGACGTCGTGCGTGGTCCGATGCTCGCCCACAAGGCTGAAGATGAAGGCGTGGCGGTTGCTGAAATTCTCGCCGGTCAGCACGGACATGTGAATTACGACGTCATTCCAGGCGTCGTTTATACGCAGCCGGAAATTGCCGCTATCGGCAAGACGGAAGAGGAATTGAAGGCTGCAGGCATTGCCTACAAGTCTGGCAAGTTCCCCTTCACCGCGAATGGTCGTGCGCGCGCCATGCGCCACACGGACGGATTCGTGAAAGTGCTCGCGGATGCTACGACCGATCGCGTGCTCGGCGTGCATATCATCGGCATTGGTGCTGGTGAGCTGATTGCCGAATGCGCTGTGCTGATGGAATTTGGTGGCTCAGCCGAAGATCTGGCGCGCACCTGTCATGCGCATCCAACAGTGTCCGAGGCCGTGAAGGAAGCAGCCATGGCTGTCGATAAGCGCCAGATCCATATGTGATCAAAATAAAGGGCCGGAGATTTCTCCGGCCTTTTTTATGGAATGACAACCCGGATGAGTTCCGGCGCCACCATAGCAATGACCATCAGGCCGCTTGCCACAATACCCATGCCGCCTGCGGTCCACGCAAGCGCTGCAATGCCGGTGATGATCATGGCAGAGCTCATCACGATGGCGATCTGTAGAATGGCTGACGACAGTTCGAAGATTTCATTGCGCCATTTGTTTGTGTTGCGCTGTGTTTCGGCAACTTTGGCACGCGCCGCCAGCTCCTTGCGCCCTTCGCCGGTTTCCGGCTCGCTTTCGTAACGGTCGGCAGTGCGTTTCCACTCATTCATGCGCTTCTGCATGGTGTCGCGTTGAGCTGGATCAGTGACCGAGAAGAGCTGCGTCTCGATTTGTTCGGCGGCAACTTGCAATGTTGTGCGACGAATGGTTTTTGCTTGGAAAAAGGCCCAGAGATTGGACGCTTCAAGATTATAAGCCTGCGCTTCGCGCTCGGCATTGTTGCCGCCCAATTCCGAAAAGGCGAGCATCAGTGCCAGAATTGAAATCAGAAGGGCGACGCCTTTGTTGTGGTTGGCGGCCTCGTGACCTTGACCATGTCCGGACATGAATCCCCCCGTTATTGATCTGCCGGTTCGGCAACATATTTGTCTTAAGCGAGCCTGATACGCCAGGCAATGACAGGTGGTTTTGAAAAAGTCTTAGCTGCGCGCACGTGGATGCGCGTTGCGCCAGGCTTCCATCAGCCGTGTTCCATCCACCGCTGTATAGACCTGCGTGGTAGACAGCGAAGCGTGACCCAGCAGTTCCTGAATGGCGCGCAGATCGCCGCCGCCGTTCAAAAGATGCGTGGCGAAGGAATGGCGCAAAGCATGCGGTGTGGCTGTGTCGGGCAGGCCAAGCGCCCCGCGCATCCGCTCAACTGCAAGTTGGATGATGCGCGGCGAGAGTGGCCCTCCCTTGGCGCCCACAAACAATGGCTTTTCGGGAGGCAGCGTATAGGGGCAGCTTTTGAGATAGGCCTCAATGGCCTCGCGCACGGGGCGAATCACCGGCACGGAGCGCGTCTTGTTGCCCTTGCCTGTCACGGTCACCGAATCACTTTTGCCGATCGGGGCGTCTTTACGGGCAATGCCGAGCGCCTCTGAAATACGCAAGCCCGCCCCATAAAGGAGGCCAATGACGGCGGCATCGCGGGCAAGAATCCAGGGCTCGCGTGCCTCGCCGGCTCGGGTGCCGACATCCATCATATCCATGGCCGCTTGGGCCGGGATGGGCTTGGGCAGGCTGCGGGCGATCTTAGGGCTGCGCACAGCGACAAAAGCGGCGGCCTTACCTTTGCCCTCACGCTCGAGATGGCGGGCAAAGGAGCGCAAAGCAGCCAACGCGCGCATCAAGGAACGGCTTTCGATGTTGTGGGAGCGGCGCATGGCCATAAAGGCGCGCAAATCAGCAGGTTTCAGCTCGGCAAAGGCCGCCAGACCGGGCCGCTCACCCAGATGCTCGGTCAAAAACGACAGAAACTGTGTCAGGTCACGGGTATAGGCCTCAACCGTGAGGGGAGAGACCCGCCGCTGGGCAGCCAGATGCCTGATCCAGGCTTGCGCCTCTAGGCTGAGGTCGCCGGCCGCCTGTGGGAAGGCGAGCTGGCGCTCAGAATCATGTGTAGAGGCGGGGTTGATGGCTGACATGGGGCCATCCTCGCCGCTTCGCCTAAAGAAAGCCTTTCTCAGCGGCCAGCTTTGACCTCTTCAATCGCTTTGGCGAGCAATTCTTCCATGGTGCGGCGGATTTAATGGTCAGATTGGGCGATTTTGGCCCCATCAAAATCCTTGCGGATCTTTCGGAACACATCCTCGTCTCCGACCTCCTCCAGATCAGTGCTGACCACGCTCAGGGCATAGGTTTGGGCGTCTTCCCCGCTCTGGCCGAGCTTCTCGGCAGCCCAGAGCCCCAAAAGCTTGTTGCGGCGCGCTAGGGCCTTGAAGCGCAGGCTCTCGTCCTGGGCGAATTTATTCTCAAAAGCATCGCCACGTTTGTTGAGATCAGTCATTTCATCCTCCAGACGAGCTGCCACCAGAGCCGCCTAAGTCACATATAAAGTCCCGGGGCGGCCAATCATATGAGCTATATCAAGGGCATGGCATCACTGTGACCAGCGCTATTCACAGCCGCGTCATCGTGAATGGGGGCTGAACAGGGGCCTTGCATTGTGCCTGCCAGTCAAAGGGGATAGTTTGCCCCCTGTCGCGGCAGGATTTGGAATCACAAGCTCTGGCCCGCAATGAATTTCCTCAAGCCACGGTTGATCCCCATGAACCGCCGCCGTCGCATTTACGAAGGCAAGGCCAAGGTCCTTTATGAAGGACCTGAGCCTGGAACGCTCATCCAGCATTTCAAGGACGATGCCACAGCCTTCAATGCCAAAAAGCATGAAGTCATTGATGGCAAGGGCGTCCTGAATAACCGGATCTCTGAGTTCATCTTTCAGAACCTCAATGACATCGGCGTGCCGACGCATTTCATTCGTCGTTTGAACATGCGTGAGCAGCTCATTCGCGAAGTCGAAATCGTGCCGCTTGAAGTTGTCGTGCGCAATGTTGCGGCCGGCTCCTTGTCGCAGCGTCTCGGGATCGAGGAAGGCACGCAATTGCCGCGCTCGATCATCGAATTCTATTACAAGAATGATGCGCTCAACGATCCGATGGTGTCGGAAGAACATATCACCGCTTTCGGTTGGGCCAGCCCGCAGGAAATCGATGACATCATGGCGCTTGCTATTCGCGTCAATGATTTCCTCTCGGGCCTGTTCTTGGGTGTCGGCATTCGTCTTGTTGATTTCAAGATGGAATGTGGTCGCCTCTGGGAAGGCGAAATGATGCGCATTGTTGTGGCCGATGAAATATCGCCTGACTCGTGCCGTCTGTGGGACATCAAGTCGAACGACAAGCTCGACAAGGATCTGTTCCGTCGCGATATGGGTGGTCTTGTGGAAGCCTATAGCGAAGTCGCGCGCCGTCTTGGCATCATGCAGGAAAATGAGCCGCCACGTTCAGGTGGCCCCAAGCTCGTGCAATAAACACGCGCAAACAACCGGATCGGGGGCTTTGTGGCCCCCGCCTCGTTTCATCCTTTCTGATCTGAAGGCAAAAGCATGAAGGCCCGCGTCACCGTCACACTCAAGACCGGCGTTCTTGATCCGCAAGGCAAAGCCATTGAAGGTGCGCTGAAATCTTTCGGCATCGCAGGCGTTGATAGCGTGCGCCAGGGCAAGGTGTTCGACATTGAATTGTCGACGCAAGATCGCGCACAGGCTGAAGTCTTGCTGAAGGCTGCATGCGAGAAACTGCTCGCCAATACAGTCGTTGAAAATTATCGCGTCGAGATCGTCTGATCCAAGGCTTGGTTGCATGAAAGCCGTTGTTGTTCTTTTTCCAGGTTCCAATCGCGAAGGCGATGCTGTTCGTGCGCTTGAAATGGCGACGGGCAAAAAGCCCCAGATTGTCTGGCATGCCGAGACAGAGCTGCCTGCAGGCACAGATCTTGTGCTGCTGCCCGGCGGCTTCAGCTATGGCGATTATCTGCGCTGCGGCGCCATTGCAGGCCGTGCTGCGATCATGGACGCTGTTCGTGCACATGCCGCACGCGGTGGTCTCGTGCTTGGTATTTGTAACGGCTTCCAGATTCTCTGCGAAGGCGGATTGCTGCCCGGCGTTTTGATGCGCAACAAGGATCTGCGCTTCATCTGCAAGATGCAGCATTTGCGCGTGGAGCGTGCGGATACGGTGTTCACCCGCGCCTACAGCAAAAACCAGATCATCAAAGTGGCCATCGCCCATGGCGAAGGCAATTACGAGGCAGATGAAGAAACCATCAAACGTCTCGAGGGTGATGGTCGCGTGGCGTTTCGCTATTGCGATGCGCAGGGTGTGGTCGGCGGTTTTGCCAATCCGAATGGTTCGACCAATGACATTGCCGGCATTTATTCCGACAAGCGCAATGTGCTTGGCATGATGCCGCATCCTGAAAATCTCATTGATCCGCTGGTTGGCGGCATCGATGGCGCGGGTCTTTTCAAAAGTCTCGTTGCAGCCTGAACAGGCGCCAAACATAGCTCCCCGGGCCCGATGAGGCCTGCTGCCAGAGGGCCATCACTTGAGCCAGTCGATTGAAATCACGCCCCAGCTTGTCGCCGAACATGGCCTGAAGCCGGACGAATATGAGCGCATCCTCAAGCTGATCGGCCGCGCGCCTTCGATCACGGAGCTGGGCATTTTCTCAGCCATGTGGAACGAGCATTGTTCCTACAAATCCTCGCGCCTGCATTTGCGCAAGCTGCCGACCAAGGCCCCTTGGGTTATTCAGGGTCCGGGCGAAAATGCCGGCGTCATCGATATTGGTGATGGTCAGGCTTGCGTCTTCAAAATGGAAAGCCACAACCACCCGTCGTTTATCGAGCCTTATCAGGGTGCAGCTACAGGTGTCGGCGGCATTTTGCGCGACGTCTTCACCATGGGCGCGCGTCCGATCGCTTGCCTTAATCTTCTGCGCTTTGGTTCGCCCGATCATCCCAAGACACGTCATCTTGTGTCAGGCGTCGTGGCGGGCATTGGTGGCTATGGTAATTCTTTCGGCGTGCCGACTGTTGGCGGCTCGGTAAATTTCCACACGCGCTATGATGGCAACATCCTCGTCAACGCGATGGCCGTTGGTCTCGCCAAGACGGATGAGATTTTTTACGCCAAAGCTACCGGTATCGGTCGCCCGATTGTTTATCTGGGTTCCAAGACAGGCCGCGATGGTATTCATGGCGCGACTATGGCGTCAGCGTCCTTCGAAGCCGATGCCGAAGAAAAGCGTCCGACGGTACAAGTTGGCGATCCCTTCTCCGAAAAGCTGTTGCTCGAAGCTTGCCTTGAGATCATGGCCAAGGGTTGCGTGATTGCCATTCAGGATATGGGTGCGGCTGGCCTCACCTCTTCCGCCGTTGAAATGGGCGCCAAAGGTGGTCTCGGCATTGAGCTTGATCTTGATCATGTGCCGTGCCGCGAAGAGGGCATGAGCGCTTATGAAATGATGCTGTCGGAAAGCCAGGAGCGCATGCTCATGGTTCTCGATCCGAGCAAAGAAAAAGAAGCCGAAGCGATTTTCGTCAAATGGGGTCTCGACTTTGCCGTCATCGGCAAGACGACCGACACCAAGCGTTTCGTCATCAAGCACAAGGGCAAGATCGAAGCTGATCTGCCGATCATGGAACTGGGCGATGAAGCGCCGCTCTATGACCGCCCTTGGGTGCCGACTCCCAAAAAGCCCATGATTGAAGGCGCTTCTGTGAAGCCGCCGAAATCCAATGCAGATGCGCTCGTGCATCTTATCGGCACACCAGACCTCTGCTCAAAGCGTTGGGTCTGGGAGCAATATGATCATCTCATTCTTGGCAATAGCGTGCAGCAGCCAGGGGGCGATGCTGGCGTTGTGCGCATTGGCGATGGCCCCAAGGGCCTTGCCATGACGACAGATGTGTCGCAGCGCTATTGCGAAGCTGATCCTGTGGAAGGCGGCAAGCAGGCTGTCGCCGAAGCTTGGCGCAATCTGACGGCGACGGGCGCCTTGCCGCTCGCTCTCACCGACAATCTCAATTTCGGCAATCCCGAAAAGCCCGAATATATGGGCCAGCTGGTTGGTTGCTTGGAAGGCATTGGTGACGCCGCGCGGGCACTCGATTTCCCGATCGTGTCAGGCAATGTGTCGCTCTATAATGAAACACAGGGACGCGGCATTCTGCCCACACCCTCTATCGGTGGCGTGGGTGTAATTGCCGATGTCACGCAGTCTGCGTCTGTTGCCTTCAAGAAAGCCGGACAGCAGATCATCCTGATTGGTGAGACAAAGGGCTGGCTCGGACAATCCGTTTATCTGCGCGATGTGTGTGGGCGTGAAGAAGGCGCGCCGCCGCCGGTTGATCTCGTCGCAGAGCGCCGCAATGGCGATTTCGTGCGCGCTTTGATCACAGCACGCCGTGTTGATTCCGTGCATGATCTCTCGGACGGTGGTCTGGCTGTTGCTGTTGCTGAAATGGCTATGGCTGGCAAGATCGGTGCGAAGATCACCTGTGATCTGGGCGCACAGCCGCATGCGATTTTGTTTGGCGAAGATCAGGCGCGCTATTTGCTGAGTGCTGGCGCGGATGAAGCCTCCAAGATTCTGGCTGACGCCAAGGCCAAGGGCGTGCCGGCGGCCATCATCGGCACAACGGGCGACGAAACGCTTGAACTGCCGGGTGAAATGCCTGTGGCCATTGCCACGTTGAATTCGGCACATGAAGGTTGGCTGCCGGCCTATATGGCTGGACAGGCATAAGGATTTTTAAAAATGGCGATGCAGGCAAAAGACATCGAAACCCTCATCAAAGAGGCTTTCCCTGACGCGACTGTACAGATTACGGATCTGGCGGGCGATGGTGATCATTATGCCGCAACCGTCGTGTCCTCTGCCTTCAAGGGCAAGACACGTGTCCAGCAGCATCAGATGGTTTATGCAGCTCTGAAAGGCCGGATGGGCGGCGAGCTCCACGCTCTCGCGCTGACCACATCTTCGCCTGCCTGACACTGGCGCGCGTCCCGCGAGCTCATTATATTGGCGTTACCGGCGGAACCTTGACCTCCGCCCCATCAAAGGATGCAAAACCATGACCGATGTGCAGGAGCAGATCAAAAAGGAAGTCACAGGTAATGATGTGGTGCTGTTCATGAAGGGCACGCCCGATTTTCCGATGTGCGGTTTCTCCGGTCAGGTCGTGCAGATTCTCGACCATCTCGGCGTGCCCTACAAAGGCATCAACGTTCTCGAAGACGAAGGCATTCGTCAGGGCATCAAGGATTTCGCCAACTGGCCGACAATCCCGCAGCTCTATGTGAAGGGCGAATTCGTCGGCGGTTGCGACATCGTGCGCGAAATGTTCCAGGCTGGCGAATTGGCGTCCCATTTCGCCGACAACGGCATCACGCCCAAGGTCTGACGCCTATTAGCTCGCCAATCCCATCTGCCTGAGCGCCGGATGGCCCAGCAATCCGTATGGATTGGCGAGCGTTTCCAAAATCTCGAAATGATTATAGCCCGTGCCGATGTAAAGCTCGGCTGGCTTGCCGGCTGCTTTGACGGCGGCATGAAACTCGCGCGTTTGTCTTTGGAATTCGGGCGTTTCCAGGGTGCCAAAGGCCAGAATCAAAGGGCAGGCGAGTCTGTCGATGTGACGAATCGCAGACAGTCGCTCGACTGTGTCCTCGGTGAAGGCGACATATTCGGAGCGCTTGGAGCGGCGCACCGGCTCCAGCTCATACATGCCTGATAAGAGAACACCGCCGCGCAAAATATGTTGCGATAGGCCGAAGTCTTTCACCCAGTCGGTGGTGAGAATACAGCCCCCCATATGTGCGCCTGAGGAATGTCCCACAATATGTATGCGCGCCGGATCAGCGCCGAATGTTTTGGCTTCAGCACAGATCTTGGCAGTCGCACGCCGCACTTGCTCGACCATCGGGCGCAGATCGCCATTGCAATCTTGCACGAGATCGAAATCGAGAATGGCAACATGGGCACCAGCGTGCACGAAGGTTTCGGCCAGCACGGCGAAATCGCGCGCGCGCCCATTCTTCCAAGCACCGCCATGGACATAAATGACAAGCGGCTGGTTCTCACCCTTGGCGTGATAGAGATCGAATGTGTGATTGGCCCCTGAGCCGTAGGAAATGATCTGCGGCCCGCCCAGCCGCTGCAGGGCAATGGACGACATCAGCATGCGCCGGTCATGAACTGCCTTTTGGTTGGGTGCGTAGACAGCTTGATCATAAGCCGCATCGAGCGCGGCTTGATCCATATCGAGCCAGACCTTTGCCTTTGCTGTTGCGCCCTGCATGACCTTCTCCCGTTTTCTGCTGTTCATTTTGCCGTGTCTGAGCCCTCGAGGTCAAAGCCTGCATGCTGTAAGCCTTGCGGGATTGACCCACTTCCTGCAAGATCGCCCCATGTTTGCTTATTCTCCTCGTTTCGCCGTTCTGTTCGCTTTCTGCGCCACTCTGGCCTTTGGCCTTGTTGGTGCGCCGCGACCTGTGGAGGCCGCCTATGGGCGCGTGACATTGACCATCGACGGCGTGAAGCGTACGGCGACCCTGGTGGAATTCGAACGGCTGAAAAAGCGTCGTCGTCCAGTGATCATTGTTCTGCATGGCGGGGCTGGTGGCAGCGGTGCTGGACTGCGCGCCCGCCGCAGCTTGGGTGTTGATATGATCGCCCGCAAGATTGGCGCAACCGCTGTGTATCCTGATGCGGTCGATGGCTATTGGGGCCGCTCCAATCCCGGCGAACCGCCACCAGATGATGCGGCCTTTTTGCGCGCCCTCGCCACGCGCTTGATCGAACAGGGCATTGCCAGTCATCGCCGCATTTATGTGGCAGGTGTATCGGGTGGTGGCATGCTCGCCATGAAAATCGCCTGCGAGCAAAGCGATCTCTTTTCAGCTGCAGGTGCTTTTGTCGCGAATATGCCTGTTGAATGGGCTGCGAGCTGTAACCCCGCACAACCGATTGCCTTCATGCTGATGAATGGCACGGCCGATCCCATGGTGCCTTTTAATGGCGGCATCGCTCACATGCCGGAGGGACCACGCGAAGTTCTCTCGGCTGAGGCGACATTTGCTGTCTTTGCAAAAGCTGCGCAATGCAATGGCCAACGCGATGAAAAAGTCCTTGATCGTGACCGCGATGATGGTTCGCGCGTTGTCATCCAGCATGGACTTGGATGCAAGGCTCCTATTGAAATGGTGAAAGTTGAAGGCGGGGGCCATACGATACCAGGTCGTCGCCTGACAACATCTCGCGGCATGCCAGTCGGCGCGCAGAACAATGATCTAGATGGCGCGCGCTTGATGTGGGAATTCCTGTTGAAGCGCGCCCCGCAGTGACTTCTCAGCGCGGGATCAGCGCCCAGTAATCCAGATCAAGAATGACTGACGGTTCATACCCATCGCCATCCTTGAACGGGAAATCCGCGCAGGGCTTGTCTTTTGTGGCGATGGTGCGGATGCGCAAAGCACCGACATCATCGCGTCCGGGCAATGCAGCCGTGTCGAGAATTTCGCTCCAGGCGAAGACAGTCAGTCCCGCAAACAAAGGCGCGACATGGCGACCTGCATTGATCGCCGCAATATGAAACGCATTGCCGAGCCCATTGAAACTCAGCGCGCGCGCCAGTGAAATCACATGGCCGCCATAGATCAGACGTCGGCCAAAGCGGCCCTGTCCTTCGCTGAACTGGTTGAAATGCACTTTCGCTGTGTTCTGGTAGAGACGTGTCGCCGCCATATGCTCGGCTTCTTCCACCGTCACGCCATCGACATGATCAATACGCTCACCCTTTTCATAATCGGAAAAGCGATGGGGTGCGCCTGACAATTCAAAATCGAATTGATCGCGCGCGATGGGCGGGCAAGCTGCGCCGATCTGCGCAGGCGTGATTGCTTTGGGCAGATCAGGCACGCTCTCTTGTTGCACAGGTGCATTCACATCGCGTTTTCGCACCATGACCCAGCGCACATAATCAAGCACAATCGTGCCATGTTGGTTCACGCCTTTTGAGCGCACATAGACAACGCCCGTTTGCTTGTTGGAATTTTCCTTAAGCCCGATCACTTCAGATGAAGATGAAACTGTATCGCCAGGGAAAACGGGCGCCAGAAATCGACAATCTGCATAGCCCAGATTAGCAATCGCATTGAGCGAGACATCGGGGACGGTTTTGCCAAAGACCATGTGGAAGGTCAGTACATCATCAATCGGACTTTTTGGATAACCAATGTCGCGCGCGAAAGCGTCAGATGATTGCAAAGCGAATCGCGAGCCCGTCAGCGCGGTATAAAGCGCAACATCGCCGGTGGTGAGGGTGCGTGGCGTAGCATGACGCATATTCTGGCCGAGCCGGAAATCCTCGAAATAATGTCCCTCATTGGTTTTCGGGCTGGCCATGAATCCGCTCTCCGGCTGTGTGTCCGGCGACATGCTAATGCGAAATGATGATGCAGCGCACCCTAGTCCTTCGCAGCAAGCAGATCGGCAAGGTGTGCAGCCAGCATCGCTCCATCGCCCTCTAGCAGGACGGATTTGCGCCGCGCAGTCTCACCAGCGAGCAATTGGGCGCGTGAGGTGGGGAGATCCAGTTTCTTGGCCAGCAGTTTCAGGATGGCCTCATTGGCGAGACCCTTCTCAGGCACTGCGCGCACCCGAGCTTTCAGAACCGGACGGCCATCGGAGAGCATCTCGATGCCGTCAATGCGGTCCATGGCTGCGCGCGGTGTCAGCCGGACCTCGATGACGAGGCCCTCCGGGCGCACAGTCCAGGGAAGCATTAGAACGCGCGTGCGAGTGCTGGCAGGATCACCATCTGGATAAAATAGATCCCAAAGATCACGACGATGGGCGCCAGATCCAATCCGCCTGTTCGTGGAAGACGCTGGCGAATGGGCATCAGCACCGGCTCTGTCAGAGCCATTAACGAATCCCAGATCGCTCTGATGGCCCGATTGCGGATATTGACGACATCAAAGGCCAACAGCCATGACATGACTGCCGTGGCGATCAGCAGCCAAATATAAAAATCCAACACCATGTAAATAAAGCGCAGCAGGCCATCCATCGGGCAGCTCCCAAAAACGTTCTTTTCCTTTAGCTGTCAGAGGCCGCGCGAGCAAGCCGGACGGCACAGGGTCTCGTTGCGTTGACATCGAGTAGGGCGCTCGCTACATACGCGCCAGCTTGGGGCTGTAGCTCAGTTGGGAGAGCGCGTCGTTCGCAATGACGAGGTCAGCGGTTCGATCCCGCTCAGCTCCACCAAGCTTTTTCAAATGAAAAAATCAAACCGTTGTGCCGGGCTTTTCCGTTAGGTCAGCCAGAAATCTATTCTTTTTGTCGACGAGGATCACCTGCGGCGTGATCGGCTTGTCGGCCAATTCAAACCCCATAATGATGATCTCTTCTCCCTCTTTGATCAGATGAGCAGCTGCGCCATTCATGCAGATCTGGCCTGAGCCAGCTTCGCCCTTGATCACATAGGTCTCAAGCCGGGCGCCTGATGTGTTGGAGACAACCAGCACGCGCTCGCCGGGCCACAGGCCCACACGTGTGATGAGATCGGCATCAATGGTGATCGAGCCAATATAGGCCAGATTGGCCTCGGTGACCGTGGCATTGTGGATCTTCGATCTCAAGACCATACGCATTGATGTTCTCACGCCCTCAAGACTTAGTGGCCGACGCTTCCGGCTTGTCCGGCCGTTCCTTTTCCACAATCAGGGCTTTGAGGCAAATCCGTCCTTAGACGCGGCTAGAAAATCGATCAAAAGCGTCGACCTTTTTGCAATTAATGGCGGTCTCCCGACCGTAGATTTCGGCTTGCAGAAACTGCAGCTCATCATCCTTGGCGGCGTCGGGCACATCCCGGGTCCAGGCGCGCATCGCACCAACGCCATCCGCATTCCAGCGATAGCCGCGTGCCTTGAGGGCATCTTTCATTTCAAACGGCGCATTCGAGGCCCAGATGCGCCAGCTTGGTGCACGGGCGTGTTCGAGCAATTGTCCCATGGCGCGTTGGCCGCTTTTGGGCAGTGTGCGGGCCAGAAGCTCGATGGCGGCAAGGCAATCATGCACTGCGCGATGTTTCTCGTAGAAAAAACCAGCGGTGGCTGCGAGCCAGGTGAGCTTGAGTGTTTCAAAGCCCTCAGCCTGCCAATTCACCTGCAACATGGAGCAAGCCCATGGCTTATGGATGAACTCGGCGCAAAACAGCTCCATGAAGCGGCGATCAAAGCCCGCATTATGCGCGACGATCAGATCGGCATCCGCGATAAAGGCGCTGACCGCCGCCTCATCAATGCTTGTGCCGGCAACCATCGCGTCATCAATGCCAGTGATGGCTGTAATTTCAGGCGGAATCGGATGCGAAGGTTCCCGCAATGAGTGAAAAGGCTCGCCGACTGTGAAGATGCGACCATCCTGCGAATAGGTGAAAGGCACCATGGCCAGTTCGATGATTTCATGTCGGCTGGCGTCCAATCCGGTTGTCTCAACATCCAGAAAAACAGCCCTTTTCAGCGGCGTTCCGTCGTCTGTTTCATAGTGGCGCACAGGCTGCAGACGCCGCAACACACGATAATCCCCGCTTGCGTCAAGCAAGGCAGCCATTGCGGCAAGATCAGGCACGGAGGAATTTTGCGAGGCGCTCATGTCCTTCGGAAACTATCCGGAAGGACGTTTGACTTCTATGAAGAGCGCAAGTCTTTCAACAGGTTCGGTAGTTTCTAGCCTTACCTTAGGGCATTTTCTGTCCGCCGATGCGATCTGCTAGGCGCTTCAGAAGCCGCGCTGCGATGGAGCGCAAGCCGGTCTTTGCTAATGTTGTTACTTGCGCACTGGAGGCGATCAACGCAGCCAGTTCTTCATTCGACAAGAGAGCGCGTGGACGACGCATAGCGGCTTCACGCGAACTTACGGGACGCCAGAACGCGCCGTTCATGTGGGCGGCTCGCCTGCTGACGACGATCATAGGGGCGGAATGTTGCTGCATTGGCCTGCCGGCGCGCCTTCACCGCCAGCGCACACAGCACCACGGGGTCGAGTTGTCCGCGGGCGGCGAGCTGCACAATCATACGCGCGACGAGCTCGCGGCGCTGGGACAGCTTGGCTGTTCCATGATTTTCAGAGCGGATCGCATTTTCAGCGAGCACAAGCGCGCGCCGCATGGCTTCAATCTCTGATGGGCCGAAACAGGCTTTCTCTAAAGCGCCTGAAAACATGATGAGCCCTCCGGCAAGATCATGGACGTCTTGACCACGATCAGATCACGAATCACAATACGAAACAAATGCAACATAATATTTTTCGTTTATAGTGCACTGCAGTAACACCCTGATGCACAAAAGCCAAGCTCTCGTCTGTGTTGGCTGGCATTTGCCGCTAGTCTGGGTATGGTGCCGCATAGGGTGCGCAAAGCACCATCGGGACGATAAAATCAAAAGATTCCAGCAACGTGCCCTGCGTGTCGGACGAGGGGCGGGGAGGCCATTTGGCAGTACAATCTGCGACCATTGGCGTATCGCCATTGCGTGATTTCGTGTCCCGTCTCTTTCAGGCGCGTGGCCTGTCGGCACGCGATGCTGGGCATGTGGCCGAGGTGCTTGTCTGGGCGGATATGCGCGGTGCGGAGACCCACGGTGTTGCCCGCATCTCGCATTATTTTGGCATGATCGACAAAGGCGCCATGAAGCCAGATGCCGTGCCGCACGTGCGCGCTGATTTCGGGGCTTTGTTTTCCATTGAAGCGAAGGGCGCAGCCGGACCGGTCGCCATGATGCAGGTCGTCGAGACCGCGCAAGCGCGTGCGCGTCAATTTGGTGTGGGTTTGGGCGTCATGGGTGGTGCCACGCATGCTGGTGCCATTGGCCATTATGTCGAGCATGCTGCGCGCAATGGATTTGTGGCGATTGCTTTTGCGGCCGGACCGCCCTTGATGGCCTATGAGGGCGCACGCATCGCCAGCCTGTCCACGGCTCCGCTTGCCATTGCAGCACCCGGTGGTCCGGAAGGTGTTGTGCTGCTCGATATGGCATCAAGTTTGGTGTCGAATGGTCGCCTGAAACAGGCACGGCGCGACAATGAACTATTGCCTGAGGGTTGGGCGCTGGATGCTCAAGGCAAACCCGCCCGCGAAGCCTCACAAGCCGAGGTTCTGTTGCCGATAGCTGGACCGAAAGGCTCTGGTCTTGCTCTGATGACAGAAATATTGACGAGCCTCTTGGCGAGCGCACCCCTGCTTGCGCCAATGTTGCAGAAGGGCAAGAAAGGTCACGGACAAAGTGCGACGATGATTGTCATCGATGTATCGCATTTGCGCGCTGCATCCGATTTTGCAGCCGATATGGAGATGCTCACCAGCGTCATCAAAACTTTGCCGCGCGTGGATGGTGTTGAAGAATTGAGATTGCCTGGCGAGCGGAGCGCGCGTGCTGCAAAAAGGGCTGAGACACAGGGACTTCACATAAATGCAAAGGTCTGGGCTGAATTGACTGTGCTGGCCCAGCTGCATGGCGTCGATGTTCCAAAAAGCGCTTGAGATGCGCTCAAAATATCGGGAGAAACAGAATGAAAATCTGGACGGGTCTTCTCAGTGCAATGGTCATCGCCGCCGTATCATCGCCGGTCAAAGCTGATGCTTTGTCGGATTTTTATCGCGGCAAGAACATCACCTTTCTGGTTGGCTCTGATCCGGGCGGTTCGTTTGGCCCCTATGCACAGGTGCTGGCAGAGCACATGCCCAAATACATTCCCGAAAAGCCGAAATTCATCATCAAATATACGGGTGGTGAATCAGGTGGCCTGAACCTCGCCAATTCCGTGCGCGCCAATATGCCGACCGACGGCACGACGATTGCGATGACGCAGCAGACCGTTGTGATCAACCAGGTTCTGCAACCGCAATTTGCGAAATATGATGCGCGCGAATGGTTGTGGCTTGGCAATATGGCGCCTGTGCGCAACATGCTGTCGATCTGGCACACAGCCAAGGGCCAGACCATCGAAGATGCCAAAACAACAGAAGTCATCATTGGCGCGACCGGCCCCAGTTCACCGACTTATATCGTGCCAAACCTGCTCAATAAATTTGTTGGCACCAAATATAAGATCGTCACGGGTTATAAAGGCGCAGCTGATTTGAATCTTGCCATGCAGCGTGGCGAGATCGAGGGGCGTGGTGCGTCCTGGGTGAGTGTTCAGCTCGCCATGCCGGATGCCATTGCCGATGGCCGCATCAAGCCGGTTGTCTTTGCCTCCATTACGCGTGAGCCCAGTGCGCCCAATGTCCCCACTTTGGCCGAGCTGATGAAAGATCCGGTGCATCGTCAGGTGGCGGAATTCCTGTCCGCCGAATCTGATTTTGGTCGCAGCGTCTTCATGCCCCCGGGCGTGCCTGCTGATCGCCTCGCCATGATGCGCGAGGCATTCGAGAAAACGATGAAGGATGAGGCCTTTCTGGCCGACGCCAAGCGCCTCAACCTGACCATTGAGCCTATGAGCCATCAGGAGCTGGCGCGGATCACGGCCAAGGTTGTGAGCGCTCCCAAGGAAGTGGTCGAGCTCGCCAAATAAGGCAAAATCGACCGGTTTTGGGCAGATCGGGAGCGGCAAGGCCAGTTCTCCCCCGCCGATTGGCCCTTACCGCGGTTGTGCGTTGCATCAGCTCCGGAAAAGGTGCAGATGCGGATCAAGCTTCGCTCGCCCCGTGTCTCGGGTCGGCGGCATGCCAAACCCATTTGATTGACGGAGAACTCCTCATGGCCAAGACCCCCAGCGAAGGCAAAGCCGGCGGCGCCTTCATGAAGCCCCTGCAGCCCTCGAAGGAACTCGCGGCCATTGTTGGCAACGATCCGTTGCCGCGCTCAGAAGTCGTCAGCAAGGTATGGGAATACATCAAGGGCAATTCGCTCCAGAACCCCGCCAACAAGCGCGAGATCCTGGCTGATGCCAAGCTCGAAGCCGTGTTCGGCCGCAAGCAGGTCACCATGTTCGAAATGAACAAGTATCTCGCTCAGCACCTGAAGAACATCTAAGCCTCCGGCTTTTCAAGTTTTGAAGGGCGCTGCCTTTACGGGCGGCGCCCTTTTTCTTTGCGCCCCCGTGCAGGGTTTTTTGTGAATTGAGGCCTTTGGCCTTGCGGGCGGTCACACAAGAGCGGAATGCTGCTCACGTCGCGGTTGGAACGAAACGCTGTGCGCACCCTTCGCTTGCTCACATGGAATGTGCATCGCTGCCTTGGCACGGATGGGCGCATTTCGACGCGCCGGATTGCGGATGTGATTGCCGCAGCCAAGCCCGATATTGTCGCTTTGCAAGAAGTCGATGTGCTGCGCAAGCGCACAGGACATGTTGATCAGGCGGAAGAGATTGCGCGCTCTCTCGGGATGACGGCGCATTTTCACAACAATCTGCGCGTGCTCGAAGAACAATATGGCGATGCCATTCTCACCGAATTGCCATCGTGTTTGATCCATGCAGGGCGTTTGCCAGGCAGTCCTGGCTTGCGCAACATTGAACCGCGTGGCGCGCTCTGGGCACAGATTGATCTTGATGGCGTGTCGCTGAATATCATCAACACGCATTTGTCACTCATTGCGCGCGAGCGCCGCTTTCAAACCGAGTGTTTGATGGGACCAGACTGGCTCGGGTCGGAGGCATGCGCTGGACCAACAGTGCTGTTGGGTGATTTCAATCTGGTGCCGCGTTCGCGTGTTTATCAAAGTCTGATCAAACATTTGCAAGATGCCCAGCGCGCACCGGGCATGGGGCGCACCCAGCCAACCTTTCCCTCAGGATTTCCGGTTTTTCGCATCGATCATATGTTTACGCGCGGACCCATCACGGTGAAACGTGTCGAGGTGATCCGCGACACGACCACACGCGTGGCGTCGGATCATCTACCGCTGGTCGTTGATCTTGAGATTGGCTGAGACATAAAAAATGGCCGGGCAAAAAGCCCGGCCATTCTGTTTTCTTTGTCGTGGATCTTAGACCGAGGGGATGACACCCTTCAGCGCCGGGAACCATCCGCCGATCAAGGTCTGCGGCCACGGAATGGTCAGCAGCTGATCGAACAGCACATAGACGAAGATCGTCAGCAGCACTGCCTGCGGGATAACCAAAGACCAGCGTTCCTTGGTTTCTTCGAGGCGCATGAAGGCCACCACGAAGATCGGCACCGTCGGGATCAGACCAATGGTTGCCATCGAGCCCATGAAGGCCACGAGCCAGCCAAAGAACATGGCCGCGCGCCGCATGATGGTCCACGTGTCGAGGTGGTCCGTTGTGGCTTCGAGATCCATGTGGATCTTCTGCTCGATTTCTCCTGTCACCTTGCCAGCCATCCCGACGTCACCTGCCGCTTCCGGCTTGCGGAAGAGATAGTTGAACAGCGAGATCGCCAGAACAACACCAGCCACCGAACCAACGATCATCGGGACGATCTTGGCATGCATGTTCCAGGTCGAAGCTTCGGTCAGCATGTAACCGAGAACCGCAAACAGGAAGACATAGAAGAGCTGGTCAGCCTTCCAGTTGGGCTTCAGATGGAAGCCCGTCAGCATGTTGCGCAAGCCACCATGGATCTTGATGTCCTGCAGAAGCGGGCGCAACAGACCAAAGAAGGCGAAAGCAAAGATGATCATCACGAGAGGACGCGAGAACCATTCAATGCCATAGCGCTGGATCGAGATGAACAGATAGCGTTCCACCACTTCACCGAGCACGCAGCCCAAGAGCAGCGGCGGGCGCGGCCACTTCAGCATCTTCATCGCCCAGCCCAGGAGACCGAAGGCGAGAAGCGTGTAGAGGTCACCCCAGTTGCGCGAACCCTGGAATGCGCCGATGTAGATGATCGACAGCGTTGCTGGCAGGATGAGCGTGTAGCGAAGGGTTGCCAGACGCGCGAACTGCGCACTGAACAAGTAGCAGAGACCCGCGCCAAGCACGTTGGCGAGCGCCACTGACCAGACCATCGCGTAGGTGACGTCGAGATTCTTCGTCAGCATGTCGGGTCCGGGGACCAGGCCATGGATGAGGAAGGCCCCGAGCAAGATCGCCATGCCGGCAGAACCGGGAACGCCGAAGGCGATGGTGGGGATGAGTGCACCACCTTCCTTTGCATTATTGGCACTTTCCGAGGCAATCACGCCGCGCACGTCGCCCTTACCGAAGGTCAGGCCTGCGCCCTTCTCGGTCTTGAGCGCGTGGCCGTAGGCCAGCCAGTCGACGATCGCACCCGAGAGACCCGGGATCGCGCCAAGTGTTGCACCCAACCACGAGCAGCGCAGAACCAGCCACCAATGTTTGAAGCAGTCACGTGCTCCCTGGACCATGCCCGCTGTCGATGTCGCCAGCTGTTTGGAGCCCGGCGCAATCGACTGGCGCGAAATCGCAAGGTCAGCCAGTTCCGGCAGAGCGAAGAGCCCCAGCACGATCGGCACAAGCGGCGCGCCTTCCCAAAGATAGAGACTGTCCAATGTCCAGCGCAGTGTGCCGGTTTGCGGATCAGAACCGACCATGGAAATCATGAGACCAATACAACCGGCCGCCACTCCACGCAGCGGAGCGCTGCCGGAGAGCACGGCCACCATAGAAATACCTAGAACGGCAAAGGCCAGTAGCTCTGGTGATCCTATGTAGAGCATGGCGGGTCGCAGCACGGGCAGCAGCACGGCCATCAGCGCGGCACCGAAAATACCGCCCATCATCGAGGACATATAGGCCGCCGACAGGGCGCGAGAGGCTTCGCCGCGCTTGGCCATGGGGAGGCCGTCCAAGACGGTCGCGGCAGAGCCAGCTCCTCCGGGCACACCGAAGAGAATCGCCGGAATGGGGTCACCCGTGGCCGTCGTGGCACCAAGCCCCAGCAGGAGGGCCATGGCCGCATAGGGGTCCATGTTGAAGGTAAAGGGCAGCAGCAGGGCTGTGCCCGCCAGACCACCAATGCCAGGCAAAATGCCAAGCACGAGACCCATGATGACGCCGAGGAAGAGTAGCGACATCCGGAACGGGTCCATGAGCATCACAAACGCCTTGGCGGCGCTGTCGAGCATAGAGACGTCCATATTGGTAACCTCTCGAATTCACATAGCTTTTTGGACTTCGTGTCCTTGTGGGGGGCTGGCAGATCGTGCCGGAAGTCATGAATTGAGGGCCAGAAAAGCTCGGATCGCGGGTCGTGACCGAGTGCCTTGCGGTCCCTCATTGGAGGGATAGCGCGCATGCCTCCCCCTTCTTTGGATGGGATATAATCACAAGGTTTTTTTCAACGAAAGTCGTAGAATGCCAAAGCTTCGCCTCATTTTCATCAGCGTAGAACCAGCAGGAACCGCATGAAATGAGATAATGTTGCGATGCAGCATCGGCGCAGCATAAAGTGCAGCACTTTTCGGAGGGCTAATTTAAAATACAGTAAAATCAGTTATATATTAGATTTTCATGCTTCAGAATGTTGCGCCGCACAAAAATATTGCTGCAGAAAATGAGCGCAGCATGGACTTGATTTATTGCAGCGCACAAAGAAAAACGGCTCAGGTAGACCTGAGCCGCTCACCAACATGTGAAAAAATACTAAGTGCTAGTTTAGCCCAGCAGCGACCGTGAAGCCGGCTTGTGTCTTGGCTTTGACTTCAGCTAGCGATACGCCAGGCGCCAGCTCAATGAGCTTCATGCCGGATTTGCCCACCTTGTCGATGGTGAAGACTGCCAGATCAGTGATGACCATATCAACCACGGCCGAGCCCGTCAGAGGCAGGCTGCATTGTTTCAGCAGCTTCGGGCTGTCCTTGGCGACATGCTCCATGACGACGACAACTTTCTTGACGCCCGCTACCAGATCCATGGCGCCACCCATGCCTTTGACCATCTTGCCGGGGATCATCCAATTGGCCAGATCGCCGTTTTCGGCCACTTCCATCGCACCCAGAATCGACAGGTCGATATGCCCGCCGCGAATCATCGCAAAGGAATCAGCCGAGGAGAAATAGCTGGTGGTCGGCAATTCGGTGATCGTCTGCTTACCGGCATTGATCAGGTCAGCGTCTTCCTCACCTTCATAAGGGAAGGGGCCCATGCCCAACATGCCGTTCTCGCTTTGCAGCTGCACGGTCATGCCATTGGGTATGTAGTTGGACACAAGGGTCGGAATACCGATTCCCAGATTCACATAAAAGCCGTCACGCAATTCCTTTGCGGCGCGCGCAGCCATTTCATCGCGGGTCCAAGCCATAAAAGGTCTCCTCTCAGGCGCGCTTGCGGGTGGTGCGCTGTTCGATGCGCTTTTCGACACCCGGCACATGAATGATGCGCTGGACGAAAATACCAGGGGTGATGATGTGGTCAGGGTCAATCTCGCCAGGCTGAACGAGATGCTCGACCTGCGCCACCGTCACCTTGCCGGCGGTTGCCATCATCGGATTGAAATTACGAGCTGTTTTCCGATAGACGAGATTGCCTTCGGTATCGGCTTTCCAGGCGTGGACAATGGCCAGATCAGCCCGCAGACCGCGCTCCATGACATAGGTCTCGCCGTCAAAATCCTTCAGTTCTTTGCCATCGGCGATGATTGTGCCGACACCAGTCTTGGTGAAAAAGGCGGGAATACCCGCTCCGCCAGCACGAATGCGCTCAGCAAGCGTTCCTTGAGGGTTGAATTCAAGCTCCAGCTCGCCGCCCAGAAACTGCTGCGCGAAAAGCTTGTTCTCACCCACATAGGACGAGATCATCTTCTTGATCTGCTTGGTCTCCAGAAGGATGCCAAGGCTGATACCATCGACACCGGCATTGTTGGAGATCACGGTCAGGTTCTTCACCCCTGATTCACGGATCGCCAAAATGAGGCTTTCTGGAATACCGCAGAGGCCAAAGCCCCCCGACATGATCGTCATGCCGTCTTTCAAAAGCCCGGCGAGGGCTGTGGTCGCATTGGAATAAACTTTTTTGCTCATGGTGGCGAACGCGCCTCCGCTGGGGAACTCTCGCCAAAACTAAAGGGAGAGCTTCGCCGGACCAAGCTTTTTTCGCAAATGCGTGATGAACCTTGGGAGGGGGCCTCTCACGATTGCGATTAGCTAAGAATTGGCCAAGGGTGGTTTGCTCCCCTATATCGGCACCCGGACATGGGTATCGAACAGGCAAGGCAGGCAAAGACAGGCATGACTTTCTTTCGAACTTATCTGCGTGTGCTGAAAGAACTGGGTAACGAAGCGCGTCTGGCGGTCGTTCTGGTTGTGGCCAATCTGGCGCTGGCGGCAGCTCAATTTGCTGAGCCCATTTTATTTGGTCGCATCATCGACAAATTGGCCGAGGCACAAAAGGCCGATGTGCCCCTGCAATGGGAGGCGCTTGCGTCTTTGATTGCGGTCTGGGTCGGCTTTGGCCTGTTCACCATTGCCGCAGCTGTGTTGGTGGCCTTGCATGCTGATCGCTTGTCGCATCGGCGTCGTCTTGCAGTCATGGCCACCTATTTCGAACATGTGCTGCACTTGCCCATGAGCTTTCACACGGCAAGCCACTCGGGCCGTTTGTTGAAAGGCATGCTCGATGGGGCGGCAGGCATGTCGTCGATCTGGTTGTCTTTCTTTCGTGAAAATTGTGCATCCATTATGGCGCTGTTTGTCATGCTGCCGCTGTCCCTGTTTTTGAACTGGCGCTTGGCAAGCCTGCTGATTCTGCTGGTCTTCTTTTTTGGCATTCTGACAACAATGGTATTGCGCCGCACGGAAGGCTTACAAAGCCGCGTTGAGCGGTACAATTCGAATCTCGCGGAGCGTGCATCAGACGCGCTGGGCAATGTGCCGGTCATCCAATCCTTCACGCGCGTCGAATCTGAAACGCGCGCTATGCGCCAGATCATTTCTGATGTCTTGAATGCGCAAATGCCCGTGCTGTCTTGGTGGGCCTTGGCCGCAGTTGCCACCCGTGCATCGGCCACTTTGACATTGGTCGGCATTTTTCTGCTCGGCACATGGCTGCATTTGCATGGGCTTGCGACGATTGGCGAGATCGTCATGTTCATGAGTTTTGCCACCATGCTGATTGGCCGACTTGAACAGATTGTCGGCTTTGCCAATTGGACATTTCTGCTCATTCCAAAACTCAATGAATTTTTCGATGTGCTAGATACAACGCCCGGCGTGCAGGATCGCCCCGGCGCGCAAGATGTCAGCAAATTGCGTGGTCGCGTCACGTTTGAAAATGTGAGGTTTAGCTATGATGGTCGGCGCACGGCTGTGTCGGATGTGTCTTTCGGCGTCGAGCCAGGGGAAACCATTGCGCTGGTGGGCTCCACCGGATCGGGCAAATCCACAACGCTCAGCTTGTTACATCGCGTGTTTGATCCCCAGCATGGCGCGGTGAAAATTGATGGCATCGACATTCGTGATATGACGCTGGTCTCATTGCGCCGAAACATTGGCGTGGTGTTTCAGGAGCCCATGCTCTTTGCCCGCTCGATTGAAGAAAACCTGCGGGTCGGCAAGCCTGATGCTAATGCACATGAAGTGGCCATTGCACTCGAGCGCGCGCAAGCAACTGAATTTGTCACCCGACAAAGCGATGGAATTGACACCCTGGTGGGCGAGCGTGGCCGTTCACTCTCGGGTGGTGAGCGCCAGCGCCTGTCTATTGCACGCGCATTGCTCAAAGATCCACCGATCATGATTTTTGATGAAGCCACCAGCGCATTGGATGCAACCACCGAGCGTCAATTGCAGCAAGCCTTGGAGGCCGCCACCAAAGGGCGCACCACTTTTGTGATTGCGCATCGGCTCGCCACAGTGCGCAATGCCACGCGGATTCTGGTTTTTGACGCTGGCCGTATTGTTGAAAGCGGCACATTCGAAGAGCTGGTCGCGCAAGGCGGGCGCTTTGCAGAGCTCGCCCGCGCGCAATTTATGGCCGATAGTGCGTCGCAGTCTTCTTAAAGCGCGAGATCTTCTTCCAGAAATGCCAGCACATCTTCGCCGCGAATATTCTTGGCAACAAAGCTTTTGCCAATGCCCTTGACCAGAATGAAGGTGAGCGCGCCGCGTTCGACCTTCTTGTCCTGATACATGGAATCAAGAATGGCTTTCGCACCATGGCTCCAGCCTTGAATGGCTTTGATTCTGGTTGGCAGGCCGACCGCTGCCAGATGACCAATCGCGCGATCCATTTCGTCACGCGGGCAAATGCCAAGCTTGTGCGAGAAGCGGAAGGCGCAAGCCATGCCGATCGCGACAGCTTCGCCATGGACAAGCCGTGTCCCATCAAAATGGTTGAGCGCTTCGAGCGCGTGACCGAATGTATGGCCGAGATTGAGCAAAGCGCGGACGCCTTGTTCGGTCTCATCACGAATCACCACCGCAGCTTTCGAGGCGCAACTGGTGGCAATGGCATGAATGAGTTCAGGCCCCGCACCAAAGACGCCACGCCAGTTTTGCTCAAGCCAAGAGAAGAAATGAGGATTGTCGATCAATCCATATTTTGCCACTTCAGCATAGCCCGCGCGGAATTCACGCGTTGGCAATGTGGCGAGCGCGCCCGTGTCGGCTAACACCAGCGAGGGCTGGTGGAAGGCGCCGATCAGATTTTTGCCATGTGGTGAATTAATGCCGGTCTTGCCGCCAACCGATGAATCAACCTGACTGAGAAGTGTGGTGGGAATTTGCACAAAGCGCATGCCACGGCGCACGCTTGCTGCTGCAAATCCTGCCAGATCACCAATCACACCACCGCCCAGCGCAACCACCAGATCTCGCCGCTCCATGCGCGCTTCGATGATCGAATCGCAGACTTGCGCAAAGACCTCGTAAGATTTCGAGGCTTCGCCCGGCTCGACAATGCAGCGCGTGTGGCGAATGCCAGCGCCATCAAGTCCCGCTTCCAAAGACGGCAAATGCCGCTCGGCTACATTGCGGTCGGTCACCACGGTGCAAGCGGATCCTGGAAAAAGTTTGGCAATATATTGGCCAGCTTCTTCTACCAGATGCGGGCCGATCAGAATGTCATAGCGTCGCGCGCCCAATTCAACTGGCACTTTGGTCACGGCAGCAGGCGCTGCCATGGTGGAAGGCGCGAGTGCATGCATGTGTGCCTCACCTGTGCCTGGCGGGAGCGAGCGTTCCAGCTCCAACAGAATATGTTCGACCACGATATCATGTGGGCCATCGCCAGAATGGATCGTGTAATCGGCCAGCGCATAAATCGGATAGCGCTCATCGATCAGTTTCTGCATTGTAGCTTCCGGATCTTCCGTATGCAGCAGCGGACGATTGGAGCGTTTGCGCACGCGGCGCATCAGCACATCGTGATCGGCCTTGAGCCAGATCGACAAGCCACATTCGCCGATCTTCTTGCGTGTATCTTCGCGCATGAAGGCGCCGCCACCTGTGGCTAAAACTTTTTGACCCTCGGAGATGAGGCGGGCAATCACATGATGTTCGCGATCCCGGAAAAAAGTTTCGCCATGGCGTTTGAAGATTTCGGCAATGGTCATGCGGGCTGCGGTTTCAATCGCCGCATCCGCATCGACAAAGTCCAGGCCAAGCCGCGCCGCAAGGCGTCGACCAACGGACGTTTTGCCTGAGCCCATAATGCCGACGAGAACGATAGAGCGCCCTTTGAGGCGGCGCACGAGACTGGCGGCGCGTGCATCGCGCCGTTGCGGCGCAGGGTGCAGGCTTTCGGGTTGAGTTTGAGGTGAAAAGGTCATGGCCTCTCCTAGCATGGCGTGAACGCCAATTTAAGCTCTCCTGCGTCAGGATCAGATCGAAAGGGCATTCCCTTTAGGTTTGGTCTGTTGGTTTTCAGGGTTTTGGGAGTGGTTGGCACTGTGAGAGAGGACACAATTCTTGTGCTCGCGGACCCGATGGGACGTCTGTTCCTCGACATGATCGCTGCCGAACGCGGCGCGGCGCGCAACACTTTGGCCGCCTATGAGCGCGACCTTGCCGATTATTGTGATTTTCTGGACAGCCGCGGCCAGACCCCGATGACAGCCCTCACCGCCTCGGTGCGCGCTTGGCTCGATAATCTGGCCGCCCGCGGGTTTATGGCGACTTCCACCGCACGGCGCCTGTCCTGCGTGCGGCAGTTTCACCGGTTTTTATATGTCGAGGGGCACCGGACAGATGATCCCGGGGCTGTGATTGAGGGGCCTCGCCGGGGCAGGCCGCTGCCCAAAGTTCTCTCCATGGCCGATGTCGATGCTTTGCTGGCGGCGGCGCGCGAGGGCATCGAGGATGGCACCCGCCCGGCAGCCGAGCGTCTGCAGGCGGCGCGCCTGACCTGCCTGCTGGAGATCCTCTATGCCACGGGCTTGCGCGTCTCCGAGCTGGTGAGCTTGCCGCGCAGTGCGGCGCGGGCCAAAGAGCCGCTCTTGACCATCAAGGGCAAGGGCGGGCGCGAGCGCCTCGTCCCCCTATCAGAACCGGCCCGGGCCGCCATGGGCGTCTGGCTGACCCTTTTGGGCGAGTTCAGGCCGGCACTGGCCAAGTCACCCTGGCTATTTCCAGCCGATAGCGAGAGCGGGCATCTGCCCCGTCAGGTTTTTGCCCGCGAGCTCAAACTGCTGGCGGGTGTGGCGGGTCTGCGGACAGACCTGGTGAGCCCGCACGTGTTGCGCCATGCCTTTGCCAGCCATCTTTTGCAAAACGGGGCTGATTTGCGCGTGGTGCAGGAGCTGCTTGGCCATGCCGATGTCTCCACCACCCAGATTTACACCCATGTTCTGGACGAGCGCACGCGCGCCATGGTGCGTGATCTGCATCCCCTGTCACGCCGCTGAGCCCCTGTTTTGCTTGACTTCGACCCCTGAAATGGACAGGTTCCGCCGACCTCCGGCGACCTTTAGCCGGTTCCAGGCCCCTGTGGCCCAGCCAACGCGATGAGCATGCGGTCATACCTCGATTTTGAAATACCAGTGGCCGAACTTGAGGCCAAAATCGACGAGCTTCGCGGCTTGAAGACAGACGCGTCGGGTGCGATTGGCGAAGAGCTGAAGAAGCTCGAAGCACGCGCCGCCAAAACGCTGGCCGACCTCTATGCGACCCTCACGCCTTGGCAGAAGACGCAAGTTGCCCGTCATCAGAACCGCCCGCATTTTGCCGATTACATTTCCCAGATGATTGAGGAATTCACGCCGCTCGCGGGTGACCGCAAATTCGGCGAAGATGAAGCTCTGGTCGCGGGCTTTGGCCGTTTCCGTGGGCGCTCTGTCTGCGTGATGGGTCAGGAAAAGGGTTTCGATACCGAAAGCCGTCTGCGCCATAATTTCGGCATGACGCGCCCGGAAGGCTATCGCAAAGCCGTGCGCCTGATGGAAATGGCGGATCGTTTCGGTCTGCCGGTGATCTCGCTGGTCGATACAGCGGGCGCTTTCCCGGGCATTGATGCGGAAGAACGTGGCCAGGCGGAAGCCATTGCCCGCTCAACCGAAGCCTGTCTTGATCTGGGTGTGCCCAATGTGGCCGTCATTGTGGGAGAAGGCGGTTCGGGCGGCGCCGTGGCCATTGCCACAGCCTGCCGCGTGCTGATGCTGGAACATTCCATTTATACTGTGGCCTCGCCCGAGGCCTCGGCCTCCATCCTTTGGCGCGATTCGGGTCGCCGTCAGGATGCCGCGACCAATATGAAGATCACCGCGCAGGATTTGCTGAAATTCGGCATTATCGACGCCATTATTGCCGAGCCGACGGGCGGTGCCCATCGCAATCCGGCAGCCATGATCAAGGCAGCGGGTGATGCCATTGAAAAAGCTTTGGCTGATTTCAAGGGTCTGACGCCCGAGGCCATTCGCAATGCAAGGGCGGAAAAATTCCTCGCCATGGGTCGCAAGCTCTGACGTCACAGCTTGCAGGACGGCTGGGTAAGCCCCATCTTTGCAATATGGTAACCAAGGCGTAACATAGCTGGTGTAAGGCTTGAAGACGGTCTGCTGGGGCAGGCTGATCTTGTCGCGTCTCTTCAGGGCAGTTCCGATGTTGCAGTCCAGCCAGAAGCTTCTTTCTTTCGCGCGTCCGGCTTCGCGGATTGCTGCCATTGCCTTGGCGGCCAGTCTGCTTGCGGCCTGCCAGGAAACACGCACCGGTGCCAAAGCCTATCGCGCCATTCCCTCCGACACGCTCGCCTTGATGGAAAAGAACGGCACAACGAAAAACGCGCCTGTGCTGATCCGTGCCTATAAAAAGGAAGCCGAGCTCGAAGTCTGGAAGATGAAGGCCAATGGCGAATACGCCTATATCAAAACCTTCCCGATGTGCCGTTGGTCTGGCCAGCTTGGCCCCAAGCGCCGCGAAGGTGATCGTCAGGTGCCGGAAGGTTTCTACACAATCTCGCCGGGCCAGATGAATCCGAACTCGGCTTATTATCTGTCATTCAACGTCGGCTATCCCAACACGCTGGACCGCGCTCAGGGCTTTACGGGCGGCAGCATCATGGTGCATGGCGCCTGTTCGTCAGCCGGTTGCTTCTCGATGACGGATGAGCAGATCGAAGAGATTTACGCCATTGCACGTGAGGCATTTGCGGGCGGCCAACGCGCTATTCAAATGCAGTCCATGCCCTTCCGTATGACGCCCGACAATCTCGCCAAGCATCGTCTTGATCCCAACATGGCTTTCTGGCGTCAGCTGAAAGAAGGCATGGATCGGTTTGATGTCACCAAGCGCGAACCACAAATCAATTTCTGCGGCCGCCGTTATGTTTTTGATGGCGCAGCCAATGGTCAGCGACTGGATGTGAACGCGGCGTGCCCGCCGCTCGCCACCGATCCCAATGTTGATGTGCTCGTTGCCCAAAAGCGTCAGGCGGATGATCAGAAAGTCGCCGAGCTCGTCAATCGCGGCGTCACACCGATCAAGCTCGTCTATAATGATGGTGGTCAGCATCCTGCCATGGCGCATGTGATGGAAGTGAGTCGCCCTGAAGCTCTCGCTGAAGCCCCGCGCGAAATTCCGCTGGATGCGCAAGGTCGCCCGCTCTCTACGCAGATGGCCAAGGCGGACGCGCCGGCAATCCCATCCGCTGTGGCTGTGACCACCGCAGCGAAAGCGGCTACGCCATCTGCAAAACCGGCTGAAGCAGCTTCAGACGATACGGGCTCGATGCAAAAATGGTTGGGCTTCTCAATCTTCGGGGAGACGAAGGCTGAGGGCACAACCTCCGCCATCGCTCAACCCATGCCGCTGCCGGTGCCTCGTCCTCGTGCCTTGCTTGACGGCAAGCCGCAGGCTTCCATTTCGCCGGCCCACTCTGTGCGAATGGCTGCAGGCTCGGCTCCCATCCTTGGCAATGGGCTGACGTCTCGTAACTAAGCTTTCTGAGGGCAACCACCTAAGGTCGTATCATCCAGTCTGACCTTTCTTTGCGTAGATGCGAAGAAGGGCCGCTGGAACGGCTTTGCACGGGGGGTTGTTATGCTTTTCACGCGTCGCCTTGTTACGGCGGGTCTGCTTTCGGGCCTGAGCGTCCATGCGTCATTTGCTCAATCGCGCAAGCAGATCAATTTAATCGTGCCGTTTCCACCCGGCGGTTCAGTCGACACACTGGCGCGCGTCATGCAGGAGGGTTTGCAGGAGCGGCTCAACGCCACTGTGATCATTGAAAACAAGGCGGGTGCCAATGGTGCCATTGGCGCAGCGCAGGCGGCCAAATCAGCTCCCGATGGCCTGACGTTGATGGCGACGTTCGATTCCCATTCTACCATTCCAGCTTTGCTGGAGCGCCCGCCACTTGATGTTGAAAAAGATCTCGTGCCCGTCATGCTGGTCGGCAAGGCGCCTTATATTGTCGCCACCAGCACCAACAAGCCGTTCAAGAATTTTGCTGATGTGATTGCGGCGGCCAAAACAACGCCGGTTTCTTACGGCACATCAGGCCCCGGCAGCAGCGGACATCTCGCCATGGTCATGTTGGGGCGTAAAGCGCAAGCTGCCCTCAACCATGTGCCCTACAGAGGTGCCGGACCTGCAATCAATGATGCGATTGGCGGGCATATCGATTTGATTTGCGCATCGGTCGCCGCTTTGCTTCCACAGATTCAAGCCGGCAGTTTGCGCCCCATTATGCAGATGGGACCGCAGCGACTGAAAAGTCTGCCTGATGCGCCAACCACAGCCGAAAGCGGCTTCCCTGATTTTCTGGCTGAAGCTTGGTGGGGCTTTTTCGCGCCCAAGGGCACGCCCGAACCGATTGTGAATGAAACCTATGCAGCCTTGCGCGATGTGTTGACCATGCCAGCTGTCAGTCAGCGCCTGCAGGAGACGCAGCAAATGACATTGCTTCTGCAGGGCCCCAAAGACTTCGCACCCTTCTTTGCCAAAGAGGTCGAATTTTGGGGCAAGGTTGTGCGCGACAATCAGATCAAGGGCGAGTGAGACAGGCTCACTCGCAGACGGTCACCATGCGATAGCCGACAAACTGGCCCCAGCGATTGTAGACACGCTTTTCAACGTCGTAGCATTCGTCAGGAACATAGACGGGCTCATATGCGGGGGCCGGCGCATAATAGGTGCGGGTTTGTGAACGCGCCGCACCGGCAGCCAAAGCGCCTAACGCCAAGCCGCCGATAATGCCAGCAGCAATCGCACCGCCATTGCCGCCTCCGCGTCTACCGCCACCATTGTGGCGCTGGCTCCGCCAATCAGCATTCGCCGGACTGACAGACGTCAGCACAGTGGCACCCAGCGCCAGAGCGGCAATTGTTCCAGTGAGGACTTTACGGATCTTGGTCATGGTCTGTCTCCTCGGGGCCCGGTCTCCCGGGTTGTTAAAGTGATAATAGCTGAATGATTCTGAACAGATAGTGGCTTGTTCGTTCAGCGGGTATTCATTTTGGCCCAAGCTGACGATGCGTCTGCTTGGAGCGGCGGCCCGTTCCGGTTATCGTTTCAGCCTTTCATCACGCCTTTTTCAAGTCCGGATTTTTTTATGAGTTTCGCCAACAGCGCACCGCCGACGTATGAATTTTCAAATGATTGGTTTGCTCATGCCAAACCGGCCTGGTCCCAGATTCTGGCGCAATTGCGACCTGTCAAAATACTGGAAGTTGGTTCTTTCGAGGGACAGAGCACGTGTTTTCTGATCGAAACACAGGGCGCGCGCGAGGCTTGTGAGCTGCATTGTATCGACACCTGGCAAGGTGGCATTGAACACGATGGGGCCAACATGCCTCTTGTTGAACAACGCTTTCTCAGAAACACCAAAGCAGCCTGCCACAGCGTGCCCCATCAGGTGGATTTGCGGATTCACAAAAGCCGTTCGGATTTCGCCCTCGCGCAGCTTTTTGTGCAGGGTTATGAATCCTATTTTGATTTCATCTATATTGATGGCTCGCATCAGGCGCCCGATGTTCTGGCGGATGCGGTGCTGGCTTTTCGCCTGTTACGCGCAGGCGGAATTATGGCCTTTGACGATTATCTCTGGGCGGAAGTCTTGCCGGGCGGGATCGATATGCTGCGCATTCCCAAACCTGCCATTGATGCTTTCATCAATTTGTACTTCCGGCAGTTGCGTGTTTTACCCGCCCCGCAACGACAAATTTACATTGAGAAGCTGTAACGCATTAAACAAGCACACCATGACAGTGCTTGTATTTTTTTCCAGAGCCACAAGGACAGGCTTCATTACGGCTGACACGACCCCAGCTGGCAGGGTCATTGGTGTCGCGTGGCACTGCAGGCACATAAGGTGATGACAATGCGTCAGATGCGGTTTCTGCGTTGGCGGCATCAAACGAGGCTTGTTCTTCGGGTGTGGGTGCAGGCTGCTCAAATGAAACTTCGACACGCAGCAATTGATGCGTTGTCATTTCATGCCAGCGATTGATCAGTCCGTTGAACAGTTCAAAAGCTTCCGACTTGTATTCATTCAGCGGATCGCGCTGTGCATAGCCGCGCCAGCCGATCACTTGGCGCAGATGGTCCAGCTGCACGAGATGCTCGCGCCAGAAATGATCGAGCACCTGCAGGCAGATCTGCTTTTCTACATAGCGCATGACGTCAGGCGTGTTGCGCTCGATGCGTGCGGCATAGGCCTCATCAGCTGCTTTATGTAGGCGCTCCGTCATTTCTTCTGTGCCAATGCCTTCTTCCTTGGCCCAATCGGCTACGGGGAGTTCAAGGTTGACGAGTTGGCGAATATCTTCGGCGAGCTCTGCCACGGCCCATGTCTCCGGATAGGAGTCCGCTGGCATGTGGCGTGCGACCAGATCGTCGATCGCATTGGCGCGCATATTGCTGATGGTTTCTTCGAGCGAATCCTGCGCCATCATTTCGCGGCGCTGTTCAAACACGACCTTGCGCTGGTCGTTCATGACATTGTCGTATTTCAAAATGTTTTTGCGCGTATCGAAATTGCGCGCTTCGACTTTCTGCTGCGCTTTTTCGAGCGCCTTGTTTATCCACGGATGAACAATCGCTTCGTCTTCCTTGAGGCCAAGCTTCACCAGCATCGAATCCATACGATCCGAGCCGAAAATGCGCATCAGATCATCTTGCAGTGACAGGAAGAATTTCGAGCGTCCCGGATCGCCTTGCCGACCACCGCGGCCGCGCAGCTGGTTATCAATACGACGGCTCTCATGGCGTTCCGTGCCGATGATGTAGAGACCACCAGCCGCCAGCGCCATTTCGCGGAAGGTTGCGATTTCAGCGCGGATCTCGGCTTCTTTGGCTACGCGTGCATCGCCTTCAAGGCCATTGCATTCCTGCGTCACGCGCATTTCAACATTGCCGCCAAGCTGAATGTCTGTGCCGCGGCCCGCCATATTGGTGGCAACTGTAATCGCGCCAGGCACGCCAGCTTCCGCCACAATATAGGCTTCCTGTTCATGGAAGCGGGCGTTGAGGACGGCAAAGAGTTTCGATGGCTTGCCGGAGCGCGCCCCGACATAGAGTTTTTGCAAAGCGGCGGGCTGCGAGAAGTCGATCTGCTTGTAGCCTTGCGAGATCAGGAAGTCTGCGAGCTGCTCGGATTTTTCAATCGAGGTTGTGCCCACCAGCATTGGCTGCATCTTCTGACTGGCGGCTTCAATCTCACGCACAATGGCCTTCAGCTTTTCAGCGCCCGTGCGATAGACTTCATCATCTTCATCAAGACGCTGCACCGGACGGTTGGTCGGGATATCAATGACATCGAGATTGTAGATTTCTGCAAATTCATCAGCCTCGGTCGATGCCGTGCCGGTCATGCCGGCAAGCTTCTTGTAGAGGCGGAAATAATTCTGGAAGGTGATGGACGCGAGCGTCACATTTTCCGGCTGAACCTGCACGGATTCCTTGGCTTCGAGCGCTTGGTGCAGACCTTCCGAATAGCGGCGGCCCGGCATCATGCGACCAGTGAATTCGTCGATGATCACGACTTCATTGTTGCGAACGATATAATCTTTGTCGCGCTGGAAGAGTGTGTGCGCTTTCAAGCCTTGCTGCACGTGGTGCACAATGGTCACGTTGATGGCTTCATAGAGCGAGCCTTCTTGCAGCAGGCCAGCTGTGCGCAGCAACTCTTCAATATGTTCATTGCCCGCTTCCGTCAGATTGACCGTGCGCTGCTTTTCATCGAGCTCGTAATCTTCCGGAACAAGGCTCGGGATCAGCTTATCGATGGAATTGTAAAGCTCGGACTTGTCGTCCGAGGGGCCAGAGATGATGAGCGGCGTACGCGCCTCATCAACTAGGATCGAATCCACTTCGTCGACAATGGCAAAAGCATGCCCGCGCTGGACCATTTGTCCGAGCTCATATTTCATATTGTCGCGCAGATAGTCGAAACCGAATTCGTTGTTGGTGCCGTAAGTAATGTCGCAGGCATAGGCCTCGCGGCGCTGCTCATCATCAAGGCCATGCACAATGATGCCGACGGTGAGGCCAAGAAACTTGTAAACTCGCCCCATCCATTCGGCGTCGCGGCGCGCCAGATAATCATTCACCGTGACGACATGCACGCCTTTGCCAGCAAGTGCGTTGAGATAGGTGGCGAGTGTGGCAACGAGTGTCTTGCCTTCGCCCGTGCGCATTTCGGCGATGGCACCTTCATGCAGCACCATACCGCCCAGCATCTGCACATCGAAGTGGCGCTGTCCCAGCACGCGGCGCGCGGCTTCGCGCACAGTGGCGAAAGCGGGCACAAGTAGATCGTCGAGTGTCTTGCCATTGGCGAGGTCTGCGCGGAACGCATCCGTGCGGGCGCGCAACTCATCGTCTGAAAGTTTCTGGACCTCGGCTTCAAGGGCCGCAATGGCCAGAACCTTCGGTGCGTAGGTCTTGAGCCGGCGGTCGTTGGCCGAGCCGAAAATCTTCTTCGCAAGTGCACCGAACATTCATGGACCTTTCTGCGCGGGCGCGGGAGCTCTCCCGTGCCGCTTCCCCGTGCCATCAACCCTGATGGGCGAAGACACGCCAAACCACCTGATTTTCCGGGCCAACAAGGCCGGCTTCCATCAGGCGAAAAAGCGGGAAATGACTGGTCGCAGAGATAAGATCGCCCCCCCGCCTTGTCAATGTAACGGCCTCCTTGGGTGACCAATGTGTCGCACGGGCACCGGCGCGGCTTTGGCCTTGCCTCGCCCCTCTGTTTCGACCAATTTACCGGCCGACTCGCGGGATGGCCCGCTGACGGAGATAGCCCCGATGAGTTTGACCCCGCGCGGTGCCTTTGGCGCAGCCCTGTTTTCTGGCCTGTTGGCCACCCTTCTGCTGGCCGCCCCGTTGGCTCAGGCCAAGGTGCTGGCCAAGGTCAATGGCGTCGACATCACAGACGATGATGTGAAGATCGCTATGGAGGATATGGGCGGCTCGCTGGTGCAGGTGCCACCTCTCGAGCAAGAGAGCTATGTTCTTGAATATCTTATTGATTTGAAGATCGCAGCACGTCAGGCCGAGGCTGATAAAATGGGCGAGGGGGCGGATTTTGCCCGCCGCATGTCCTATCAGCGCGACAAGGCCCTGATGGATGCCTTTTTCGGCAAAATTGCCCAGGCGGCTTCCACCGAAGCTGAATTGAAGAAGGCCTATGATGAAGTGGCGGGCCAGCAAAAGGCCGATACGGAAGCCCATGCGCGCCATATTCTCCTGGCCAGCGAAGATGAGGCCAAGGCTGCCCTGAAGCGCCTCAAGGCGGGTGAGGATTTTGCCAAGGTCGCTGATGAGGTCTCCAAGGACCCCGGCTCCAAGGGGGGTGATCTGGGTTGGTTTACGGCAGATCGCATGGTCCCGGAATTCTCAGAGGCTGCTTTCAAACTGGCGAAGGGCCAGCTTTCGGAGCCGGTGAAGAGCCAGTTTGGCTGGCATGTGATCAAGCTCGAGGACAAGCGCGCCAAGGCTTTCCCGGCCTTTGATGCCGTCAAGGATCAGGTGCGCGCCTATGTGGTACAGAAGGCCCAGTCTGACCGCGTGCTGAAACTGCGCGATGGCGCCAAGATCGAAAAGATGGATGCGCCTGCTGCCCCGGCCAAATAAGCGTGTGTAACAAAACAGCTTAAAAACCTCGCTGGCCCCGTCAGCGAGGTTTTTTTGTCAGAAAGCTTTGCTTAGGGTGCGCATCAACTTTGTTGTTCAAGACTTGGAAGCAGGACCACCATGGCCAAAGCCGCACCGATGTCTCCGCTCGCGCCGAAATTCTATGCCCAGTGCCCGCCGATTGAAGGCGTGCGCTTTTCAACCGCAGAAGCGGGCATTCGCTATAAGGGCCGCACCGATGTCATGCTCGCTCTGCTCGACAAGGGCACGAAAGTGGCTGGCGTCTTCACCAAATCCAAGTGCCCATCGGCCCCTGTTGATTGGTGCCGCGCGAAACTGAAGGGCGGCAAGGCGCGCGCGCTCGTCGTCAATTCCGGCAATGCCAATGCTTTTACGGGCAAGAATGGCGTCGCCTCCACCAAGCTCACCGCGCAGATCGCCTCCAAGGCCACGGGCGCAACAGCCAATGAGATTTTCCTCGCCTCCACCGGCGTGATCGGCGAGCCGCTGGATGCCACCAAATTTGAAGGTGCGCTCGACAAGCTCGTGAAAAAAGCTGCGCCAGAAGGCATTCTCGATGCCGCGCGCGCGATTATGACCACCGACACATTCCCCAAAGTCGCCACCGCGACCTGCGAGATTGGCGGCGTGTCGGTGACAATCAATGGCATGGCCAAGGGTGCCGGCATGATCGCGCCAGATATGGCCACCATGCTGTCCTTCGTCTTCACTGACGCACCAATCGCAGCGCCTGTATTGCAAACGTTGTTATCGAAATCTGTGATGGGCTCGTTCAATTCGATCACGGTTGATAGCGATACATCGACCTCTGACACGTTGATGCTGTTTGCAACAGGTGCGGCTGCCAAACGTGGCTGCGCCAAAATTGCATCCGCAACAGATCGCCGACTGGCCGCTTTCAAAAAGGCGCTGGATGGCGTTCTGCTTGATCTCGCCCATCAGGTCGTGCGCGATGGTGAGGGTTGCCGCAAATTTGTTGAGATCTGTGTCGAGGGCGCAGCCAGCGCGGCTGCAGCCAAAAAGATTGGCCTGTCGATTGCCAATTCACCATTGGTGAAAACCGCCATTGCAGGCGAAGACGCCAATTGGGGCCGCGTGGTCGCAGCCGTTGGCAAGGCGGGTGAAAAGGCCGATCGCGACAAGCTCGCCATCTGGTTTGGCGATTTCCGCGTTGCCAACAAAGGCCTGCGTGATCTGTCTTACGATGAGGCGAAAGTCTCGACCTATATGAAGGGCGAGAAGATCGACTTGCGCGTCCATGTGGGTGTGGGCAAGGGAACGTGGACCGTGTGGACCTGTGATCTCACCAAGGAATATGTCGCCATCAATGGCGACTATCGCTCCTAGTCTTAAAGAAACGACTGCGGATCAACATCAATCTGCGTGCGCACGCCGCCACGATCTGGCGGCGCGCTGGCCAGCAGGGCGCGTAGAAAGCCCTGCAAATCGGCGCTGCGTGGCGCTTTGACCAAGAGCCGAAAGCGATGGCGCCCGCGCACAACGGCAATGGGAGCTTCGGCGGGCCCGAGCATGATCACTTCGTCATCTTGTGGCAAGCCGCCCAGTGGAGTGAGTTTCCACCTGTCGCTTTTCTCCATCGCTTGCGCAGCGCGAATGAGGGTGCGGGCATGCGACTCAGCGGAGGGGCGATCATTGCCTGAGACGATAATGGCGGCCAGCCGACCAAACGGCGGCAGTCCTGCATTGAGCCGCTGCTGCGTTTCTTCCTGATAGAACCGCTCAGCATCACCTGAGAGCAGCGCGCGAATGACCGGATGCTCGGGCTGATAGGTCTGCAACATGCCACGCCCCGGTTTGTCGAAGCGTCCTGCGCGTCCTGTCACCTGTTGCAGCAATTGAAACGTGCGCTCGGCCGCACGCGGGTCGCCATTCGACAGGCCGACATCGGCATCCACCACACCGACCAGCGTCATCAGCGGAAAATTGTGCCCCTTGGCGACAAGCTGCGTGCCGATGACGATATCGCAGGCACCATTGGCAACAGCATCAAGCTCTGCGCGCATGCGTTCCGTGCCGCCAGGAAAATCAGATGATAATGTGAGCACGCGGGCATCTGGAAAAAGCGCACTCGCTTCTTCAGCCAAGCGCTCAACACCGGGGCCGCAGGCAGTCAGCGAATCCACTGCTTCGCATTTCGGACATGCGTCAGGGCGCCGCTCAATATGTCCGCAATGGTGGCACACGAGCGCTTTGCGGAAGCGATGCTCGACCAACCAAGCGGTGCAATCAGGACATTGAAAGCGATGTCCGCAATCGCGGCACAAAGTCAGTGGCGCATAGCCGCGACGATTCAAGAACAGCAGCGCCTGTTCACCGCGCGCCACCGTTTCTTGCACGGCTTCCACCAATCGTGGCGCAATCCATTTGCCGCGCGTGGGTGCGCTGGTGCGCAGATCAATGCAGGCGATTTCGGGCATAGAGCGCCCGCCAAAGCGCGAATCCAGTTTCAGATATTTGTAGCGGCCCTGTTGTGCATTGACGCGTGTTTCAATCGAGGGCGTCGCGGAGGCCAGAATAACAGCAGCTTTTTCAATACGCCCGCGCACCACCGCCATATCGCGCGCATGATAGGAGACGCCGTCATCTTGCTTATAGGCGGCTTCATGTTCTTCATCGACGATGATCGCGCCCAATTGCTCGAAGGGCAGAAACAATGCTGAACGCGCGCCAGCGACCACGCGCACGCTGCCATCAGCCACACCTGTCCAGATGCGCGCACGTTTGCGGGATGCCACGCCTGAATGCCATTCAGCCGGGCGCACACCAAAGCGCCCGGCAAAGCGATCAAGGAATTGTGCGGTGAGCGCAATTTCCGGCATCAGGATCAGCGCTTGCCGTCCGCTTTCCAAAGCAGCGGCCACCGCCTCAAAATAGACTTCCGTTTTGCCAGAGCCGGTCACACCTTCGAGGAGTGTCACCGAAAAAGCCTGCGCGGCCACGCTGGCACGCAAGTCGTCGGCGGCGGCGCGCTGATTGTCTTCAAGCTCAACTTGTGTGTGGGCCGCATCAGGCAAAAGCGCCACGGGCTCGGGTGGCAGCGAAATGGCTTCCAGCGTGCCTTCATCAATCAACGTGTCGATGACGCTGACCGAACAGGCTGCGAGTTCCGCCAGCGCAGATTTGGAGCGCGCAAAACCATCTTCTGCTGCGGCAATGACGCGTGCACGCGCCGGCGTGATCCGCTCGGGCCGTGCATCTGTGAGCCGCACACCAATGCGCACAGGCTCGGGCCCAGCCGCATCAGGCGCACGAATGCCCATGCGCAGCACCATGCCGCGTGGCGCCAGCGTCCAGTTTGCGACCCAATCAACGAATTGACGCAAGGGCTCGCGCAGACGCGGCAGATCGCGCTTGTCGATAATGCTCTTGAGATTGCCACCGCCCGCCTCGCGCAGCGCCCAGACAACGCCTGTGACTTCGCGTGTGCCCAGCGGCACAGTCACGAAATCGCCGGGCGCAAGAGTGAGCCCGGCGGGGATTTTGTAGGAATAGGCCGTGTCGACCGCGACGGGTGTGAGCACGTCGGCGACCGATGCGCCTTTTTGAACAGCATCCGTCATCGCCGCAGGACTAGCAGAAAAAGCCCTGCGGCGGCGAGGATTACTTGAGGCTGAGGATCTGGTTCACCTTGGCCAACTGGGCAGGTGTGACGTCTGCCACCACAGCCAGCGCACGCTTGCGAGTCTTTTCAGCATCTTCAAAGTCGATATAGCGCTGTGTGCGTTCGCCCTCAGCTATGACTTCGGGGTCAGTCAGCGCCTTGCGCACGGCTTCCTGCATGAACTTCAGGCGCGAGGCGTTCATGTTGGGCGGCACCACAAGAATGCGGCCGAGATCCTCGATATTGGCACGGAAATCGAAGAGCCAGGCCTGTTCGGCATCAAGTTTGGCGGCTTCGAAAATTGTTGGCGTATCTGGGAAAAAGCGCGAACGCTTGCGCGCCATCGAGGCGACCGCGCGGTTCTGGCCCGACTTGACGTAATTATTGGCCGACGTGTCGGAGACATAGATGGAATCCATCTCATCCTTGGTCACGGCCAGTGCCGCCTGATTGGACCCGCCATAGCCCATGACGACTTTGCATTTCATCTTCAGCGCTTCGCAGGTGAAGGCGGCGCCATCTGCCAGACCATCAATGGGACCTGTGGCCGACCACATAATCTCGCGGTTGAGTGCCAGCGCATCTTGTGGGGTTTTGATGGGCGACTTGGGCGACACCAGCCAGACCCAGGGCGAAGCTGAGACGGTGCCCAGATGGCCAAGCTTGGCCAGATCATAGCGCACACCAGTCGAACTCATGATTTGCGAGAGGGCTGCGCCTGCGCCATTGACGATCATCATGTGCAGGCCATCAGGCGGGGCCACGCTGGTTGCATTCAGCGCGGTAATGCCGCCAGCGCCGGGCTGGTTTTCGACAATAATATTGGCGCCCAAATGCTTGCCGATATGCGGGGCGATCATACGGGCATAAACGTCATAGCCGCCGCCCGGGCCATAACCCACGGCAATGCGCACATTCTTGCCTTTGAAAAAGGCCGCTTCGGCTTCTGGTGTCTGAGCCTGCGCACAGGTGGCAGCAAGGCTCGTGGTAATGGCAGCGGCGCCGATCAGGCGTGCCAAGGACAGCAGCATCATTTCCTCCCCGTCTTATTTTTATGCCCCACGATAGGAGCAAACGGGGCGGAACTACAAGGCCTTGAGCGCGGAAAGGAGACCGTCGAAATCGGGTGTCGGGGCGACCGCAATTTTACCCGCTCCGGCAAGCTTTTGGGCCGCGCGCGCCGAAATGGCGATCTGCACAGGCTTTAGTGCTTGTGCCTCAAGCCCCGCTGCACACGCCAAAGCACGATAGAGGGCTGCGCTGCGTGTGGAGAAATGCAAAACAACGTCAATCTTGCTGCCTAACAAGGCGGCGTGCGCAGTTTGTGGCAGGTGGGCCACTTGCCGTGTTTCATACCTGATCCAGGGCGTTACGCGATGACCTTGCGCGGCGAGCTGGGTCTCAAGTTCGGGCCGCCGCTCGCGCCCCGCCAGATAGAGAAAATGCTCTGCCCCTTTGCCGATGCTCTCAGCCAGAGCTTCGCCGTCTGGCGCGCTGCTGCGCATATGCGCAAAGCCTGCACGGCGTGCTGCTTCTGCTGTGCGCTCCCCCACAAGATGCAGTGGCAAATCGCGCAGTGCCTGAAATTGTTCGGGTGCATCGAAGGCATGCGCACTGGTCGCGAGGAGGCCGGAGAAATCGCCGTGCGGTTTATGTTCATCTGTGGGCGCAATCTCAAAGAGCGGCGCGACAATGCAGCAATGGCCGAGCGCAGATAGTTTTTCTGCGCTCAGTCTTGCATCCGCCTCGGGCCGTGTGAGGAGGATGTGCATGGCTTTAGTGGGTCAGAATATCGGCGGGCGCACGTGCCAGAAGATCTTGCCCTGCTTGCACACCAAGGCGTTCCGCATCAGCAATATTGCCGCTGATCTGCGTCTCGTAATGTTCTGAACCATCGGTGCGCATGATCAGACCGCGGAAAGAAACGTCATGTCCACTGACGCGCGCAAGACCGGCAATCGGCGTGCGACATGAGCCATCCAGCACGCGTAAGAAAGCACGCTCCAGTGTCAGCGCATAGCCGGTATCGGCGTGCAAGATAGCACCGAGTTTGACACGCGTCTCATGATCATCGGTGCGCACGGTGATGCCAATCGCGCCTTGCCCAACCGCGGGCAGGAAGATTTCCTCATCGAGGATTTCAGTGACATGCTGCGTCAGGTTGAGCCGCTTCAGGCCCGCGAGTGCGAGCAAGGTCGCGTCACATTCGCCGCTTTGCAATTTGGAGAGGCGGGTCTGCACATTGCCGCGCAACAGGCCCACACGCAGATCCGGGCGCAATTTGCGCACCAGCGCTTGGCGGCGCAGCGAAGCGGTTCCGACCAAGGCGCCGACTGGCAGATCCATCAGGCTTTTGGCGCGCAACGAAATGAACGCATCGCGCACATCTTCGCGGGCTAAGAAGCCACCGATCTCAAGCCCGTCCGGCAGGAGGGTCGGCAGATCTTTTGAGGAGTGAACGGCGATATCGATGGAACCATCGAGCTGGGCGAGATCGATCTCTTTGGTGAACAGCCCCTTGCCGCCGGCTTCCGACAGTGGCCGATCCAGAATCTGGTCGCCCATGACCTTGATGATGACGATGTCGATGCGCTCTTCCGGAATGCCATGAGCGACGGCCAGAAGATGGCGTGTTTCGTGAGCCTGGGCCAGCGCGAGCGGAGAGCCCCGCGTGCCAATCCTCATCCAGGCTTGCCCCATTTCGTTCCCCAGACAGTTGCAACTCGTTTGAGGCGGACTATAGGGTGTCGCGCAGGGCTGCGAAAGAGTGACCCCAACAGAATCAATGGGCCGATGCGCGTACTTGGAATTGAAACCACCTGTGATGAGACCGCCGCCGCGGTCGTCAGCCTCTCAAGCAGGGGCGGCGGTGATATTCTGTCCAACGAAGTGATGAGCCAGATCGCCGAGCACGCAGCCTATGGCGGCGTGGTGCCCGAAATTGCCGCGCGCGCCCATGTGGATGTGCTGGATCGCTTGGTCGAGCGCGCGCTGGCCACAGCGGGCTGCACCATTCACGATATGGACGGCATTGCCGCGGCCGCAGGGCCGGGGCTGATCGGTGGCGTCATTGTCGGTCTGACTTTTGGCAAGGCCTTGGCGCTGGCCGCTGACAAGCCTTTCATTGCAGTCAATCATCTGGAAGCTCATGCGCTGACGGCGCGCCTGACGGATGGAATCGAATTCCCCTATCTGTTGCTGCTGGTCTCTGGCGGACATACACAGCTCATCGCCGTGCGTGGCGTGGGTGATTACAAGCGTCTGGGCACAACCATCGACGATGCTTTGGGCGAGGCCTTCGACAAGGTCGCCAAAATGCTGGGGCTCCCCTATCCGGGCGGGCCGCAAGTCGAGAAAGCGGCGATGACAGGCGACCCGCAGCGGTTTGATTTTCCTCGTCCCATGTTGCGCCGTCCGGGCGCTGATTTTTCGCTGTCAGGATTGAAGACGGCAGTGCGTCTGGAAGCCGAACGCATCGCGCCGCTGCGGCCGCAGGATATTCCCGATATTTGCGCGTCCTTTCAGGCGGCTGTTGTCGATGTCATCATCGACCGTATTCGCCATGCGCTGCGTGCGTTCCGGCAAGACAACGGCGATCCGTCCGCGCTTGTTGTGGCGGGTGGTGTGGCGGCCAATGGCGCCATTCGCCGCGCGTTGTCTCGCTTTTGTGGAGAGAGTGGCCTGCATCTGGTGCTGCCGCCGCCTGCGTTGTGCACTGATAATGGTGCCATGATTGCCTGGGCGGGACTGGAGCGTCTGCGCCGTGGTATGACCGATGGGCTTGATTTCGCAGCCCGTCCCCGCTGGCCCCTCGATCTTGAGGCCGAACGCGTCAACAACGGCAAGGCTTGAGACAAGATGCGCACAGACATCAGCAAGATTGCAGTGCTTGGTGCAGGGGCTTGGGGCACAGCGCTGGCCAATGCGGCAGCGCGTCCGGGCCGCGAGGTTATCCTCTGGGCACGCGATCACCAGCATGTTGCCGAACTTGTGCAGACACGTGAAAACAAGCGCCGCTTGCCGGGAATCAAATTGGCAGAAGGCGTTCTGCCACAGGCAGAACTTTCATCCATTGCGGACGCCGATATCGTGCTGTGCGTGGTGCCAGCCCAAGCTTTGCGCGGCATGGCCGAGCATGTGAGGGGAACCATTCGTGCCGATGCACCACTCGTTATTTGCGCAAAAGGTATTGAACGCGGCACCAATCTTTTGCTGAGCGATGTGGTCGCGCAGGTTTTGCCCGGACAACCCACGGCCATTCTGTCAGGCCCCAGTTTTGCCGATGACGTCGCGCGCGGTTTGCCGACAGCGGTAACGGTGGCAGCAAACGATGAAACGCTGGCGCGGGCACTGGCCTCTGCACTCGGCACGCCAACTCTACGTCTTTATCATTCAACAGATGTGCTGGGTGTCGAGATTGGTGGCGCCACGAAAAATGTGTTGGCCATTGCGTGCGGCATAGCGGCCGGGCGCGGTCTGGGTGCGAGCGCGGGGGCTGCTCTGATCGCACGCGGCTTTGCTGAATTGTCGCGCTTTGCAGCGTCGCGTGGCGCGCGTCCCGAGACGTTGATGGGTCTATCTGGTCTGGGTGATCTCGTGCTCACGTGTTCATCCGCGCAATCGCGTAATTTCTCGTATGGTTTTGCTTTGGGGCGCGGCAAAGAACTGCCGGAAAAGCTTGCTGAAGGCGCGGCCACCGCCCCTGTGCTGCTCGACATGGCGCAGACAAGCAGCGTCGATATGCCGATTGCTTGCGCAGTCGCAGAGATCCTCAGCGGGCGTCTCACCGTAGATCAAGCAATCGGCATTTTATTGGCCCGGCCGCAAAAAGCGGAAGGCTAGTTTTCTGACAGGGGCATGGGACATGGCGCATTGGTTGGTCAAGAGCGAGCCGTTCAAATGGTCATGGGATGATCAGGTGAAGGCTGGTGCCAAAGGCACGCATTGGAATGGTGTGCGCAACCATCTGGCCAAAAACCATCTCATTGCGATGAAGAAAGGCGATCAGGCTTTTTTCTATCATTCGAATGAAGGCAAAGAGATTGTCGGCATTGTCGAAGTGATCAAGGAACATTATCCCGATCCTGAAGACGAGAGTGGCAAATTTGTCATGGTCGATTTCAAAGCGGTGAAGCCGCTGAAAGCGCCGGTGACACTGGCGCAAGTGAAAGCCACACCGGCATTGGCCAAAATGTCGCTCGTCACATCCATGCGTCTGTCGGTGCAGCCCGCGACCGATGCGGAATGGAAACTCGTTTGCAAAATGGGCGGCCTCTGAGCTTCATCATTGCGAGCGAAGCGAAGCAATCCTTTGTCACATGGTTCGAGGCGGGCAGCGCGCCATGGATTGCCGCGTCGCCTTCGGCTCCTCGCAATGACGGCGTGGGTTACCCCACAATATCGATGAGCGCAGGAATCAGCGGCTCATCTGCAGGCGGCATCGGATATTGGCGCAGCTCAGTCGGACGCACCCATTTGAGGGCTTGCTTTTCGCGTGAGGTGACAAGCCCTTCCCAACGCCTGCAAATATACAGCGGCATCATCAGATGGAAATCAGGGTAGGCGTAGCTCGCAAAGGTGAGCGGCGCGAGGCAGGCCTCTTTCACGCGAATGCCGAGCTCTTCATGCAATTCACGGATCAGCGCTTGTTCGGGCCGCTCATGGGGGTCGATCTTGCCGCCGGGAAACTCCCACAGGCCCGCCAGCGCCTTGCCCTCCGGGCGTTGGGCAATCAGCACCCGATTATCCGAATCAACCAGAGCGGCGGCGACGACGAGCAGCAGTTTCAAAAGCAACCTCGTAGGCAGGAATAGCGTCCATCTTCCGCTAGACGCTCCGAGCAAGCCACGCAAGCGGCAGGGTTTTTGAGTGCAGCGCAACAAAAAAGGGGCTGGAGCGCCAAGTTTGCGCCCATTTTGGGCAATTCTGCCTTCCTGTGGATAGCCGGGCGGACTGTGGCCGATTGCCGTCTTGTCATCCAAAAGCCTGACCTTCGCGCCGCCAGATGCGGTTGCGTGGGCGGTGCCCTTGTGTTACCTGACGCCCGTCTTCGGGACGCATTAAAGCGGTCCCGTTCCCTGACAAGCTTGTTGCATGTGGTTCCGCGGCCTTGGTCGCGATCCTGATCACTGAGGCAAGCTGTGCCTGACGCCAGCTCCAGAAGGCTTTTTGCGTGGCTAAAGAGGAAACTATCGTGACGGGAATGGCGGGGCGTTATGCCTCCGCTCTTTTCGCTTTGGCGCAAGAACAGGGTGCAACCGATCAGGTTGCGGCTGACCTTGCGCGTTTTTCAGCTTTGATGGCTGAAAGTGCTGATCTGACCAATCTTGTGCGCAGCCCTGTCTTCACGGCTGAGGAACAGGTCAAGGCTCTCAGCGCCCTGCTTGCCAAGGTCAGCATTGCCGGTCTGACGGCGAAATTCCTGAAACTCGTCGCCACCAAGCGCCGCCTTTTCGCGGTTCCCACAATGATTGCCGATTTCGGCAAGCTCCATGATGCGGCTCGCGGCGTCTCGCGCGCCGATGTCACTGTGGCAGAGCCGCTTTCACCCGCCCATCTTGAGCAGCTGCGCAAGGCGCTGGCTGATGTGGCTGGTTCGTCTTCCGTCGATGTGAATGTGAAGGTTGATCCTTCCATCATCGGCGGCCTCATCGTCAAGCTCGGGTCTCGCATGGTCGATGGCTCGCTCAAGACCAAACTCAATTCGATCCGCACACGCATGAAAGAGGTCGGCTGATGGATATCCGCGCCGCTGAAATTTCCGCGATTCTGAAAAACGAAATCGCGAACTTCGGTAACGAAGCTCAAGTCACCGAGGTGGGCCAAGTGCTCTCCGTTGGCGACGGTATTGCCCGCGTCTATGGTCTGGACAATGTCCAGGCCGGCGAAATGGTCGAATTCGAGAACGGCGTGCGCGGCATGGCCCTCAACCTCGAAACCGACAATGTCGGCGTGGTTATTTTCGGCGCGGACCGCGAGCTGAAAGAAGGCCAGACCGTCAAGCGCACCGGCGCTATCGTCGACGTTCCCGTCGGCAAGGAATTGCTCGGCCGCGTTGTTGACGCGCTCGGTAATCCGATTGACGGCAAGGGCCCGATCAAGGCTGCCAAGCGTTCGCGCGTGGACGTCAAGGCGCCTGGCATTATTCCCCGCAAGTCGGTGCATGAGCCGATGGCGACCGGCCTCAAGTCGGTTGACGCGCTCATCCCCGTTGGCCGCGGCCAGCGCGAGCTGATCATCGGTGACCGCCAGACCGGCAAGACCGCGATCGCGCTCGACACGAACCTCAATCAGAAGTCTGTCAATTCCGGCGATGACGAGAAGCAGAAGCTCTATTGCGTGTATGTCGCGATCGGCCAGAAGCGCTCGACCGTTGCCCAGTTCGTGAAAGTGCTCGAAGAGCGCGGCGCGATGGAATATTCGATCGTTGTCGCGGCGACCGCGTCCGATCCGGCTCCGATGCAGTTCCTCGCACCCTTCGCTGGTTGCGCGATGGGCGAATATTTCCGCGATAACGGCATGCATGCCGTCATCATTTATGACGATCTGTCCAAGCAGGCCGTCGCTTACCGCCAGATGTCGCTGTTGCTGCGCCGTCCGCCGGGCCGCGAAGCCTATCCGGGCGACGTCTTCTATCTGCACTCTCGTTTGCTCGAGCGCGCCGCCAAGATGGGTGACGCAGCTGGCAATGGTTCGTTGACGGCTCTGCCAGTCATTGAAACACAGGCCAACGACGTGTCGGCTTACATCCCCACCAACGTGATCTCGATCACC
>CAINNX010000078.1 GCA_903851305.1 uncultured Hyphomicrobiales bacterium | reverse complement strand
TGGCGCTGGAAGAGCGTGGCTTTATCCGCCGCCTGCCAAATCGCGCACGCGCTCTGGAAGTCCTGCGCATGCCCGAAAGCGCCTCGCCCTCACCCCGGCCCGGCAAATTCAACCCCTCCGTCATCGAGGGTGATCTCGCGCGCACACCAAAGCTGTCACCGGCACGCGCGGACGAGATGTTCGATTCTTATCAGATCCCCGTTATGGGTCGGATTGCTGCGGGCACACCGATCTCAGCCATCCAGAGCGCGTCGCATTCTATTCCCATGCCGCACGAATTTTTGGGAATGGGCGAACATTTCGCGCTCGAAGTGCGCGGTGACTCGATGATCGAGGCCGGGATTCTGGACGATGATACGGTGATCATCCGTAAACAAGATACGGCTGAGACTGGCGATATTGTTGTGGCGCTTATTGATGATGAAGAAGCAACTTTGAAGCGCTTGCGTAAAAAGGGTGGCTCTATTGCCTTGGAGGCCGCTAACCCGGCTTACGAAACGCGTATTTTTGGGCCAGACCGCGTGCGTATTCAGGGCAAGCTAGTGAGTTTGATCCGCAAATACTAGGCGCAACATCCCACCCTCATCATTGCGGGGAGTGAAGCGACGCGGCAATCCTTGGCGCAACACCCGACAATGGGTTGCTTCGCTTCGCTCGCAATGATGACGCCTTATTCTGCCGAAAAGCTGCGCGGGTCCGTCTCCTCATCCAAAATATCCCCACCTGCCGAAACCGGCACACGCGCAAAACGCATCTGGCGCACGGGATACCAAACGCGTTGCGTGCCTTCAGGCCGCGAGACACGCATCACCCAAGTCCCATCTGCACGCAGACTTATGGCTGTCGCGCCATGGGCCGCAAAATGTGCACCATCAAGCACCAGTTCCGGCCCCTTGCAGCGTGCCCCGACAAAAAGACGGGTGATTACCACATCCGCACGCGCACAATCCTCACCCAAGGCTTGCGGTTCCAGCACAAGAGCAACGGTGCGACCATCCTGCCAAGTGGCAACACAGCCTGATACATCGCATCCCACCTGCGAACCCAACGAAGCATCATTTGGTTTTCTTCTATCGGCGTCGCCCAACAGCCATTGCGAAACGGCAAAATCATTACCCTTGCCGTGCAACACCTGCAATCGCCCATCAAATCCACGCAAAGCCAGGCTGCGCCCACGTGGGTCAACAATCAGATCAGGTGGGCGATCAAACGAAGCCAATGTAAAACCAAGCACCAAAATCAGAGAGCCAAAATAACGGATCTGGCTGCGCCACAAACAGATCCAGAGAATTCCGAACGTGATTAGCAACAAGGCTGGCAAGCCAAAGCCAGTCTGATGAAGCGTCGAACCAGACAGAGCAGCGACCGCCCGCGACACTTCCATCATGCCCGATATGCCCAAGCCCATAATGGTCCACACCCAGCCATCCAAGCCAAATGGGCCCAGCACAACACCGATCAAAGCTGCGGGCATGACAATGAATTCAACAAGCGGCAACGTCAGCGCATTGCCGATCATCGAATAGGGATTGATGCGGTGAAAATGAAACGAGGCAAAAGCCCCCGTGGCCAAACCCGCAACAGCCGTTGTCAGCAACATCACCCCTAGCGCACGCATCATGCGAGATATGAAAGCGTTATCCTTTTCAAGGGTTTCTTCCTCTGGACCGCGCTCGAATAGCGCGACCATGGCGGCCACAGCTGCAAAGGACATTTGGAAGCTTGGCCCCATAACGCTATCAGGCTCACGCGCCATAACAATCAATGCGGCAACCGCCAGATTGCGCATCGATAAAGCCGGGCGATCAAACAGAACCGCGCCCAGCATAACCAAAATCATGATCAGCGATCGTTCAGTAGCGACTTCTGAGCCTGCAAAAATGCAATAGGCACTCGCACCCAGCATCGCAAATGCAGCCGATATTTTTTTTACCGGCCAATTCAGCGCTACAGCTGGAAACAACGATAAAAGTGCACGTAAACTCCACATGAAAAGGCCTGCTGCCAACACCATATGGAGACCGGAAATCGACACGACGTGATAAATACCGGCCCCGCGCAAGGCCTCATTGGCCTCTTCGCTGATCAATCCGCGTTTACCTGTGACAAGAGCCGCAGCTACAGCGCCATCATCCCCACCAATGGTCGAGGCTATACGCCGTGTCAGATCATTGCGGGCACGATCAACACTGGTTCCAAACCAATCGGACAAGCTCAAAGACATGGGCGGAAGCACTTCAACACGAGCGGCAATGTTGCCCACAGCCCCTATACTTTGGAAATAAGCTTCGCGTGCGAAATCATACCCTCCAGGTTCAGCCGCTTCAGCGGGTGGCATCAGACGCATGGTGGCACGAATCATTTGTCTGGCTTGTAACCCACCCAAAATACGCAATGTGACACGCAGCCTAAGGGGACGGTTTTCTTGTGACACAGTGTCCATATCGATCACGCGCAACAGCAGCCGCCCGCCACCATTGGCACGCTCATCTACGCTCTCGATCAGCGCCGTGACTTTGGTCACTTTCATGCCCGCCAAAATTGGGGCACCAACAGATTGCGTGCGCAAAGTTGCTGCCAGATATCCAGCTACCACAAAGGCCAAGAGGCAAAAGACCGCCGACGTTACCCGCGCACCACGCCAATGTGTGCGACATGCAAAAATCCCGCAGAGCGCCAATCCGATCGCGGGTGCCCAAATGGCTGGCTCACGCGCGGCGCCAAAATAGGCCAGTGTGCCCGTGAGCGCCCCGACGGGCAGCCAGAGGAAATATCGCCGTTCTCGGTCTTCTTGGGCGAGTTGTCGGGCCAGCCAAGTCCATACCCCATTCAGCGCATAGGCGGGCCGCGGCCCTACGGTCAGGCCCCAAAAGCCTGTGCCGGAGACCCCTGCCCCTGCTTTGCTGAAAGAACCCGTCATGAAACAACTCAAATCAACCCTGACAGGGGCAATGTGAAAGCGAAAAGCCTCCCCCCATCGGCACGCCTATGCTACACGGACGCCCAATCACTTCCATTCCAAAAAAACATCGAGTGTTTTCATGTCCGACAAAGTGGTCACGCGTTTTGCCCCCTCGCCCACGGGCTTTCTGCATATTGGCGGTGCGCGCACGGCTTTGTTCAACTGGCTTTTTGCCAAGCACAATGGCGGCACCATGCTGCTGCGCATCGAAGATACAGATCGCGAACGCTCAACCGATGCCGCCATTGAGGCGATTATCGATGGACTCGATTGGCTGGGTCTGAAATGGGATGGCGACACAATCTTCCAATTTGCGCGCGCCAAACGCCACGCTGAAGTCGCCCATGAACTGCTCGACAAGGGGCTGGCTTACAAATGCTATGCAACAGCAGACGAGCTGACCGAAATGCGCGAATTGGCTCGTAAGGAAGGCCGCCCGCCGCGTTATGATGGGCGCTGGCGCGATCTGGGCGGCACACAGACTGAAGTGGATGCCATTGCGCAAGGCCGCAAGGCTGTGGTGCGCCTGAAGGCGCCCAAAGAAGGCGAGACGGTCATCGACGACAAAGTGCAGGGTCGCGTGACCTTCCCAAACAAGGATCTCGATGATCTCGTGCTGCTGCGTTCCGACGGCACGCCGACTTATATGCTCGCGGTCGTGGTCGATGATCACGACATGGGAGTCACCAACATCATCCGCGGTGATGACCATCTCACCAATGCCGCGCGCCAGAAGCAGATCTATGAAGCGCTGGGTTGGGAGGTGCCTATCATGGCGCATATTCCGCTCATTCATGGGCAGGATGGCGCGAAACTATCCAAGCGCCATGGCGCCTTGGGTGTCGAACAATATCGCGCTTTGGGCTTCCTGCCAGCGGCTCTGCGCAATTATCTCGTGCGACTGGGCTGGTCGCAGGGTGACCGCGAATTTTTCACAACAGACGAAATGATCGAAGCTTTTGATCTCGCTCAGGTCGGACGATCTGCGGCACGCTTTGATCTGGTGAAACTGGAAAATATGAACGGCCACTACATGCGCGCCACGCCTGATGGCGATCTGACACAAATCCTTATTGAGACTTTGCCATATTTGCCCGGTGGCGAGGACATGCTGTCCAAGCTCGACGCATCCATGCGTGCCAAGCTGGAAAAAGCCATGCCGGGCCTCAAAGAACGTGCCAAAACACTGGTGGAACTGGCTGATGGCGCCAAATTCCTGCATGCCTCGCGTCCGCTGGACATGGACGCCAAGGCCCAAGAGATCCTGAGTAAGGGGCGTGAGCATTTGCCAGCCCTCATTTCCCGCCTTGAGGCTTTGGGCAATTGGTCAGCGGCTGAGGCGGAGGCAGCTGTGCGTGCCTATGCAGAGGAAACCGGGGCTAAACTGGGCACCGTCGCCCAGCCCCTACGCGCTGCGCTAACAGGGCGTGGCACCTCGCCTGGTATTTTTGACGTCTTGGAAGTGCTGGGACGCGACGAAAGTTTAAGCCGATTGCGTGACCAAGTCGCAACGTAAGCTGCTGAAAAGGCAGGGTCGGCATAGGGTATGCTTGCCTTATTCCTGCCTTGAACAGCTTCCCCGGATGGGTTAGCTGTTGCGCGGCGCAACAAAGAAGATCCGCAGGCCCCACCAGGGTCTCGGCCGAGCAGAAAAAGGCAGACAGATGAGCGCGAAATCCGGCAACGTCTCCCTCGGCGGCAAGACCGTCGAATTGCCCGTCAAGACGGGCACGATTGGTCCTGATGTCCTCGACATCGGCAAACTCTATGCGCAGACCGGCGCGTTTACTTACGATCCGGGCTTCACCTCAACCGCATCTTGCGAATCCGCCATCACCTACATTGATGGCGATGAAGGTGTGTTGCTGCATCGTGGTTACCCGATTGATCAGCTCGCTGAACACGGCGACTTCCTTGAAACCTGCTATCTTTTGCTCTACGGCGAATTGCCGACCCCGTCACAGAAAGCCGACTTTGATTATCGCGTTCAGCGCCACACGATGGTGCATGAACAGATGGCGCGCTTTTTCCAAGGCTTCCGCCGCGATGCGCATCCGATGGCAGTTATGGTCGCCGCTGTTGGCGCGCTTGCAGCCTTCTATCATGACTCAACCGACATTACAGATGAGAAGCAGCGCATGATCGCGTCCATGCGCATGATTGCAAAAGTGCCGACACTCGCAGCCATGGCTTACAAATATACGATCGGCCAGCCCTTCGTGTATCCGAAGAACTCACTCGACTATACGTCGAACTTCCTGAACATGTGCTTTGCTGTGCCGTGTGAAGAATACAAGATCAACCCTGTGCTCTCGCGCGCACTTGATCGCATCTTCATTCTGCATGCCGATCATGAGCAGAATGCGTCAACCTCGACCGTGCGTCTGGCTGGCTCCTCGGGCGCCAATCCTTTCGCTTGTATCGCAGCTGGCATTGCTTGCCTTTGGGGACCAGCACATGGCGGCGCCAATGAAGCTGCTTTGAAGATGCTGGCGGAAATCGGCCACATCGATCGCATTCCGGAATATGTCAAAAAGGCGAAGGACAAGAACGATCCGTTCCGCCTGATGGGCTTTGGTCATCGTGTCTACAAGAACTACGATCCGCGTGCGAAAATCATGCAGAAGACCTGCCATGAAGTTTTGGCGGAACTGGGCGTGAAAGACGATCCGTTGCTCGAAGTGGCGGTTGAGCTTGAGCGTATTGCTCTGTCGGATGAATATTTCATCGAAAAGAAACTCTACCCGAATGTCGATTTCTATTCAGGGATCACACTGAAGGCGATGGGCTTCCCGACCTCCATGTTCACCGTGCTCTTCGCTGTTGCGCGCACAGTTGGCTGGATCGCCCAGTGGAAGGAAATGATCGAAGATCCGACACAGAAAATCGGTCGTCCGCGCCAGCTCTACACAGGCGCAGCCCTTCGCGATTACGTGCCGACCGGCAAGCGCTAATCATTTGATAAAACGAAACAGAAAGGCGCCCTTCGGGGCGCTTTTTTTGTGCTCGTTATTGCGAGGAGCACAGCG
>CAINNX010000077.1 GCA_903851305.1 uncultured Hyphomicrobiales bacterium | reverse complement strand
CAGAAGTTCTACAGTGGCCGGCTGCGCAACCCCAACCAGCTTCGCCGGCCACCCCAGCGCTAGCGTCAAACCAAATCGTCAACTAACATAACCACCGGATCAACTCGTGGGGGCTGGCCACAAGCGTATCAGACACTGGGCCAAGCAAACGCCCAATGCCACAGCGATTGAAGCCTGGGGACACCCGTTAGCTATCGCGTCTTCTTTCAGCTCATCCAATCGACCCGCCGCTTTCTGGAAACGCAGAACCTGCCACCAAACGCGGGCTGCGCTCTCTGGGCTCGTGACATTCTTGACCAATGGGTCATTTCACTCGCAGCCCGCAGCTTGGGCATCAGTGTGGTCACTGTGCCATGTGGTGACCTGGCAACTTTAGAAACATTAAAGGGCGTAACAGCATTGTTGCTGCCGCAAGCTGATTATGCGCGCATTGCCAGCCAGCATCTGCCCACACACATCCGCCGCGTCATGATCCCGACGGCGATCTACTCTGCACCCATACTGGAACAGACCAATTTTGATCTGCCCAAGATGCCTGCAGGTGATCACTTCTGTCTGTCGTCTGGTTCGACAGGCACACCTAAAATGATCCGCTTTAAGGCCGCGAATGAAATTGAATATGCATCAATTTGTAAATCTGTATCCAGAAGCCAAAAGCTTCGGGTCGGACTCAACAACTATCCCATATTCGGATCCTTAGCTTACAAATGGAGCATATCTGTTTTTCATGATGGATGCACAATAATTCTTGACCAAAGCGCAAACGCCATTATGAGCGCGCTGCGGCCAGATGTGACGTTGACGAGCTTGCGGCCAGAACATGTTAAAAATATCATGGACAGCAAGATTGAAGACAAGCCTCGCCATGATCTCACGCTCTTGCTTGGTGGCGGCCAGGTGCCATTCAATCAAGTGATGAGCCTGCTCGAAAAGCTCACCCCAAATGTCGTCAACTCAATTGGAGCAACCGAGCTTTCGACGGTCATAACCTACACAGATATTCGAACCCAAGAGGATCTGGAGTGGAGTCGCGTTCTACCTGGCAGAAAAATTCAAATTGTAGATGCACAAGATAATATATTACCAGCTGGCCAAGAAGGCGCCCTGCGCGTTCAACTTCATCGACTAGATGCGCGCGAATATGAAGGTGACATCACAACAAGCCAAACCGTATTCCGTGAAGGGTTTTTCTACACAGGCGACATGGGAATTATTTCACCCAAAGGCCTGCTCAAACTCACAGGACGACTAGGCGACGCGCTTAATATTGGTGGAATCAAACTATCGACTATATGGATCGAAGAAAGCTTGTCATTGCAAACCGGCGCTCGCTTTTGCCTGTTTACGGCACCTGCTTCAAACAATGAAAATATTTTGCATGCTGTCATTGAACGGCGGAGCCCGCTCACCTTATCAGAAGAATCAAGTATTCGTGAAACGCTACCGCAAGTTAATTCGATTAAATTTCATTACATGAATGAGGTTCCAATTAATTTGGGCGGCAAGATCAATCGGCCAGCCATACGCTTGGTCATCCTCGGTTTTTAAGTCAGGGCTTAGTCGTGATGAGAGCTGTATTCTGCAAATTCGCATATTTAATATTTTTTTTCACTTCCACTTCTGTTGCGACGGTTGAGGCCCAAGAACCTAACAACAAAAATGATGATTTGACCTTGCGCGTTGTTATTGGAGCCGTCCCAGGCGGAACATTTGATCTATCTGCACGCATTATAGCCAAACAGATGCCAAAATACCTTGGCGACAAATGGACATCAGTTGTGTCAAACATGCCCGGTGCGGGATCTCTCAATGCGGCGAATTTTGTCCTTAAAAATTATTCTGACCGAGAGCCTATGATAGCTGCCCTCGCTTCAAGCATTATCATTAATGCCTTAGCATCACCCGACACGGCAGCAAAATTCGATCCAAAATCATTTGAATGGCTCGGGAGCACTGAAGCAGGTGATATTTACTGCTTATCATTAAAAGAAAAAGAAAATCGTCGGGATGATAAGGCGCCCTTAATTGTTGGTGCTTCAACAGTCGGCAGCCCCTCCTCTATGTATGGGAACCTTTTAAAAAATGCGCTTGGAGCAAACACAAAAATTGTTCACGGTTATACCGGCGGTCAAGATATGCTTCTTGCTATTGAGCGAAATGAAATTGATGCGTTCTGCGGCTTTTCAATTGGTGGCATTGAAGATTTATGGCCTGACAGGCTTGAGGCAGGCAATCTCAATCTCCTGTTTGCTTTTCCAACAGGCAAATCACGCATTCCCAACAGCCCTGGACAAAACGTACTTGATTTTATTCAAGCAAAAGACCGGGAGGCCGTGGAAACATTCCTATTGCAACAAGTTTTTGTTCGCCCTTATGGCGTACCCGCAAATATGTCTACGGACATGAAATCCTCACTTCGTCTGGCTTTTGAAAAAACCATTGTCAGTGATGATTTCAAGCAAGCTTTTTCCAGAAACAAAACAACCATGAACACGGCTAAAAGCGACGAAGTCACAAAGGCAATTACGAAGATCGTTGACACACCGCCAAATACGCTTGCTCGTATCCGTGAGATGATTACTCAATAAGATTTCCATTCTTTATAAATAAATTATTCCGTTTCCAACCAGGAGGATCAATCTTTTTTCTTTTTTTACAAACATCACTGTCTCGACAGTTTTGCCGGTTTGGCATTCAAGCCAGCGCTTCTTATCTAAAAATTATGAAACTTTTCAAGCCAACTTTGCTCTTGTCCTGCGCAGGTAGAAATAAATTTGCGACCCAACCAGCAAGATGCACAAGAACAGGAAGAAGGCTGACAGAGGCCGCTCGACAAAGACCATCACGTCGCCGCGCGAAAGCAATAGAGCTCGCCGGAAACTTTCCTCGAAATGGCGGCCCAAGACAAAGCCAAGCAAAATCGGAGCGGGCTCAAACTTAAGCTTCAAGAGAGCGTAGCCTGCGAGGCCGAAAAACAAGGTTGCCCCGACATCAAACATAGAATGACGGGCGGCAAAGACACCTACGCAAATAAACAGAATCGCACTGGGATAGAGATATTTATAAGGAACCGAGAGCAGCTTCACCCAGATGCCAATCATCGGCACGTTAAGGACGAGCAGGATCAGGTTGCCAATCCAGAAACTCGCAATCAGGCCCCAGAAGATATCTGGATGCTGGGTGATCAATTGGGGTCCGGGGGCGATGCCTTGAATCATCAATGCACCCAAGAGCAAAGCCATCACGGCATCACCGGGAATCCCGAGACTCATTGTTGGGATGAAATCACCCTGCACAGCCGAATGCGTCGAGGCCTCGGGTGCTGCCACACCCGCAATCGCGCCATGGCCAAATTTCTCGGGGTGCTTTGAAATCTTCTTCTCGGTTGCATAAGCAACGAAAGAGGCGATGGTCGGCCCCGTACCAGGAATACAAGCGCACAGACTACCAATGATCGTGCCGCGCAAAATCGGGAATGCCGCCGTTTTCATTTCAGCCTTGCTGGGCCGCATATCCGCCATGCTGACTTTGGCATAGGCGAGATTAAGCGGGGCTGTATTATTCACGGACCGAATGAATTCCGCGATCCCGAAAAAGCCCAGCGACAAAGAGACAAGCTCAACGCCGTCCGACAAATCTGTCATGTCAAACGTCATGCGCTCTGCGCCGCTTTCCAGATCCGTGCCCACCGTGCTCAGCAAAAGCCCCAGAACCGTCATCGCAACGCCCTTGAGCGGCGACCCTTTGGACAGCGTCGACCCGGTCAGTAGACCGAGCATCATCAGCATGCAAATTTCTGACGGGCCAAATTGCAAAGCGGCTTTTGCGACAAGCGGCGCAAAGAAAATCATTTGCAAAATGCCAAACGCCGCACCAAAGGCGGAGCCCATCATGGTAATGCCAAGCGCGACACCGCCGCGGCCTTGTTTGGTGAGTGGAAAACCATCCAGACAGGTCACCGCATGTGGCGGATGGCAAGGCAGGTTGAGCAAAATGGAGCAGATGGCGCCGCCATATTGGGCGCCATAATAAATACCGGAGAGCATCAAGACAGCCGCGACCGGCTTCATGCCAAAGGTGATCGGCAACAGAATTGAGATGGCGGACAAAACGCCCATGCCAGGCAAAACACCCACGATGTTGCCGACCAAAACGCCAACAAAACACCAGAGCAGATTGTTTGGTTCGAGCGCGATTTGAAAACCGTGCAGAAGATCGAAGAAACCGGTTTCCATTTCAGCCAAACCTTACGATCGGGATTTCAATATGAAGAATGTAGACAAACAGAATGAGCGCAAAGGTTGTCATCCCCGCCGCAAGTGCCAGCGAGCCCTTCATGGTTGCCGTTCTGTCACCAACGGCTGCAATCAAAACGGAACTGAATGACGCTGCGAGAAAACCCAGATGCTCAGCAAGCAGAATAAAAGCAATGGGTGCGGAGATGATGCATGCCCAACCACGTAAATCGAACCGGTCACTGGCATGGTGTTTCAAAACAGCCATCGGCGATTCATCCACCTGCCCTGTGCCGACGAGAGCGATAGCCAATCCAAGCAGGATCAGGATCACGCCAAGGACGGTCGGGAAAAATCCGGGCCCCATGCTGGTGAGAGTACCCATTCGGTATTGCGTGCAAGTATAGACCGCACCTGCCCCGATCAGGACCATCACCGCGCCCGCGAGATAATCCGTCTGTTTGCTTGAAGCTGCCATGTGTTTTCCCATATCCCTCGGTAAGTATGGGGGGGCGTAAATAGCGGCAGCGTCAAGTGGGAGGCCCTGTCGAACTGAAAATTTTCTTCATAATGCATCGCAACTTGTGTCATTATAACAGGCCAAATTTTGAGCTGACGGTCTGACGACAAGGTGGGTGCCTAACCAGTGCGGCCTTCTAGCCATAACTTGGCTTTAATCGCCCTTCAACAAACAAGAGCTTGTAAGCATTTGCCGCCAAGCCAGACCTGCGGAAAGTCAGGCATACAAGCCATCTTCTCTCGGTTAAGAAGCGTGATGGCAGAGCAAGCGCCCCAAGCTGAATGGGTTAAAGCTGCTGCCTTACATAAGATTAGAAATGAGGCGCATGTGTCTTTCGTTGAATCGGCCGCCATCGAAGCTGTTAAAATTATTCAAAGCCAGCGCTTCTATGATGAGCGTGGTTTTTTCTCGGAAGTATGGAGCCAGGCCCGCCTAGATGTTGCTGGAATCAATCTTGAATTTGTTCAAGACAATCATTCCCTATCAACAAAAGCGGGCACGCTTCGGGGCTTGCATTTTCAAAGCCCCCCCCGTTCGCGCAAACCAAACTTGTCAGAGTGACCCGCGGACGCATTCTCGACGTTGCCGTTGATCTGCGCAAAAGCTCAAGCACATATGGTCAACATGTCGCCATAGAACTATCCGCCGAGAACTGGCGCCAGCTCCTTTTACCAGCTGGATTTGCACATAGCTTTTGTACATTGGAGCCCGACACCGAAGTGCTTTATAAAGTCACAGCAAATTATGCCCCCACGCATGAACACGGCGTGGCATTCAACGATCCTGATCTGGGCATTGCTTGGCCGTTTCCTGCTTCAGAACTGACCGTTTCAGAGAAAGATCGCGCCCTTCCGCGATTGGCCGATCTTCCAGACTATTTTGAATAAGCCTCGGCCATGCGAATCCTCGTCACAGGGACACAAGGACAAGTTGCCCGCGCTCTGCAGCATGTAGCTGCATCTGCATATCAAAATGTTGAAATCCTGCTCTTAGGTCGGCCGCGGATTGATCTTGCAGATCACCAAACCCTGCATCAGGCCATCGTTGCGCTCAATCCCGACATTGTCGTCAATGCTGCTGCCTATACAGCTGTCGACCAAGCAGAAAGCCACGAAGCACTCGCACATGTGATCAATGCAGAGGGCGCCATTGCGGTCGCGTCAGCTGCAGCCGCTTGCAGCGCACCCATTGTCCAGCTTTCAACGGATTATGTTTTTGACGGTCAATCTTCTCGTCCCTATTTGGAGGATGATGTGATAGGCCCGCTCAACGCCTATGGCAGATCGAAAGCTGTCGGCGAAATTGGTGTTGCAAGGGCCAACCCAAATTATGTGATCTTGCGTACAAGTTGGCTATACAGCCCCTTCAGTCAGAATTTCGCGCGCACCATGCTTCGCCTTGCAGGAACGCATGACGTCATCCGTGTCGTGGCTGACCAAAACGGGGCGCCAACATCTGCTTTTGAGGTCGCTCGCGCCATCATCGACATTGCAAACAGAGTGACGCGCGATGATGACTCAAAATTGCGAGGTCTTTTTCACGTCACCAATGCAGGCGTAACCACTTGGGCCGATTTTGCTCAAGCCGTGTTTGATGAAAGTGCAGCTCGTGGCTCTGTATCTGCGCGTGTCGAACGCATCACCACGCAAGACTACCCTACACCTGCGCGCCGCCCTCAATATTCTGTGCTCAACAACAGCAAACTTGAACATACATTCGGAATACTGCTGCCGGACTGGCGGGAAAGCATCGGCAAGGTGATCGAACACTGTATCGCCAACGAGGCGCGATGACTTTTCTAACCCAAACATGACCACCGCGTGAGCGGGCTGCCTGTAAGCCAAACATCCGCGGCAAAGCAAAAATGCTCCGCGAAGCCGATGACATCTGCTGATCGAATAGTTAAATGGCGCGCCCGAAAGGATTCGAACCTCTGACCCTCAGATTCGTAGTCTGATGCTCTATCCAGCTGAGCTACGGGCGCGTGCCGATGCCGCGAAAGCGGCACGGGGGCTCCATTTAGCCGCTCCACTGCGCAATGGCAACTGGTTCGGGTGCTTTTTTCAACGCGATGCAGCAAATTCTTCAAGCTGCTGGGGAAACTGGCTCTACAGATGCATCTGCGAGCGGCTCGGCAGCCGGGAGCGTAATACGGAATGTGGCGCCCAACCCCGGGTCGGAAGGCAGCAAAGTGATCGTCCCGCCATGAGCGCGCACAAGATCGGCTGCAATGGCCAGTCCAAGCCCTGTTCCGCCGGGGCGCGAGGAGGCCTTGAAGGGCTCGAACAATCGCCTTTGTGCGTTGGGGGGCACGCCAGGGCCCGTATCGGCCACATCCACCAGCACCATGCCATTGCGGCTTGTCGCTGTGATGATGATCTCGGCCGCACGGCCGGGCTGTGGGCCCGCTGTCTGCAATGCCTCATTGGCATTACGCAGCAGGTTTAGAAAAACGCGAAACATATGCTCTGGATCAGCCTGGATCTGAAAACCCTTGGGCACTTCATTGCGAATGGTGATGCAGCCAGTCGTCGTGCCGTCTGGCATCAAGACCTCGGCAGCTTCGCGGATGACGCCGCGCAGGCCCATGGGGCGGATGGCCGGTGCGCGCTCCACAGCGCGACCATAGGTGAGCGTCGACTGGCAAAATGCAATGGCGCGATCGAGTGTGGCGATCAGTTTGGGTGCCAGGCGCTTGGCCAGCGGATCCTAGGATTCGACAAATCGGTCCGACAATAATTGCGCCGACGCCAACATATTGCGCAGATCATGGCTGACTTTGGCCACAGCGAGTCCCAGCGCTGCGAGATTCTTTTTCTCGGCCAATTCGCGCAACAATGCGCGCTGCATATCTGCGAGCGCATCTTCGGCGCGACCCAACTCATGGCCCATGCCCGAAGGCCTGATAATCCGCGAAGCATCCTCGGGTGCTGCACCAAAGGAGATAATGCTCGATGTCAAACGCCGCACCGGGCGCAGCACCAGCGAATTGATCGACAAGGCTGCAAGGCTCGCCACAATCAGCGAAATAACCAATGACAGCGCCAAAAGATTGCGCGAATGGATCAGCATGGCTTTGCGCAAAGGTGCCTCGGCCATGGTGATTTCAATATATTCACCACCCAAAGGTGCTGGACCAATCACAGCCAGCGTACGATTGCGCCGCGTTGTCAATGTGCCAAAGGCGGCAGAGACGGATTCGAAGAAACCCGCGCTGCGCATATCATACCGCACATCAATGCGTTGCGGCGGCGTACCTGATGCCAACAGGCGACGGCTGTCTTGCATTTTGAGCACAATGGTGCGCGCACGCACGGCTTCCAATGCATCCTCAACCAGACGATCTGGCACTTGTGTGGCCGTGGCATCCAGCAAGAGAACGGCGGTCGAGGCCGCGCTCAGGCGGTCGCGCAACCAATTCTCGCGATAAAGCGCAATGGCTGGCACATAAACGGCGATTTCCGCCAGCATGACAAAGCCTATGACGAGCAACAGCACGCTGCCTGCCAGACCAAGTCTCGGCCGCAGCGGTGCTTCAAGCCTCTCGGCCAAGGGATTTCGTCGCTCATCACGCATAGGGATTGTTTATCTGAACTTGGGTAATTTTCACAGGTGCAATAGGGCATCGTCTAAATTCTATCGATTCTTACGGGAGCGATGCCGATGAAGATCACAGCCCTAACACCTGCCTATCACCTGACACCACGCCAACGCCGACGCATCAGCACCGAAACCAAGGCAAGGGCGGCCAGCACCAGAATGGCCATGATGAGCTCAGGTTGCAGGAGCGCCAAAGGATGCACCTCAAAGGCGCATGGGCTAGCACTTTGTGCGCTGCACACGCGCCAAGCCGCAAGCTCGGCGGACAGAACGCGCTCAAGTCCTGAGCCTGCAAAAGCAAAAGCCAGCGTCACAGGCGCAATGCCCAGAGCTGTGGTCCAGAGAAAGGTTTTGAGCGAAATGCCGATCAGCCCTGTGCCGATATTCACAAACCACGAGGGAAAGATAATCGCCACCCGCAAGAACAGCATGTAGGCGGCCGCGTCTTCTCGAAAGCCTGTTGCAAAACTGCGCAAGCGCGCGTGAAAAAACGCCGACAAGCCCGTGCGGGCCGCCAGAAACAAAATGGCCCCACCGCTGGTAGCGCCCATAATAGACACAAGCGCACCCGTCAGCGGCCCAAACAGAAAACCCGCCGACAAGCTGAGTAAAGGCGACACCGGAAAAGCCATTGCCGCCATCGCCACATAGGCAAGATAAAAGGCACTCAACGACAAAAACGGATGCGCTGAAATTTGCGCCTGCAACAGATCACGCCCCTCAACGAGGCGCGCCAGCGAGACGTGCTGGACGACACCGCTCAACCAGAGCGTCATCGCACAGACAGCCAGAAGCAGGACGGGCAAAAGGCGCAAGATCATGATCTGTGTCGGCCCTTTGGATTGCTGCACAGTGCGCGCAAGGACGATTGTCAGCTCACCCCAGGCGCGCGGACAGCTTTTCAAACAGCGGATTGCGCGAGGAGAAAATATAATCCATCTGCGCCACCGTCACATGATCAGCGCCACGCAAGATCAGCCAATCCGACAGATCCGCGACTTTTTTCTTGGGCGCAATCAAAGTCAGCGGACCATCCTTGGCAATGCCAAGCGGTGTGCGCACATCAAACAACTTTTGTGCGTCTGCTACGAGCTTGGCGCGATCACCTTCCACCAATGTGCGCAGTTCACGCGTTGTGCGTGCTTCTTCTTCAGCCGCAATGCGACCCAGAATCATACGCGCCAGATTGCGTGTGCGCTCATTCCAGTCAGCTGTCAGCGAGGCCACAAGATTAGCCTCCGAGCGCAGCATGACGCCGTCATCCAGCACCTTCAGCGCATTGGCGACAAGCGTGGCGCCCGTGGTGGTGATGTCGACAATCAGCTCAGCTTGGCCAGCTGCCGGCGCGCCCTCAGTCGCACCCAGACTTTCCACAATGCGGTAATCCGTGACGCCCTGTTCGGCAAAATAGCTGCGTGTCAGATTGATATATTTGGTTGCCACCCGCATACGCTCGCCACGCCGCGAGCGATAGGCAGCGGCCACATCTTCAAGATCGGCCATATTGCGCACGTCAATCCAGGCCTGCGGCACAGCCACAACAACATTGGCCTGACCAAACCCTAAGGGGGTGAGCAATTCAACCTTGGCATCAGCATCCGGCAAAGTCTCGCGCACGAGATCTTCACCCGTCACACCCATGTGCGCTGTGCCAGCTGCCAGTTGGCTGACGATTTCAGACGCCGACAGAAAGGCGATTTCGACGCCTTCAATGCCAGCCAGCGTGCCGCGATAATCGCGAAGCCCGCGGCCCCGCACGACTTCAAGCCCCGCACGCGCGAAGAAGGCATTGGCATTTTCTTGCAACCGGCCTTTCGAGGGCACGGCAAGAACGAGAGTGGACATCACTTGCCTCCCTTTTCAAACAATCGGTCGCACCAGATAGCGGCACCCACTGCGGCAATCTCGCTCGCCGCGCCCAGAGTGGTCATCAGGCGATCATAACGGCCGCCACCCACTACGGGGCGTGCATCAGGCGCACCATCAGAGGCTTCAAAGACAAAGCCCGTGTAATAATCAAGATTGCGTGCAAAGCTCGCGGAGAAGGTCAGACGCGACAATGCCACACCGCGGCCTGAGATGAATTTCAGGCGCGCATCAAAACCATCGAGCACCGCCGACAGATCAAGCTTGGAGTCTGCTGCCTGCTTGCGCAGCGCGGCCAAGGCTTTTTCAGGCTCGCCAGTAATCTTCAAGAAGCTCTCCAGAATGGCGCGTTTCTCAGCCGTGACACCGCCGCCGGCTTGAGCCGAGGCTTGTTCGAGATAGCGCTCCGCAATTTCATTGGCCGAGCGACCGCCAACGGAAGAAATGCCTGCAATCGACAAGAGATCTTGCACGAGCGCGCGTGCGCCCGTGCGATCTGCGCCCGCAAGGGCAGCCAGCACGCCCGAGTGATCGGCGGTGGAGGCCGTCTCTTCACGATCCAGAATTTTGGCAATCGGTTGACCCAAAGCCGAACCACGACGAATACGTCGCAGCCAAACGGGTGGCAAATCCAGCACATCAAGCAGGCGCGCAAAAATGCCGGCATCGCCGATGCGCACAGACAGTTTGCGCCCCAAAATCTGTTCGGCCGATTCCAGCGCCAGCACCATGACCTCGGCATCGGCCGCTTCACGATCTGTGCGTCCGAAACTTTCCAGACCCGCCTGACAAGATTCAGCTGCAGCGCCTGCGCGAAAGCGAAAGACTGGCCCCAGATAAGAATAGCTCGCTGGCTTCCCGGCTTGCGCAGAGGCAAGATAATCGCGGCAAACAGGGATCGTATATTCAGGACGCAAGCAATATTCGGCACCAGACGCATCGCTCGTCAGATAGATGCGGCCGCGAATATCCTCCCCCGCCAGATCCAGAAAGACGGAAGCGGGCTGCAGGATGGCAGGCTCGGTGCGGGCAAAACCGGCAGCAACGAGATGGGCGAGCACAGCCTCTCGCTGTCCCACCATCTCAGGGCCTGCAGCCATGCTTTGTCCGGTCGTGCTCACGGGTCTCACCCTTCTTGAAAAAAGTTGCCCCGCTTGTAGCAAGCGGGGCGCTACGATGCGAAGCCTTTTAGCTCAATCGTGCTTAACGCGCGCCCCGACCCCCTCGCCGCGCAGGACGGGGTCGCCCAGCCCCAGCGGCTGCGCATCCAGCAACACAAAGGCCATACGGCAGACATCGGGCCCCTTATTGCGCCAGGCGTGATAGGTGCCGCGCTGGATCATGACGTCACCTGGCCCCATGGTGACCTTCTCATCGCCATCCAGATCCATCTCGACCTCGCCAGAGAGGACAATGATGTAATCAATGGTCTCCGTGCGGTGGCGGCGGGGCATATTGCCGGGAGGGTATTCGGCAATCATGAAGCGGGTGCCCTTTTCGGGCGGATAAGTGCCAAGCTTGCGTTCGCCCATATCCTCGGCATCGAGCCCCAGCGGCATAGTGGCGGGGGCGCCATCCGTGCACCAGAGCAGTGTCGAGAATTGGCCGGGGCGCGAGCTCTTGGTATTGGTAGCCACCTTGTCGATCAGGACCGTCGCCCGGCCATCAGAATCATGGCCCGTCACGATGCGGCGGATGGGCTTGGGCGCACGGGCGCTGGTGTCGGTCATCGTCTTGTCTCCTCCCTCACCCCCGGTCGGGGCTTGTTTTTGCTTTGCCTGATCAATCTGGCACGGCTTGGCAGAGGCGCAAACCCTCCACAGGGGCACGAACGTCAATTGACTTCGGGCGGGGTCTGCCTCTATATGCGCGCCAACGAATTCGGCCAGCGCTGACTACGTCCTTTTCCCTTTGCCGCAAGGCATTTGACGGGGAAAGCGGAACAAGCGCCAACCTCGACCCCTTTGGAACTGCCTTAAGAGCCTGAAATCAGGTCACTTTCTGCTTTTCCCCAGTAACTGGAGCACACCCGTGAAGCGGACTTATCAACCCTCCAAGATCGTGCGCAAGCGCCGTCATGGCTTCCGCTCGCGCATGGCCACCGTTGGCGGCCGTCGCATTATCGCTGCTCGTCGCGCCCGCGGCCGCAAGCGCCTGTCGGCCTAACCGAGACCCTTCGGGGCTCGCGCAAGGGGGCCGACCCAGATGACAGTCCAAATTGGCGGATCTGTCGATGACTCGGCACCCACAGCACCCTTAGTCGCCTTCGGGCGGCTGAAAGAGCGCAAAGAATTTCTCGCTGTTGCCAAGGGCGCCCGCCTGCATGAGGCGGCCTTTACCCTGCAAGCGAAATTGCGCTCTCAAGATCTGGCCCCTGCAGGGCGCCGCTTCGGTCTGACCGTGACAAAGAAAACCGGCAATTCGGTGGAGCGTAATCGCATCCGCCGCCGCCTGCGTGCTGCTTTGCGCGAAAATCCCTCGACGCGCAGCACATCGACCGATAGCCATGCTTGCGATTATGTGATCGTTGCACGGCGTGAATGTCTTTCCATCCGCTTTGCAGATCTGACAAACAAACTGGGCGCGTTGATCACACGTATCGACCGACGTCTCATCCAAACAACCGACACTCATCAGGCCAAACACACATGAGCAGCGAACAAAAGAATCTTTTCCTTGCCATCGGCCTGTCGATGATCGTGCTGTTTGGTTGGAACTATTTTTACGGTGCACCGACCGTTGAAAAGCAGCGCCAGGCGCAGCAAGCCACGCAGACAGCTGTTCCCGCGGCTCCCGCACCCGCAGCTAACGTGAACCCGGGCGCACCTGCTGCCACAGCTGATATCGCGCAAGCAGCACGCACACGCGCAGATGCTTTGCCGCTGTCACCACGCATCACCATCGACACGCCTGCACTGGCCGGCTCGATTGCCCTCAAGGGTGGCTTGATCGACGATGTGTCGCTGAAGAATTTCCGCGACACGATTGATCCTAACAGCCCGATGATCGAACTCTTCGCGCCGGTGGGCTCTACCCATGCTTATTATGCCGAGACAGGCTTTCGTACCGCTGCAGGCAATGCGCTGACCCTGCCCGACGCCAACACGCTCTGGAAAGCCAATGGCACCAAGCTCACTGCGACCACGCCAGTTGAGCTGACATGGGACAATGGCAAGGGCCTGATCTTCAAACGCACTATTTCCATCGATGACCGCTACATGTTCTCCGTCAAAGAAACGATCGAGAACAAGAGCGGCGCGGCCGTGACGCTGCAGGCTTTCGCCAGCATCACACGTATAGGAAAGCCAGCGACAAGCGGCTATGCCGTGCTGCATGAAGGCTTGCTCGGTGTGGTCGGCGACTCACGCGTGATCGAGCTGACCTACGATTCAATTGAAAAAGAACCCCAATCCATGCGCCTGGCCGAAGGCACAGCCGGCTGGATGGGCTTTACCGATAAATATTGGGCCACCGCTATCGTGCCCGCACAGGACGCAAAATTCGGCGGTCGCTTCTCGGCAACCGGTGCTGCCAACCAGCCGCGCCTCTACCAGACCTTCATTCTGGAAGATGCGCGCACTGTGGAGGCTGGTGCCACCAGCGAAGTTACCACCACACGCATCTTTGCAGGCGCCAAAGAAGTGCGCACAATTGATGGCTATCAGACATCACTCGGCATCAAGAATTTCGATCTGATGATTGATTGGGGCTGGTTCTATTTCATCACCAAGCCGCTCTTCAAACTGATCGACCTCATTTATCATTTTGTTGGCAATTTCGGTGTCGCGATCCTCATCGTCACCGTGATCGTGAAAGCCGTCTTCTTCCCACTCGCCAATCGCTCTTATCTGTCGATGGCGAAGATGAAGGCTGTGCAGCCGGAAATGACTCTCCTGCGTGAGCGCTACAAGGATGACAAGCAGAAGCAACAGGTAGAGCTGATGGAGCTCTACAAGCGCGAAAAAATCAATCCGGTGGCGGGTTGCTTGCCCGTGTTGGTGCAGATCCCTGTCTTCTTCGGCCTCTACAAAGTGATCTTCATCACGCTGGAAATGCGCCATGCGCCTTTCTTTGGCTGGATCAAGGATCTCTCGGCGCCAGATCCGACAACCGTCTTCAATCTCTTCGGCTTGCTGCCATTTGATCCCACAAGCCTGCCGATGGTCGGTCATTTCCTGGCGATTGGGATTTGGCCACTGCTGATGGGCATTTCCATGTTCGTCCAGATGAAGATGAACCCAGAGCCAACCGATCCTGTCCAAAAGCAGATGTTTACCTGGATGCCGATCATCTTCACCTTCATGCTAGGCACTTTCCCGGCGGGCCTCGTCATTTACTGGACGTGGAACAACCTGCTCTCGGTCACGCAGCAATATTACATTATGAAGCGCGCAGGCGTGAAGGTGGAGCTCTGGGACAATCTCTCAGGTCTGCTGGGCAAAAAGACATCAGCTTAACAAAACACCGCGCGCTCATGTGAGCGCGCGCTCCACACAGGGATTGGTTCCATGATCGAGAGCGATCCCGAATTGTTCGAGCGAGCTCGCAAACTTTTTGCGGGCAATTGCGAATTCATCTGGGCAGCAGCCAAAATTGATGGCTTACCCCCAATGGGGCCGGTTGAAGTTGCCTTTGCTGGCCGCTCCAACGTTGGCAAATCGTCGCTGCTCAATGCGCTGACCGGCCGCAAGGCGCTCGCGCGCACCTCCAATACGCCCGGCCGCACCCAACAACTCAACTTTTTTGCCATGGGCACGCCTGGCGAAGAGCCGATGCGCTTGGTTGATATGCCCGGCTATGGCTATGCCGCCGTCTCGAAAGAGAAGATCTCGACCTGGACGCAGCTGATGCACGCCTATCTGCGTGGTCGCGCCTCTCTGGCGCGCGTCTTCGTGCTGATCGATGGACGCCACGGACTGAAGCCGCCTGATTTGGAAATGTTCGACCTGCTCGACAAGTCGGCCATGTCCTACCAGATCGTGCTGACCAAAAAGGACGAGTGCAAGAAGTCGGAGGTCGAGGCCCGTATCGAGGGCGTTCGCACGGCTTTGCTCAAGCATCCAGCCGCCCATCCCGACATCATCTTCACCTCTTCCGAAAATGGCGAGGGAATCGGCGAATTGCGCGAAACCATCGCCCGCATCCTGAAAGAGCGCGGCGTTACGTTTTAAATTCATTCAGCCGGATCAGAAGACCCCAGCGCAATGGGCACGACGCGATCTGGGAAATGAGCCGTGATTTCGAGCCGCCCGCCCAAGGCTTCGACATAGCGGCGCAAATTGCTCACATAAATATCGTCGCGTCGTTCCATCTTGGCGACCGCTGGCTGCTTAACACTCAATTCACTCGCAATTTCGTCTTGTGATTTGCCACGCGCCTGCCGCAACTCGAAAAGCGCCAGTGCTTTTAAAAGCGACCTTGTCTCTCGCCGATTGCGCTCCTTGCGTTCTGGCGGGATCGCCTTGCGCAATTCCTGAAATGAGCGGTGTCCTGCCATCACAACAATCCTTCCTTGCGCAATTCTGCGAGGTAAACTTCATAGAGCTCATCGGCCAGCGGGATCATCCGCTCGTAAAATCGGTCGTCCCCCGTCTTGCATCCGCCGATCAACAAAATTGCAGTCCGGCGTGGGTCAAACGCATAAAAAAACCCGATAGGGCTCACCGCCAGATTGCACGCGCAATTCGCGCATATGCCCATGGCGCGATCCGACCAAGCCAGATGAGAAGGGAAACGGCAATTGCGGCCCCTTCACCTCCAGCAAACCCACAATGCGATCAACTTCGTCCTGAATCGGAGCACGAAGCTCTATAAACCAAGCCGAAAACTCGTCGGTAACCTCGACCAACCATAGCATGATTATATTCCATAAAAGGAATAAAACAAGAGAGTTCTGAAAAGAAGCTAATTGCACAGCATGAGGTGCAATTTGGCAATGGCGCCCGTCTTGAGGCTGCCATGAGGACGGGCTAAACAGGGGCGCGCCAAGAGAGATCATATAAGGATCACACATGACCAACATGCTAAAAGGCAGCCCGCAGGAGCAGGCCGAAATCCTCATGCAGGCTCTGCCGCACATGCTGCGCTATGACGAATCCATCATTGTCGTGAAATACGGCGGGCACGCCATGGGCGACGAGGCAGTCGCCCGCCGCTTTGCCAAAGATATGGTCCTGCTTGAGCAGTCAGGCGTGAACCCGGTCGTGGTCCACGGCGGTGGCCCGCAGATCGGCGCCATGCTGAAGAAACTCGGCATCAAATCAGAATTCGCCTCGGGCCTGCGCATCACCGATCGCGCTACGGTTGAGATTGTTGAAATGGTGCTGGCTGGCTCCATCAACAAAAACCTCGTCGGCTACATCAATGCCGAAGGTGGCCGCGCGATTGGCCTATGCGGCAAAGACGGCAATATGGTCACTGCGCGCAAAGTGACCGATAGCGATGTTGATCTTGGCTTTGTCGGCGAGCCCGACAAGGTTGATACAACAGTGCTCGACCAGGTGCTCGGCCGCGAATTGATACCCGTTCTTGCACCTGTTGCCATGGGCGCAGACGGCGAGACGTATAACGTCAATGCCGACACATTCGCCGGCGCCATTGCTGGCGCACTGGGTGCCAAGCGTCTTCTCTTCCTGACCGATGTGCCTGGCGTGCTCGACAAGAACAAGCAGCTGATCAAGGAATTGAAGATTGATGACATCCGCAGACTCATTGCCGATGGCACCATCACAGGCGGCATGATCCCCAAGGTCGAAACCTGCATTTACGCGCTTGAGCAAGGCGTTGAAGGTGTTGTGATCCTGGATGGCCAGACACCGCATGCGGTGCTTGTGGAACTGCTCACCGATGGTGGCGCAGGCACGCTGATCACGAGGTAACCACCATTTCCGGAAAAGCCGCAGATTTGAAGTCCGATAAGGATGATGCGGCTTTTCCGCTGCTGCCCGAAGAAACACGGGCAGCTTTTGCTCATGTAACGACATGGGTGTTTGATCTCGACAATACGCTCTATCCCCCCTCCAGTGATCTGTGGCCGAAGATCGATCACCGCATCACGGTGTTTATGGCCCATATGTTCGGGCTCGATGGGCTGTCGTCACGTGCGCTTCAAAAATATTATTATCAGAGATACGGCACAACTTTGCGCGGGCTGATGGAAGAGCACGCCATTTCGTCGGCTGAATTTCTCGACTTTGTGCATGACATTGATCGCTCCTCGCTGGTGCCCGATCACACTTTGGCGGAGGCCATCACGCGCTTGCCAGGGCGCAGGCTCATTCTGACCAACGGCTCGCGCAAACATGCGCTGCACACTGCGCGCCAGCTTGGCATCGACCATATGTTTGAAGATATTTTCGACATTGTCGCAGCCGATCTCATTCCCAAACCCGCGGCTGAAACCTATCAGCGTTTTTTTGATCGCCATGCGGTTGATCCACAAACTGCGGCCATGTTTGAAGACATTGCGCATAATCTGGCCGTGCCGCATGCGCGCGGCATGAAGACCGTGCTGGTCACACCCAAAGCTGGCGCCCATGACCATCGCGAAGAGTGGGAAATCGCCGCTGGCGCCAAAGCCGCCCACGTCGATTACCTGACAGAGGACCTCGCCGGCTTCCTCTTCGGGCTGGGGCTCCCCCGCTTGACCTGACCTTAGGTTCGCCCGTCGAATAGTCGCGGCTGCGTTTGGCAGCAAAGACCCGCTTATTTGACAATACAACCTTTAAGGTTTATTTATTTTTGACAAGCGCAAACCGACGCACGATCTTGAGGCGTTTCAGGCGGCTTTTGCCCGTCATCAAGCGCCAATGACCATCTCAGCACTCGCTAGTGCTCGAACCCTGGGCTTTGAAAAGCGTGAGGGCGTCATGCGCGTCATCAATGCCCTTCGACACAAGCATTTCGTCAAATCAGTCACCAGTTTCAATGATCACAAGCAATGGCAGGACGTTTACGTCATCCCTTGGGACGGTGTCCTCATCTACGTCAAATTCACAGAACACACGCGTTGACCGAATTCATTTTGCTGTCGTTCAAGAGGAAATAGGCCATGCGAGATGACGTTCAATTTCCATGTGGCAAGACCATGATTCATCCCGAAACAGGCGCACTTCTCACCCGCGGCCGCCGGATGGAAACCGTTGAATATATGGGCCTGAAGAAGGAATTCGAAGCCACTGGATTTTTCCCAGACGACGGCAACGATGGCGTCATCATGGGTGATGATCATGACGGCTTCGAGAAAGCCTTCGCCGAACTCAAAACCGAATATGCCGCCAACATACGCGCGCTCGCCAAAGACTTGCGCCGCAAAACCCGGCTCACCCAGAAAGAAGCGAGCCAGCTGCTCACCGGCTCGCCCAATTCCTTCTCCAAATATGAGCGGGGCGAGGCCCTGCCGAGCTGGCCCACCGCCCTGTTGATGAAATTGATCGCTGACGACCCCGCCTTGATGGAAAAAATCCGCCACGGGTGACAGGCAGCCCCCCGCTTGCTAGACAGCGGCACGAGAAAAACAGCTGTTTTCAGCGCCATCGCCGTGAGGGGAGTTTTCATGTCCATCGCCGATCTTGCCCAGACCATTGAAGCCGCTTTTGAGGATCGCAATAACATCAACGCCCAGACACAGGGGCGCGTGCGCGAGGCCGTCAACGAGGCCTTGAGCCTGCTCGACAGCGGCAAAGCGCGTGTGGCGGAAAAGATCGCCGGCAAGAGCGGCCCGGAAAGCTGGGCTGTGCACCAATGGCTGAAGAAGGCCGTGCTGCTCTCCTTCCGCCTGAACGACATGGCGCCGATCTCGGGTGGTCCTGGTGGCTCATCCTGGTGGGACAAGGTGCCCTCCAAGTTTGAAGGCTGGGGTGCCGCGGAACATGGCGCAGCAGGCTTTCGCTCTGTGCCCAATTGCATCGTGCGCCGCTCGGCCTATATCGCGCCCGGTGTGGTGCTGATGCCCTCCTTCGTGAACCTCGGCGCTTATGTGGGCGAAGGCACGATGGTCGACACATGGGCGACGGTGGGCTCCTGCGCACAGATCGGCAAGAATGTGCATCTGTCAGGCGGCGTGGGCATTGGTGGCGTTCTGGAGCCACTGCAGGCCAACCCTACCATCATCGAAGACAATTGCTTCATCGGCGCACGCTCTGAAGTCGTCGAAGGCGTCGTTGTTGGCGAAGGCTCGGTGCTCGCCATGGGCGTGTTCATCAGCTCGTCGACCAAGATCATCGACCGCGCCACGGGACAGGTGCATGTCGGCTATGTGCCGCCCTATTCCGTGGTTGTGTCGGGCAATCTGCCCGGCAAGCCGCTGCCCGATGGCACACCCGGCCCCTCGCTCTATTGCGCGGTGATTGTGAAGACGGTCGATGCGCAGACGCGCTCCAAGACCGGCATCAATGAATTGCTGAGGGATTGATGAGCGCCATTCTGTCAGCAGACGGCTTCCGCTTCCTGTTCCGTACGGACAAGGGTGTCATCACGCGTGACGTCTGGTGGCTTGGCACGGCACTTACAGGGGCCGTCGCATCTGTTGCGACGGTCATCTGGCTTGTTGTCTCACCGCTGGCCAAACATGATTTGGCTGAGCGCGGACTGATTGATCCCGCCACACTTGGCGTGCATCTCTATCTCGCGGTCTATGCCTTCCTCATCCTGCTGACAGGCGTGTGCTGGTATAATCTGACCGCCAAGCGCTTGCGGGCGCGCGGCCATGCGCCCGCACTGGCAGGCCTGCCACTTGCTTTGGCGCTTCTGGCGGGCGCTGCCCATTGGACGTCCCCGCGTCTGGTGGAAATGGTACCGCTCTGGTCCGCATGGCTCATCGACACGGGCCTCGTGCTTGTGCTTGTCTGGATGGCGTTTGAATGCGGCCTGCGTGCCACAACACACGAGACGGAATGACCAACGCCCTCGACATTGCCCGCGATCTCATCCGCTGCGCCTCTGTGACGCCGCGCGATGAAGGCGCGCTTGATGTCGTGGCGCGTTATCTCAAAGGCGCTGGCTTCAGCATCGAGCGCGTGCGCTTTTCGGAAGCTGGCACACCTGACATTGACAATCTCTACGCCAAGTTCGGCACAGGCGTGCCCTGTCTGATGTTTGCCGGCCATACCGATGTCGTCCCACCCGGTGACGCCGCGCAATGGCGCTTTGATCCGTTCTCCGCTGAAGTGGCTGATGGCCACCTCTGGGGACGAGGTGCAGTTGACATGAAGGGCGGCTTGGCTGCGGCCATCGCAGCCGCCATCGCGCATGTGCGCGAATTTGGCGCGTCCAAGGGTGCGATTGCTTTTCTCATCACAGGTGATGAAGAAGGCCCCGCCGTCAACGGCACAGTGAAATTGCTGGAATGGGCCAAGGCACGCGGCGAGCATTTCGATCATTGCATTCTGGGTGAGCCAACCAATCCGCAACAGCTCGGCGACATGATCAAAATCGGTCGGCGCGGCTCATTGACTGGGCGTCTTGTTGTGCACGGCCAGCAGGGCCATGTCGGCTATCCGCATCTGGCGCATAATCCTGTGCCGGATATGGTTGCGATACTGGCTGGCCTCAAAGCCAGCCCCTTTGATGCGGGCACAGATCATTTTGACGCTAGCAATCTTGAAGTCACCACCGTCGACACCGGCAATGGTGCGACCAATGTCATTCCGGCTGCTGTGCGCGCAACATTCAACATCCGCTTCAATGATCTGTGGACACCCGACTCGCTCGCGCATGAAATCACGCGCCGCATCCACGCCGCCGCACCCGAGGCCAAAATCGATCTGACTTTTGATCCAACCAATGCGGTTGCTTTTCTGACCTCGCCCGGACCCTTCGTCGATCTCGTTGCAGACGCTGTTGAACAAGAGACGGGCCACCGTCCCGCGCTCTCCACCACAGGCGGCACATCGGATGCGCGTTTCATTCGGGCCACTTGTCCGGTGGTTGAATTTGGCCTTGTTGGACAGACCATGCATGCAGTCGATGAGCGCACACCTGTGGCGGAACTCGAACAGCTCGCCGCCATTTATCGTCGCATCTTGAAAACTTATTTCGCCTGATCGCGCATCAATAATCGACGCCTATCAGATATAGTCCTGCGGCAGGCGCCACTGGCCCACAGCGCATGCGATCTTTCGACTCAAGTGCGGCTTTCAAATCACGCGCCTGCCATTTGCCAGAGCCGACATTTTCGATCGACCCTACCATAGAGCGCACTTGCCGATGCAAAAAAGAGCGCGCTGATGTGTAGATATGAATCTCTTCGCCCACGCGCGACACATCAAGCCGCTCCAACGTGCGCATCGGGCTCTCGGCCTGACAATCGGCATCACGGAAAGTCGTGAAATCATGATAGCCGACCAACACCTGCGCTGCCTCATGCATGGCATCTGCATTCAACGCCCGTTTGATCAGCCAGGCCTTGTTGAAATCAAGAGTCAGTTGCGCACGCCGGTTGATGATACGATAGAGATAATGACGACGGTGCGCTGAAAAGCGCGCGTCAAAATCATCCGCCACGCGCTCAGCCTTGCGAATAGAGATCAAATGCGGGCGCATGTGCGCGTTCACCGCCTCACGCAACCTGTCGCCGCGCCAGTCTTTATGCAGATCGCAAGTCGCCACCTGTCCCGTAGCATGTACACCTGTATCTGTGCGTCCAGCGCCTGTAATTTTAACACGCTGGCCATCGACAGCCTGAATGGCATCTTCGATCACCTGCTGCACGGTCAGCGCATTGGCTTGCCTTTGCCAGCCAGAAAAGCCAGTGCCGTCATATTCAATATCGAGACGAAAGCGGGCCATATGCGTCAGGCCGCAGAAGGAAGGACAAAGCCCTTCGACAGGCGCGCACCGCGCAAAAATTCATCTGTTTTCATGGGTGCCTTGCCTGCGCGCTGCACATCGACAATCTGCAAAGCGCCCGCGCCACAGGCAATGGTGAGGGCGTCATCCAGAACCGTGCCAGGAAGCCCCTGTCCTGCCGCGATTTTTGCACGCAAAACCTTGATGCGCTCAGGCCCCTTGCCAAGATCCACTTCAAAGAATGCGCCGGGAAAGGGTGACAGGCCCCGCACATGGTTGTGCAGATCTTGCGCGCTGCGCGCCCAATCGATGCGGGCTTCAGCCTTTTCAATCTTGTGGGCATAAGTGACGCCCACATCCGATTGTGGCGTAAAATGCAAAGAGTCGCGCGACAGCGCGGCCAGTGCACGCACCATCAGATCAGCGCCAATCATCGACAGGCGATCATGCAGGTCAGACGCGGTCATATCGGGCGTGATCGTCACACGCTCGACCATTCCAACGGGGCCGGTATCCAGCCCCTCTTCCATCTTCATCACCATCACGCCGGTCTCGGCGTCACCCGCCATAATCGCGCGCTGAATGGGCGCAGCGCCACGCCAGCGTGGCAGCAGCGATGCATGCAGATTGAGACAGCCCAGACGCGGCGCATCCAGCACTGCCTTGGGCAGAATCAAGCCATAAGCCACAACAACGGCGACATCGGCGTCCAGCGCTGCAAAGCGCGCAATCTCATCATCGTTGCGCAGCGTTTTGGGCGTGAAAACAGGGATGGCAAATTTATCTGCCAATGCATGCACAGGTGACAGACGCAGATCCATGCCACGGCCTGCGGGCTTGGGTGCCCGCGTATAGACGCCGACCATCTCGTGACCTTGGCCCAACATCTCCGTCATCACAGGGACGGAGAAATCGGGTGTCCCCATGAAAACGACGCGCATCGGCCTTTACTCGTCGCCGCCGCGCAGACGCGCAGCTTTAACAAATTTCTTCTGCACGCGGTCGCGCTTCAGGCGCGACAGGTGATCGATGAACAATACGCCATTGAGATGATCGATCTCATGCTGGAAACAGGTGGCGAGCAATCCGTCTGCTTCGATCTCCTGAATCTGGCCATCGCGATTGAGAAAACGCACGCGCACTTTTTGCGGGCGCTCGACATCTTCATAATATTCCGGGATCGACAGGCAGCCTTCCTGATAGACGTTCTTTTCGTCAGACGCCCAGACGATCTCAGGATTGGCCACGCAGAGCGGAGCGGGTGGCGCATCCTCTTTGGCGACATCAATCACCAGCACGCGCTTGGGCACAGCCACCTGAATGGCTGCCAACCCAATACCGGGCGCGTCATACATCGTGTCCAGCATGTCATCCATGAGCTGGCGCACAGCTGCGTCAACCGCCGGCACGGGCTCGGAAACCAGCCGCAAACGCGGGTCGGGCAATTCGATGATGGGCAGGATGGCCATGGCTTCGCGCGCTTTCCTGAGAAAAGATGGAAACCGATGTAGTCAGGAAGCGTCACAGGGTCAATGACGTTCATCTTCTGTTCGCGCATCAGCGCGAATCGCGCTAGGCTTTGGCTCATGGACACGACCCTCATCATTCTCGGTCTCGCCTTTGCAGGCGTCACCCTCGCCCTTGTTTTCGTCATCAGCCGCGCGCAAAGCCAAGCGCAGCGCTCGCAGGAGATTGCGTCTGCAACCTCGGCTGAACGGGAGCGCGAACTCGACGACAAAGTGGGTGAACTCAACCGCATCAATGCTCAGCTGGCGGGGCAAATGCTGCAAATGCAGCAGCAGCTCAATGAGCGCCATTCGGAACTCACCCGCACTCTGTCCGAGCGCCTCGACAGCGTGACCAAACGGGTCGGCGATTCCATGGAGGCGACCACCAATACAACGGCTGAACGTCTCACCGCCTTGGGCGAACGCCTCGCCGTGATCGATTCAGCCCAAGCCAAAATCACCGGCCTGACGCAGGAAGTCGTCTCGCTGAAAGACATTCTGGCCAACAAGCAGAGCCGTGGCGCTTTTGGCCAGACGCGGATGGAATCGATCATTCGTGATGGCATGCCCATCGGGGCTTACGAATTTCAGGCCACGCTTTCAAATGGCAAAAGGCCCGATTGCGTCTTGCATCTACCTGGCGACAAGCGGCCGCTGGTGATCGACAGCAAATTCCCGCTGGAATCTTTCACGGCCTTTCGTGATGCCAAGGATGATGTCACACGCAAGCAGGCGGAAGCGCGCGTGCGCACAGATATTTCCAAGCATATTACAGATGTGCGCGAGAAATATTTCATTCCCGACGAGACCCAGCCCATGGCACTGATCTTCGTGCCCTCGGAATCCATCTATGCTGACCTGGTCGAGTTCTTTGATGATCTTATCCAGAAAGGCTATCGCGAGAACATCAGCATCATCTCGCCCTCGCTTTTGATGATGGCTGTGCAAGTGACGCAAGCGCTGGTGCGTGACTCGAAAATGCGCGAGCAGGCCCATGTCATCCAGAAAGAAGTCGGCGTATTGATGACAGATGTGCGCCGCCTTTCAGAACGGGTCGCCAAGCTCGATCAGCATTTCCGCCTTGTCTCAAAAGATGTCGAAGACATCACCGTCTCGACAGGCAAGATCATCCGCCATGGCGACAGAATCGAAAAAGTTGAATTCAAGGGCGAGGCAGACGTGCCGCTACTGACGGGCGATTAATTCACCCCGTCATTGAGAGGAGCCGAAGGCGACGCGGCAATCCATAGCGTGAAGTCGACAGGTGACGCTGCTGGATTGCTTCGCTTTGCTCGCAATGACGAGCGGAGAGACGCCGCAACAATTATCCTCTTGCAGCTTTCTAAAAATCCGTCCGGCTTCTGATCGCGGCCGCCAGCGTGCCATCATCCAGATAATCCAGTTCGCCACCCACAGGCACGCCATGGGCGAGACGTGTCACGCGGATGTTCTGTGCGCTCAGCAGGTCGGTCACATAATGTGCCGTTGTCTGGCCATCGACCGTGGCATTGACCGCGAGAATGACCTCGCGCACGCGCTCTTTCTGCACACGGTCCACCAAGGTGGTCAGATTGAGATCTTTGGGACCAACACCATCGAGCGGTGACAGCGTGCCGCCGAGCACATGATAGCGCGCCCTCATGGCAGCGGCACGCTCAAGTGCCCATAAATCGGCAACCGTCTCGACCACGATAATGACAGAGGCATCGCGGCGCTCATCGCAGCAAATGGTGCATGGATCCATCGTGTCGACATTACCGCACGCCGTGCAGGTGATGATGCGCTCACGCGCGACTTGCATCGCGTCCGCCAATGGGCCGAGCAATTCTTCTTTCTTGCGGATCAAATGAAGCGCCGCGCGCCGGGCTGAGCGTGGTCCAAGCCCGGGCAACCGCGCAAGCAGCTGAATCAGGCGCTGGATTTCTGGACCGGCAACACGTTCAGCCAATGTCTCTTACTTTCAGAAAGGCAATTTCATGCCGGGCGGCAAAGGCAGCCCGGCGGTGATGGCCTGCATCTTGTCAGCCACCAGTGCTTCACCCTTGCGGCGCGCATCTTCATGAGCCGTGACAATGAGATCTTCGACGATTTCTTTTTCGTCTTCTTTCATCAGCGAAGGATCAATGTTGACGCCGCGCATCGCGCCTTTGGCGGTCATGGTGATGCGCACCATGCCGCCACCCGATTGCCCCTCAACCAGCACATCTTCAAGTTCAGCCTGCAGATCAGCCATTTTCTTCTGCATGGCTTGCGCCTGCTTCATCAGCCCGAACATGTCTTTCATGGCAAATCCTCAGAGGTCTTCGTCATCCTCGCCGATTTGCGTATCGGCATAGATGACATCTTCACCGCCCTGCTGCGGGGCATAGGCATTGGCAACGGGTTCCACATCACCAATCGTGCGCACGGCGACAATTTCCGCACCCGGAAAACGGTCCAGCACAGAGCGCACCAAAGGCTCGGCGCGCACGCCGCGCATTTTTTCAGCTTCCTTGGCGTCGCGCACATCCTTGATGGTGGGCGCACCTGGCTCGTTGGAAATGGCAACAAGCCAGCGCTGGCCAGTCCACTCCTTGAGCTTATTCATGATCTGCGGCACGAGCTGGGCCGAAGCCCCCTCGACCAGCGCAAATTCAAATGTTCCGTCTTCAATGCGCACCGGCCGCACATCGGATTCCAGCGCGATTTTCAATTGGATGTCGCGATTGGTCTGCGCCAGCGCCACCATATCCTGCAAGGTCGCAATGCGCGGCCCGACCTGCGCACGCGGCGCATTTTGCGGAATGGAAACAGGCAGAGGCGCGCGCATGGCCGAACCTTGTGCCATGGCAGAACTGCCGCCGCCCCCACCGCCGCCGGACGGCATGGATGCAGGGGAGCCCGACGACAGCGGCGCATTTTGCAGACGCTTCAGCACATCTTCAGGTGTCGGCAAATCGGACGCATGCGCCAAACGCACCAGCACCATATCAGCGGCAGCCAATGGCCGCGGTGAATGGCGCACATCAGCCACGCCTTTGGAGAGAATTTGCCAGGCGCGTGTCAGCGTCGGTGTGCCCAGCGCGCTGGCAAACTCACGCCCGCGTTTGACTTCTTCCGGCGTGACGGAAGCATCCGGCTTGGCATCGGGCACAAGCCGCAGACGCGTGACGAAATGCACAAATTCGGCAAGGTCCGACAAGATCAGCGCCGGATCGGCACCCTGATCATATTGCTCTTTGAGCGATGTCATGGCGGTGGCAATGTCGCCCTGCATGACATTTTCAAACAGATCAACAATGCGCGCGCGATCAGCCACGCCCAACATATCACGAATGGTGGCAGCACCGATTTCATCCGCACCGGCGGATGAACCATGTGCAATCGCCTGATCAAGCAGCGAGAGCGCATCGCGCACCGAGCCTTCGGCGGCGCGCGCGACAAGCGCCAGCGCTTCAGCGGCAACCCTCACACCTTCCTTGGTGCAGATGCCAGCCAGATGATCGATCAGAACTTGTGATTCAATGCGGCGCAGATCGAAACGCTGGCAGCGAGAGCGCACCGTGACAGGCACTTTCTCGATTTCAGTCGTCGCGAAAAGAAAGCGCACATGGGGCGGGGGCTCTTCAAGCGTCTTCAACAGGCCGTTGAATGCGGCCTTGGAGAGCATGTGCACTTCGTCGATGATATAGACTTTGCAGCGCGCCATCACCGGGCGATAGCGTGCGCTCTCGATGATCTCCCGAATGTCATCGATGCCCGTATGCGAGGCGGCATCCATTTCGATGACGTCAACATGGCGGCTCTCGATGATCGCCTGACAATGCACGCCAAGCTCGGGCATATCGACCGTTGGGCGATTGATGCCTTGCTCGGGCAATTCATAATTGAAGGCACGCGCCAGAATGCGCGCCGTTGTGGTTTTGCCGACCCCGCGCACACCGGTAAGAATGTAGGCCTGATGGATACGGTCGAGCTTGAACGCATTCGACAGCGTGCGCACCATGGCTTCCTGACCGATCAGATCATCGAAGCTGGAGGGGCGATATTTGCGGGCCAGAACGCGGTATTCGCCGGCAGGGCCCGCACTGGGCTTGAGCTGGACAGGCAAATCCAGACCCAACGAAAGGGCACCGTCATCCGGGCTTTGGGCGTTCGGCTGAGGCGCGTCAGTCATGCAGGATGCCAATTCGCGGAAAAGGGCGCCTTGGCCCGAAAGCCGGAGGCAAAAGGTAGGAGGCTGGACAGAGACCCGCCCGGTCTCGTTAGGGCTGCTTCCTTCCGGACCTGACCCAGTTGGCGAGTGGTGCGTCCACCGCCAACCTCCCGAGGTCTATTTGGCAGTCCGGGGGGCTGGATGCAAGGGGCGCATGTGGATGATTGCCCCGCTCAGGCAATCGCATCCAGCCCTTTACGTGCGAGCAGATTGAGCAGCTTCAGCGAAGGGCCGCTCGGGCGCTTGGCGCCGGCTTCCCACTGACGCACGGTCGAGGCGCTGGTGTTCAACACAGCCGCCAGGACAGCCTGGCTCAATTTTTGAGAGCGCCGCAGCTTTTTGATCTTCTCTGCATCAAATGGCTCGACTGGAGCCAGACACAGCACATCGTATTTGCGCATGGTCCGCTTTTCGATGAGACCCAAGCGCGAGAGGTCGCTGGCGGTTTGATGGATTGCCGCCAGAAGTGGGCTTTCTGCTTTAGGGCGTACCATGACCAATCTCCTCAATCGCGCCGTCTTGCAAGGCAATCTCCAAGCCTACATCATCCAATGCGAGCAGATTTTTTGCCAAAATCTTGAGCGCCACTTGCTCGCGTTGCGTGATATCCGCGCGCTCGTTCTTTTTGAATTCGTAGACATAAAACCAGTGTCGCCCGGCTCTGGTCGCAACAAGGGTTCGCACACTGCCGCGCTTGCCTTTGCCATCAACGGCGATGCGCTTTTTGTACAGCCCCCGCCAAGATCGCCGTCACGGAGACCATCCGACAGCTCACGCACAGCAAGCATCAACGCAGTGTCATCTATGCCGATTTTTTTCAGGGCGCTCACAAATGCCCGGGTTTTAAAAATACGTGCCATGAAACTATATCACTAAGTGTTAGTTTTACAAGGCGGTGCCAGAGCGTCCCCGTCTCAAAAAAGCGCCCAAGAAAAGACAAGCCTAATCGGCGCCCGTGAAACTGGCCAGTTCACGCTTCCCCCAACCCACCCACGGCCCTAGACTTGGCGGCATGACACAGGATGCATCCGCCCGGACGGGCTATGGTGAAAACCCGCTCGATCGGCTTGGCATGCGCCGGGATGATGCGGATTTCGCCTCTCAGCTTTTCGCAAGCCCAAGCACACGCCACATCGTGCTGTCGGGCGAGATCCCGCTGCTGCGTGAGACCAAGCAGGGCCTATCGGCCTATTTTTCGAAGCCGCAGGCAGATGCGCTGGGCGGGTCTGGCGACCCTGTCCTGCTGGGCGCCGATGAGGTGGGCGCGGTCTTTGCGCGCCAGCTGTCGCAACCCGCGCCCGAGACGGCGCAAGATGGCGCCCCCCTCCAAATCGATTTGCGCAGCCTGGCCGTGCAGGGCCGCTTGCCTGCTGCGGAACTGGGCCAGCTGGCACAAGCCAAGAGCCTTCTCCATTGGCACACGCGCCACGGCTTTTGTGCCCAATGTGGCACCCGCACGGGCGTTGCCGCGGCCGGATGGAAACGCATTTGCACAGCCTGCGGGGCGCATCATTTTCCGCGAACTGACCCGGTCGTGATTATGCTGACACTTGATGGCGAGAATTGCCTCGTGGGTCGACAGGCGCGGTTCAACCCCGGCATGTATTCGGCATTGGCGGGTTTTGTGGAGCCCGGCGAGACCATAGAGGCCGCCGTGCGGCGCGAGGTGGCGGAAGAATCAGCCATCCTTGTGGGCGAGGTCGCCTATCACGCCTCCCAGCCCTGGCCGTTTCCGGCCTCGCTGATGATGGGCTGTTTTGCCCAAGCGCTGTCGCGCGAGATTATTGTCGAGACCTCGGAGCTGGAGGATGCACGCTGGCTCACCCGCACCGATGTGCAGGCCATGTTTGCGGGCACCCATCCGCAAGGGCTGACAACCCCCAACCCCATCGCCATTGCCTGGCACCTGCTGAAGGTCTTTGCCGAGGGACGCGAACCGCGTTTCCCCGCGCGTTGACAGGCGCGCGCAGCTGACGTTGATGGGCGCCATTATGGTGAACCGCCTCATCCCCCTGCCCGACGGGCGCTGTCTTGATCTCAAGGCCCGCCCGCTTGTGATGGGCATTCTCAATGTGACGCCCGATTCCTTCTCGGATGGCGGGCGGCACAATGATGTCGCGCGCGGGCTGACGCATGCCCGCCAGATGATCGCCGATGGCGCTGACATCATCGACATTGGTGGCGAATCCACACGCCCCGGCCACAAACCCGTTTCAGCGGAAGACGAGGCGGCGCGCATCGCGCCCTTCATCGCCCCGCTCGCCAAAGAGAGCGTGATCTCGGTGGACACGATGAAGTCCAAGGTTGCCGAAGCGGCACTGCGCGCTGGTGCGCAGATCGTCAATGATGTGTGGGGTTTTCAGCGCGATCCCGATCTGGCACGCGTGGCAAGCGAACATCGCGCGGCCTGTGTGCTCATGCACAACCGCGAGCACGAAGATGCCAGCATCGACATTGTCGAAGACATGCTGGCCTTTCTGTCGCGCTCGCTCGACATTGCACAGCGCGCGCGCATTCCCCTTGACCGCATTGTGCTCGACCCCGGCATTGGCTTTGGCAAAACACCTGAGCAGAACATGATCGCCGTGCGCGAGATCGCCCGCCTGCATATATTGGGCTGCCCGGTGCTGCTGGGTGCCTCGCGCAAGCGCATCATTGGTGCGGTGACTGGCCGCACAGACCCGAACGATCGTATGGCTGGCTCTTTGGCGCTTCACCTTTTGGGCGCACAGGCTGGCGCAGATATTTTACGTGTGCATGATGTCGCCCCACATGTGGATGCGATGAAAATGCTCGCAGCATTCAGGACCTGAAGAATGGCAGACCCTATGAAAGCGCAAGTTCTCATCGAAGCACTCGAACTCCACGCCTATCACGGCTGGCATCGCCATGAGGGCGAGTTTGGCCAGCCCTTTCTGATCAATCTTGAACTGGAAACAGATATTGGTGCGGCTGCAGCCAGCGATGATCTGCATGACACTTTGGACTATGCCAAGATCGTGACCACCGTGCGTCGCCTGTTTGTCGACACGCGCTACAAGCTGGTGGAAACAGCCGCCGCCGCTGTGGCCCAAGGCCTCCTCGCAGAATTTCCGGCTGTGACCATGGTTGATTTGCGGGTGCGTAAATTGAAGCCCCCGATCCCCGAGCGTCTCGCGGCAGTGGGTATTCACTTGCGTCTGCCGCGCGCCTGATCAGCCTGCATGACGCGCGCTTATCTCGCATTGGGGGGCAATGTCGGCGATGTGAAACAGGCGTTTCGCACGGCGCTCGCAACTTTGCGCGCGCAAGATCAGGTGTGCGTTCTACAAGAATCACCCATCTACCGCACGCCGCCGTGGGGCGTGACGGATCAGCCTGATTTTCTCAACATGGTGGCAGAAATCGAGACGGATTTATCCGCGCATGATTTGCTCGATCTGTGCCTTGAGATCGAACGCGCCTCGGGGCGTGTGCGCGAACAGCGCTGGGGCCCACGCATCATTGATCTTGATGTGATCACTTATGGTGACGAAACCATTGCAGACGAACGGTTGAGCGTGCCCCACCCGCATGCGCATGAGCGCGCCTTTGTGCTGGCACCTCTGGCGGATATTGCACCCGATGAAATGATTGCCGGCAAGAGCGTGCGCGAATGGCTGGCGCAAATCGACACAAGCGGATTGCATCGCCTTTAGCCGTCATTGCGAGCGAAGCGAAGCAATCCAGAACCGTCGCATGCTATGGATTGCTTCGTCGTTTTGCTCCTCGCAATGACGAGGGAAAACTACTCAGCCGCCTTCTGCGTCTCAATGCGAAACGGATGCGCCGGATAAACGCCCAAAATCCGCACTTCGCGCGTGAAAAACTCAAGCTCTTCGAGTGCGCGCGCCAGACCCGGCTCTTCCGGATGACCGTCGACATCGCACAAGAATTGCGTCGCAGCAAATTCGCCTTCGACCATATAGCTCTCGATCTTCGACATGTTCACACCATTGGTCGCAAAGCCGCCGAGCGCTTTATACAAAGCAGCCGGCACATTGCGCACGCGAAACACAAAACTAGTCACCAGCGGCCCTGTGTCGGGCTTGGACCAGCTCTGCTCTTTCGACAAGACAACAAAGCGTGTCGTGTTATGCGCGGCATCTTCCACATCGCGGGCCAGAATATCGAGGCCGTAAATATCTGCGGCCATGGCAGGCGCGAGTGCGGCGCGCGCGGGGTCTTTCCACTCACTGACTTGGCGCGCAGAACCTGCCGTATCGCCGCCATTATGCGCTTTCAGGCCGAGTTTCTTGATGATCTTGCGGCATTGCCCAAGCCCGTGAATATGGCTGTAGACCTCTTTGATGCCCTCGAGCTTTGCACCTTTGATCGCCATCAGCTGAAAATGAATCGGCAAAAAATATTCGCCCACAATATGTAGACCGGAGGCTGGCAAGAGATGATGAATATCGGCCACCCGACCGGCGAGTGAATTTTCAATCGGGATCATGCCAAGCTGCGCCGTGCCATCCTGAATAGCGCCCAGCGCATCTTCGAATGTCTCGCACGGCAAAGGCTGCCAGTCTGGATAAACATCCATGCAAGCCATGTGTGAATTGGCACCCGGCTCGCCCTGATAGGCAAT
>CAINNX010000076.1 GCA_903851305.1 uncultured Hyphomicrobiales bacterium | reverse complement strand
CCTATCAGCAGGGCATTGCCCATAAGCATGTGAAGCCGGAAGATATTTTCCCGGCAAGCACGGGCACCAAGATCATCGTCTGATCTGACAATCCAACCGCCGGCCATAAGCCGGCGGTTTCTTTTTCAAGAAATAAGAAAATGGGAGATATTGATATGTCCACACTGACTGGACTGAACAGCAAGCAACGATTGGCTGCAGAAGTTTGCGCTGTGACGCGCATGCTCGAAGAAATGAACATCCTTCAATATAGCGGGCATATTGCCGTGCGTGTTCCGGGCCAGGATGCGCTGATGATCCAGCGCCGCACTGATTCACGCGCCGAACTGGCGCCTGAGCGTATTCTCACCGTCGACTTCGACGGCAAGGTGATTGATGGCGATGGCAAGCCGCCGTCTGAGACCGCCATTCACATTGAAACCATGCGCGCACGCCCCGATGTGCAAGCTTCGCTTCACAGCCACATGGATCTCGCCATCGCCTTCACCATGATGGAAGACGTGCAGCTTTTGCCGATGCGCGCTCGCGCCACGCGTTGGGCGAACGGTATTCCGACGCATCCCGACCCAAGCCATATCAAGCATCCACAGCAAGGCAAAGAACTGGCAGCCACACTGGGGCCCCATCATGTCGCACTGATGCGCGCCCATGGTCTTTTGCTGGTGGCTGAAAGCCTGCCTGCCTTGATTTCGGACGCTGTGCATTTTGAAGAAAATGCGCAGGCGCAAATGCAGGTTCTGAATGCGGGCGCCAAGCCAAAGCCACTGACGCCACAAGAAATCGAACAAATTCTGAAACTCGAAGACCGCCCGCACCACGTTGCCAAAATGTGGAACTATTACGTGCGTAAAGGCCAAGCGGCTGGAACGGTTGCGAAAGAGTGGAATTTGCTGGAGGGTTGATTGGCCTTCAGGCCGTCATTGCGAGGAGCGTAGCGACGCGGCAATCCAGAGGACCCACGTGAGGCTTCTGGATTGCTTCGCTGCGCTTGCAATGACGGAGCCCCCTACCCCTGATGAATCGGATCCACCCACAGCACTTCGCTGGGCTGCTCCACTGGCTCGATATCCAGATTGATCGACGTCGCCTGACCGTCCGAGCGCACGAGCACGCATTCCAGCGTCTCGTCATCGCGCGCGTTGATTTCCTGATGGGGCACATAGGGCGGCACGAAGATAAAATCGCCCGGTCCAGCCTCAGCGGTAAACTCAAGCTGATCGCCCCAACGCATGCGCGCGCGCCCCTTCACGACATAGATCACGCTCTCCAGCGCACCATGATGATGCGCGCCCGTTTTGGCACCCGCATGAATGGTGACAGTTCCAGCCCAAAGTTTCTGCGCACCTGCGCGAGCAAAGTCGATCGCCGCCTTGCGGTCCATGCCCGCCGTTGAAGGCACACCAGCACTGTCCAGTGCACCTGCGGGAATGACCCGCACGCCATCATGTTTCCAGCGCTGCGCACTCATGTCAAACCTCCATCCACGATCTTGCATACTCATCTGGCTCATCATGCCGCAAGGACAGAAACAAGGTAAAGCACTCGTTGTCGCTATACCCGCGATCCGGTCGGGTCAAAACAAACAAACAGCAAAAAACATCTGACAGGATACGTGACATAGAAATGGAAATGGAGACCCGCCATGAACCAGTCAGAGAAAATTGCGGCCCATGAACGTGTCTGCCGCAACTGCCGCTATCTCTCTTGTGCGACCAGCGAGCGACTGCGCTGTGCAGACCCTGCGGCGCATGATTTCAACCGCGAAGTGGCCCCAAGCGGCACATGCGGGCGCTTCCAAATCTCTTTCAAAGCAGCCCGCCAACTCGCCCTTGATGCCAACAGCACCCAGCGCACGGATGTCTGGGACATGACCATGCATCGACGCTCCTGCGCGCAACGCATCAGCCCGCAATAAAAAAGGCGCGACCCCAAAGGGCCGCGCCTGTCTTCACCCCGAGGGTAATTGTTTACATCACGTTGCCGACAGCATCACCCGCGGCTGCATCCGTGTAAAATTCCGGCTGCATGCGCGATTCAATCCCTTCCGCCTTAAGGCGTTCAGCGAATTCTTTGCGCAGATGCGGATCTTCGTCGCAATACGGGATGGCTGAACCGCCCTTTTTCAGGTCGATTGCACCGTAATCCATGATCGCTTCGCCCGGCAGGCCGGCCTTGCGCGAACGCTGGTTGTTCGGGCCATGCCAGGCCGAGACACGCAGCGGCTCCTTGGAAACGCCGAAGTGCTGGTGGAACCAGTCACCCGACATCGGTGCAGCGGACACGAGGCCACCGTATTCGTAATCCTGGCGGCGAACGAGTTCAGCCTTGCCCGATTCCCACGGACGCATGCCGATCACATCAGCCGGCCAGGTGTAGGTGTAGCCCTTGCCCTTGAGGCAGAGCAGAACCGCAGCCGAGGCATGCTTATGGGCCTTGGAATAGCGGCCCGTCTCATGCTGGCCGATCCAGAAGTAGAAGCGGTTTCCAGCCATCCACGGCTCAACGCGGCGATAGCCCGGCGAGCGGCGGTTATCGAGCGGCAATTCACAATTGATCAGATCAGGAATGAAGTTGGTGCGGCGCATCGCCAGACCACGCACCGGATCCGGCTCAACATCCTCAACCGACTTGAAGTAATCTTCATTGCCCGAATAACGGTCCGTGAAGCTGAAATCATTGTTGAAGATGAAGTTCGTGTTATCGAACAGGTTCATCACATTCGGCGCTGTCGTGCCGCAATAGAGCAAGGCAGGCGAGTTCGTCGCGTTGACGAAACGATGTGACGCATTGAGCGGAATCGAGAAGGTCGAACCCTTCTGCCATTCAAAGGTCTGCTTCTTGGAGGCATTGGCGCCCGACCACACTTCGGTGGAGCCACGGCCTTCAACAACGAAGACAACCTTTTCATACATGTGCTTGTCGACATTCAGCGCGCCGCCAGCGGGCACTTCGACAACATAAGAGCCCCACAGGCCTTCCGTGCCAAACAACTGGATGTAAGAGCCACGACCACCGAGGCGCTTCCAAGGCTTCAGCTCAATATCAAGAACCGTGCGCACGCCGATGCTGCGGTAGCAAGGGATGCCTTCGGATTCCATGAAATTGTCATAGGGCATCGCAGGTCGCTTGAACTTGCCCAGACCGGCGATTTCGCCAGCTTTCGGTTCGTGCCAATGGGAGGGGGCGTCATGCGGCATGGGATCCTCGCTTTTGTTGTTTTCGGGACTTGCTCCGGCCTCGGGGGGTTATGGCCCTCTACTTTCGGAGAAGATCACCCTGATTAGCAGAGGCTTTCTGGACTTCCAAGCGGGATCGGAGGGCGCTCAGCCACCTGCCCGATTGGCCTCTTCCTGAAGGGCCTTCAGCTCGGCGGCCAAGGTCTCATAACGGGCCAGCCAGCGGGTGAGGTCGCGCTTCACGTCCAGATTGGTGGCCTCGTCCTCGAGCTGGCGGACATGCTCCGCCAGCGCGGTCGCCCGCGCCACTGCGTCTTGCCAGTTTTTATCGAAATCGAGCATCGGGCCACCTTTTCAGGAGGCATTATAGCTCAAGGAAACCCCTTACTCGACCCCCTTCTCGCGCCGCTTCGTGGCCCCAGGCCCAAGACGGCCCAGATGCGTATCTTGAAAATGGGAGGCATATTTCAGCCCGTAGCCCAGTAAGCGGTCGAAACCGATATGGGCGGCCCAGATCAGCGACAGGCCGAGAAAAGGCTCCTGACCCCAGAACCAAGCGGTCACGCCTAATGCGACCGCTCCGGCATAATTATGCAAAGCATTATAGGCGACGGCCCCCAAGCGCGGTCCGGCCAGATAACCAAGAAAGCTGATGTCGGGCGCCAGGAAAAACACAAAAAAGCCCACGGGTGAAAAGCCTAAGGCAAAATAAGCAAAGGTTGCTAGGGCAAAAATGGCAAGCCCTTCCAACCGCAACAGATAGAGCGGCCCACCCCGAACAGCGGGTGCTGTGATGTGATCAGTCACATGCCCTCCTAGCGCACTCCTGGATGGAACCAATCAGGACTTTGTGCATTTGCCTATGACTTGGCCGTAACAAAACCAAAGCGATATGGGCTGATTGCAATTTCTACCCCTACAAGCAAAAACAATTTCCAATCCAAAATCCAGATTATGATTTTTTGAAAAATACTGAATGGTCTGCCCCCTGAAAAGTGGTCCTCCCTGATGTATGGCTTATAAGCCTTGAGGAGGAATACGCATGGGTAGGAAAAGGCACAAGGCGGAAGAGATTGTCGCCAAACTTCGGCAGGTAGAAGTTCTCACAGCACAGGG
>CAINNX010000075.1 GCA_903851305.1 uncultured Hyphomicrobiales bacterium | reverse complement strand
TGTCGATGCGACCGGCGCGCAAGATCAGGTGGCGGTGGCCGAGCAGCGTCCCTTTGTGCCGTTGTTCCCTTCTTATCGTTCCATGATGGCCGATATGCTGGGCGTGCGCTTTGTGGCCTCTGCCAATCCGATTGAAAATATCGATCCGGATTTGCAGCCCGGCGATCTGATCCCCGTGGCCCGCACCAAAGATGCTTACGTATATGAAAATCCGCGCGCCTTGCCGCGAGTGATGGTGGCACGCCAGGCACTCACAGCCGATTTCGATGCGATGATGGAAAGCGGTGAATGGCCGGACAATTTCAATCCGCGCGAGACTGTCTTGCTGGATGTGCCGGGCGTGAATGACAAGAGCCCGCGCCGTGCCACGGCTGCGCGCATCGAGGCCTATCAGAACACGCAAATCAGAATCAGCGTGGATGCGCCGGATGGTGGCTATCTCGTCTTGAATGATGTCTGGCATCCTTGGTGGCAGGTCGATGTCGATGGGCATCCCGCCGAATTGCTGCGCGCCAATGTGATTTTCCGCGCTGTGAAACTGCCCCCCGGCGCGCGCCAGGTGCGCTTTCATTTCGAGCCCTTGCCAGGCTTGCGCGCGAGCTTGGGTGCGGCGGTTGACGCATTTCTGTCACGCTAAGGGTGCACACGGGGTGCCGGAGATCCCATGACGCAAATGTTGCGCAATGAACATGACGAGGCCCCGGTTGTGGATTCGCAGTCGGCGGTCTCCGCGCGGACGAGGCGAAATCGTGTCTGGCTGAAACGGCTGGGGGCTGCCTTCAGCCTTGCCATTCTGGCTTTGTCGGTCGTGGTGCTCAGCCGCACGATTTCGGGCTTGCAATGGAGCGAGTTGCGCGCCGCGCTGGCCGCGACATCGCTTGAGCAGATTGTGGCTTCTTGTGCGCTCACGGCTTGCTCCTATCTGGCGCTGACAGGCTATGACGCGGTGGCGCTGCGGCAATTGCGGGTGCAGGTGCCTTATCGCACCACGGCGCTGGGCTCGTTCACCTCCTTTGCCATTTCTTTCACGCTGGGCTTTCCGCTGATTACGGCAGCTACGGTGCGCTATTGGATTTATTCGCGCGCGGGTTTGAGTGCGGGCAAAGTTGCAAGCCTGACTTTCATTGCCGGCATGACGTTCTGGCTCGGTATGGCATTGGTGATTGGTATCGCCATGGTCATCCAGCCTGACGAGGTGAGCGATGTGAACCGCCTCAAAGGTTGGGTCAATCTGCTCATTGGCTTACTGCTGCTGGCTGGCATGATGTTTTATCTGGCTTGGGTGTCGCGTGGTCACCGGCGTGTCAGCGTGCAAGGGCTCAAGCTGGAATTGCCGGGGCTGACATTGACGCTCAGCCAACTGCTGTTGGGCGTCGTTGATCTGTGTTGCGCGGCGGGGGCGCTATACGTGATTTTGCCAGCCGGCCATGGCTTGAGCTTTGTGTCGTTCTGCGCGGCCTATGTGCTGGCCTGCCTGCTTGGTATTGCCAGCCACATGCCCGGTGGCATCGGTGCCTTTGAGGCGACTATGCTCAATGCTGTGCCTGCGCCCTCCGCCGAGGCTCTCTTTGCCTCGCTGCTGCTGTTTCGCGTGATCTATTATGTTGGCCCCTTCATTCTGGCGCTGGCCTTGCTCGGTGCCAATGAAAGCATCTTGCGTTGGAACTCGCTGCGTGCGGCGATGAACGCCCCCGAAGAAGACTAGGGCCTCAGAGCTTGATCAGCGCCCGTATTGGCCGTCATAAAGGTGTCACACTGGTGCTGCCCACTGGCGTAAACTGGGGACCCATATTTTGATCGATGCTTTTGTCGAGGCTTTGCCTGATCCCGTTCTGGTCATTGGCCAGGATCAGAGAATTGGCGCCTTTAACGGGTCTGCCCGCGCCTTGTTTCCAGTCCTTGGATCTGGTCAGCGCATGCTGCCGCTTGTGATCCGCTCACCCGATGTGCTGGATGCGGTGGCCCGCCTTTTTGCAGGCGGCGCCGTTGAGACCGTGCATTTGCATGAGCGCGTGCCGGTTGAGCGTTTGTTCAAAGTCCATGTTGCGCCTTTGCCCTTGGACGGTGCGATGAATGTCGTTCTCACACTGCAAGATCTGACCGATGCGCGGCGCACTGAAAAAATGCGCGTCGATTTCATCGCCAATGCGAGCCATGAATTGCGCACACCGCTGGCTTCCCTGCTGGGCTTTGTCGAAACCTTGCAGGGGGCCGCCAAAGATGACACCAAAGCGCGCGATCGCTTTCTGACCATCATGCGCGATCAAGGGCGGCGCATGGCGCGCCTCATTGATGATCTGTTGTCGCTCTCGCAGATTGAGCGTCAGGAACATGTGCGCCCACAAACGCAGGTCGATTTCTGCGAAGTCGTGCGCCAATGTATTGATGCGCTGACGCCGGTCGCCAAAGAGGCTCATGTGCGTCTGGACGTGGACATTCCTGCCCGCCTTCCCGTGTTGGGCGATCGCGATGAGCTGATCCGTGTCGCTGAAAACCTTATCGAAAACGCCATTAAATATGGTGCCAATGATGATGGCGCAGAAACAAGGGTCGCTATTTCTCTGGCGATCAAAAATGGCGAAGCGCGGTTTGCTGTGCGCGATCATGGGGCGGGCATTTCACCCGACCATCTGCCGCGTCTAACAGAGCGTTTTTACCGCGTGGATGCGGGCAAGAGCCGCGCCAAGGGCGGCACGGGGCTGGGGCTGGCGCTGGTCAAACACATTGTGTCCCGCCATCGCGGCGTGCTGCGCATCTGGAGCGAGCCAGGCAAAGGCGCGGAGTTTTCCGTCGAGCTGCCGATGGAGGTTGGCAGCTAGCGCATAAATAAAAAGAGGCCGGGTTGCCCCGGCCTCTTTTTCATCCCCTCAGGCGAGGCGGATCAATTGTTGGGCGCGGCGTTCGCGTTCCCGACGGCGCTCTTGGGCCGGCTGGTAGGCGATGCGGGCGTGGTGGTTACAATAGGGACCAACGCTGGCGCCTTTCGAGCCGCAGAAGCGAAACTCTGGGGTTGTCGGGTCACCTACCGGCCAGCGGCACATGCCTTCACGCAATTCCATAATGGTGACCATTTCCGACAGGGGAATGACCACATCTTCGACCGGCAGGGGCGCGGGCGCCTCCATCGGGCGGAAGGCCACGGCGAGATTGCCGCGGGCCATGGGGGCCGCAGGGCGCGGCGCTTGGCGCGGGGCGGCGGGGCGCGTCCGCTGACGGGGCGCGGCCGGAGCCTGCGCCTTCACCCGGCCTGACAGGCCAAGGCGGTGCACCTTACCAATCACAGCATTGCGCGTGATGCCGTGGGCGAGTTCTGCCGCGATCTGGCTAGCGCTCAGGCCGTCCAGCCACAATTTCCGCAACAGCTCAACGCGCTCATCGGTCCAGGACATTCAGTCCTCCTCAAACAAAAAATCCGGGAGCGCACGCAGCACCGGCAGGGCCGGCGTCGTTGCTTGCGAAACGCTCGTCAAATAGGTACGCCGCACGAGATGTCGTAGTCGACAAGGGAGACGCTACACTAGCAGTTGAATCGGGCGCAAGAGAACGTGGACCTCTGGATTTGTTTTCCCCAAGGAGTTGCGCCAACTGTCATGCGCTTGCTGTAGTTCAGTGAGTATTGGCAAGGAAAGAGCGCTTTTTGACACTCAACTGCGTCTCTCGTCTCATTTGACCGGGGACGCCCGAGAAACTAGACTTGACTCATCAAGCTGCCGCCCTCCGAGGCGGCACTTTCCTTTTCAAGACCCCGTGTTGCACGGCTTTGGAGACCAGGTCCCGTGACTTCTGCGATTTTGCCGACATATGCGCGTGCTGACATTGCCTTTGAAAAGGGCGAGGGTGCTTGGCTGACGGCCGTCGGGGGCACGCGCTATCTCGATTTCGGTGGTGGCATTGCGGTGGCCTCGCTGGGCTATTCCCATCCGGCCCTTATTAAAGCGCTGACGGATCAGGGCCAAAAACTTTGGCACACTTCAAACCTGTTCCAGATTCCCGAAGGCGAGCGCTTGGCGCAGCGTCTGGTGGATCGGTCTTTTGCCGATTTCGTCTTCTTCACCAATTCTGGTGCAGAGGCCATGGAATGTGCCATCAAAATGGCGCGCAAATATCAGTCGGCCAATGGGCATCCGGAAAAATACCGGATCATCACTTTTGAAGGCGCCTTCCATGGTCGCACGCTGGCAACCATTGCCGCGGGTGGTCAGCAAAAATATCTCGACGGGTTCGGCCCCAAAGTCGAAGGCTTTGATCAAGTGCCCTTTGGCGATCATGAGGCTTTGAAAAAAGCCATTGGTCCGGAAACGGGTGCCATTCTCATTGAGCCGATCCAGGGCGAGGGCGGCATACGCCCCGTGCCGCAGCAATGTCTCAAAGGCTTGCGCCAGCTGTGCGATGAGCATGGCTTGTTGTTGATGTTTGATGAAGTGCAAACAGGTGTTGGCCGCACCGGAAAATTGTTTGCGCATGAATGGTCAGGCGTCACGCCCGATATCATGGCTGTGGCCAAAGGCATTGGTGGCGGCTTTCCGCTGGGCGCTTGTCTGGCCACCAAAGAGGCTGCCAAGGGCATGACCGCTGGCACGCATGGCACCACCTATGGCGGCAATCCGCTCGCCATGGCAGTTGGCAATGCGGTGCTGGATGTCGTTCTGGCTGAGGGTTTTCTCGATCATGTGCGCGCCATGGCCGTGCTCTTGCGCCAGAAGCTTGGTGGTCTGCAAGAACGCCATTCCAGCATTATTGAAACGGTGCGCGGTGAAGGGCTGATGATCGGCCTCAAGCTGATCCCCAACAATGCTGATTTTGCAGCGGCTGCGCGCGCAGAGCAGCTGCTGGTGATTCCAGCTGGCGATAATGTGGTGCGTCTCTTGCCACCGCTGGTGATCAGCGAAACAGACGTTCATGAGGCGATCAAGCGCCTTGATGCGGCTTGCACACGGATGGAAGCCAGCCGCAAAGTATCAAACGGAGTGAAGGCGTGATGAGCGGCCAGACCACGGGCGCCCCGCGCCATTTTCTCGATCTCTGTGATGTGAGCGCTGCAGAGCTGCGCCGGATTCTTGACTGGTCGGTTGCGACCAAAAAGACCCGGGTCAAAGGCGTGCGTGCAAAAAACCGCCCGCTTGAAGGCCATTCTCTCGCCATGGTCTTTGACAAGCCCTCCACACGTACGCGTGTCTCTTTCGATTTGGCCATGCGTGAGCTTGGTGGTGAGACGCTCATGCTGACGGGTGCTGAGATGCAGCTGGGGCGTGGTGAAACCATTTCCGATACGGCGCGCGTTCTCTCGCGCTATGTCGATGCGATCATGATCCGCATTCTCGACCATGATGACATGGTGGAATTGGCCCGCTTCTCCAGTGTGCCGGTGATCAATGCGCTGACCAAGCGCTCGCATCCCTGTCAGGTTATGGCAGATGTCATGACCTTTGAAGAGCATCGCGGTTCCATTCAGGGCCGCACTGTGGCCTGGACGGGTGATGCGAACAATGTGCTGACGAGCTGGATTCATGCAGCCCAGCGTTTCGATTTCACCATCAATGTCGCAACACCTGAAGAATTTGCTCCCGGCGCTGCGATTGTCGATTGGGCCAAAGCCCATGGTGCCAAGCTGAACATCACGAGGGATCCGCGTGAAGCGGTGCGTGGTGTCGATTGCATCATTTCGGATTGCTGGGTGTCGATGGGTGATGAAGATGAAGCGCGCAAGCGCCACAATCTGCTGTCGCGCTATCAGGTGAATGACGAACTGATGGCGGTCGCCGGACCCAAAGCCATTTTCATGCATTGCTTGCCCGCCCATCGCGGTGAAGAAGTCACCGATGCGGTGATTGATGGTCCGCAGTCAGTTGTCTTTGATGAAGCTGAAAACCGCCTGCATGCGCAAAAAGGCGTGCTGGCTTGGTGTCTGGGTGCTTTGACGTGAGTGAGCTTACTTCGCGGCCGATCTCAGATCACGGATCTGATGATGTGGTGCTGCCTTTCGTTGTTGAGCCTTTGGAAAGTCGTGGTCGTGTCGTGCGTCTAGGCGCATCGGTTGATCGCATTCTCGCCCAGCATGGCTATCCCGCGCCTGTAGGCCGACTGGTCGGTGAAGCCGCAGCGCTTGCCGTTTTGCTTGGCTCGGCACTGAAGTTTCAGGGCCGCTTTCAATTGCAGACACGCAGCGATGGCGTGGTCGATATGATCGTCATTGATTTTGATGCACCTGATCGCGTGCGTGGTTTTGCGCGCTTTGATGCCGAGCGTTTGAATGAAGCTTTGGCAGTCAATGAAGCTGCACCTGCGCAATTGCTGGGTCGCGGGCATCTGGCGCTCACCATTGATCAGGGCTCTGATTTTTCGCGCTACCAGGGTGTTGTCCCGCTGGACGGGCAGGGGCTTGAACAGGCGGCGCATCAGTATTTTCTACAATCCGAACAAATTCCCACCATGGTGCGTCTGGCCGTTGGCGAGACGATCACGCCAGAGGGCGCGCGTTGGCGCGCGGGTGGGCTGATGTTGCAATTCCTGCCGCAATCAACAGATCGCAGGCGCCAGGCTGATCTGCATCCGGGCGATGCGCCGGAAGGTGCTGCCATCCAGCAGGGCGAAGAAGATGATGTCTGGGTCGAGGCCAAGAGTCTTGTTGCCACGATTGAGGATCACGAGCTGGTTGACCCTTTGTTCTCGAGTGAGCGTTTGCTGTTCCGACTCTTCCATGAGCGTTGTGTGAAAGTGTTTGAGGAGCAGAGCGTGCACCATGCATGTCGCTGCGCAACAGAGCGCATTGAGGACATGCTACACCGTTTCACCCCGCAAGAGCGCAAGGATATGGTAGGCGATAATGGCCGCATCGGCGTGACCTGTGAGTTTTGCTCAACGCATCGCGACTTTGATCCGGAGGATTTCGACTAGGCTCTGGATTGCCTCTGCTCTCGCCCGCAATGATGGCGAGAGTTTCATCCATCAGGCTTTCTATCTATTCAAACCGCATAAATTAACGAGGAAACGGTCTGTTCATGTCAGATGTGAAAATCCGACTGCGCGAATTATCAAAGGTCTTTCAGACACAGGCCGGGCCCTTCACAGCGCTTGCGCCGATGACTCTCGATATTCCTGCAGGCTGCTTTTTTATGATCGTGGGCCCCTCTGGCTGCGGCAAAACCACTTTGCTGCGCATTCTGGCTGGTCTCGAAAAGCCCTCGGGCGGGTCACTGGAAATCACCAAGCCCGCAGCCGATCGCCCCTCCAATTCCATGGTGTTTCAGGGTGACTCGCTGTTTCCCTGGATGACTGTGTTTGAAAACGCCGCCTATGGTTTGCGCATGCGCAAGCGCCCTGAGGGCGAAATCCGCGATGTGGTGGGCCATTATCTGCAACGCACGGGCCTGTCGCGTTTTCACAATTCCTATCCCCATCAGCTCTCGGGTGGTATGCGCCAGCGCGTCTCCATTGCACGCGCTTTTGCCAATGATCCCGATATTCTGCTGATGGACGAGCCTTTCTCCGCGCTCGATGAGCAGAACAAGATTCTCTTGCAAGAAGAATTGCTGCGGATTTGGGAAGAGACGCGCAAGACCGTCATGTTCATCACCCATTCGGTTGATGAGGCGGTGACGCTGGGTGATCGCATCATGATCATGACGGCACATCCCGGCCGTGCCAAACAGATTGTCGATGTGCCGTTTGAGCGGCCGCGCCGTGTGCTGGAACTGCGCGCCAAGCCGGAATACGGCGAGCTCGTCTATTCCATCTGGGGCCATTTGCGCGATGAAGTGCAGCGCGCGCGAGCACTGGATGAGGGAACCGCGTCATGAAGCCCGCGTCCCCTTTCCGCTTGAGCAAAGACACAGTTGAGCGCCTGCTCAACTTCGCCTCGCCCATGATCTTGCTGTTGATCTGGGAGGCCTGCGCGCGTCTTGCCCTCATTGATGTGCGTTTCTTCCCCGCGCCATCAAAAATTTTCACGCAGTTTCTCGTGATGGTCGAGAACGGATTGCTGTGGAAGCATTTCTGGGCGTCCATGCAGCGTTTGTTCTGGGGCTTTCTGTTTGGTGGTGTGCCAGCTCTCGTGCTGGGTGTCGCCATGGGCCTTAGCCGCCCCTTGCGCATGCTGGTCGAGCCTTTGGTGTCAGCGACCTATCCAGTTCCCAAAAGTGCCATTCTGCCGCTGGTTTTGTTGATTTTTGGCCTCGGTGAGAGTTCGAAAATTGTCATGGTCGGGATTGGAATTTTCTTCCCCATTGTCATCAACGCCATGGCGGGTGTGCTGGAGATTCAGAAAATCTATTTTGACGTGTCGAAGAATTTTGGCGCGAGCCGCTGGCAGGTGTTTCGCACGGTTGCGCTGCCCGGCGCCATGCCGCTCATTCTGACCGGCGTGAAACTTGGCATTGGCATGGGGCTGGTGCTGATCTCGATTGCTGAAATGGTCGGCGCGAAAAGCGGCCTTGGCTTTATGATGTGGAATGCGTGGGAGATTCTCTCCGTCGAGACCATGTATGTCGGCCTGATCGTGATCGCGGTGCTGGGGATTGTGTTTTCGCAGATCGTCACCGAGATCGAGCGCTTGATCGTGCCATGGCGCAACGGGCGGTAAGCCTCACTCGTCATTGCGAGCGAAGCGAAGCAATCCAGAAGTCTCACGTGGGGCCTCTGGATTGCTTTGTCGCGTTGCTCCTCGCAATGACGAACGGCTAAAGAGCAAACCTATCCGTCGCCGCCACAAGAGCGCGCTGGATGCCGGTCTCCACCGTTGCATGTCCCGCATCTGGCACAATCACAAGCTCGGATCTGATCCAGCTGCGATGCACTTCAAAAGCGGTGACAGGCGGCGTCACGCTGTCATAGCGGCCTTGCACGATCACGCCCGGCAGATGTGCAAGGGCGCCCATGTTCGCCAGAATCTGGCCTTCTTCCATGAAGGATTGATGCACGAAATAATGCGCTTCAATACGCGCCAATGCGCGCGTTTGCGGGCTGGCATAGGCGGATGCGGCGGCGTTTGCGGCCATGCGCGGCATGAGCGTCAAGAGCTTGCCCTCAAAGGCGCACCATTGCGAGGCGGCAGCCTGTTCAGTGGTTTCATCCCCGCACGTGAGGCGCTTGTGATAGGCGCCGATCAGATCGCCGCGCTCGGATTCTGGAATGTAATTTTCAAAAAGCTCATGGGCTTCGGGAAAGAGATGGCGCGCGCCGTCGCCATAAAGCCAATCGATCTCGCGTTGGCGCGCTGTGAAAACCCCGCGTAGCACAAGGCTTTTCAGTCGCCCTGGATGGGCCTGCGCATAGCTGAGCGCCAATGTGGCGCCCCAGGAACCGCCCAGCATGCAGGTGAAGGACTCGATGCCCAGATGCGTGCGCAAATGTTCGATGTCGGCAATCAGATGTTGCGTGGTGTTGTTCTCAAGCCCGCCCAAAGGCTTTGAACGCCCCGCACCACGCTGGTCAAACAGAATGATGCGGTAGCGGGCGGGATCAAACAGGCGGCGGTTGTCGGTTGAACATCCACCACCCGGTCCGCCATGCAGGAACAGCGCGGGCTTTCCCTCAGGATTGCCGCAGGCCTCCCAATAGAGTGTGTGCCCATCGCCGGTTTCCAGCGCACCGATGGCATAAGGTTCAATCGGTGGATGGAAACCCTCGGCCATGATCAGACTTTCGCGCTCTCCACGCGGCCCAGCGCGGTTGATGTCGGGAAGACCAGCGACTTGATGACAACAGGCACAGCGCCGGAGGTTTCGAGCATCGCGCCAATGTCGATGAAGTCGAATTCCTTCAGATTGATTCCGTCAATCGACACAATTGGATTGGTCATCTTCTGCTCTTCGAGGCAGTGAATACCCACCAGGCCGCCGATGTCGCCATCACCAACGAGCACAAGCGGGAAGCCCTTGCCCATGTGAACCGACAGACCCTTGCGCACGCCGGTCACGAAATCATCGAGGCGACGGAAGGTGGCTGAGCCGCCCCAGCGGTAGCACATGGCAACAGCCTGTTCGCCTTCATGGAGATCAAGGCGGCGCAGCGCCGCCTGAATGGCAGCTGCAATGGCGTCAACGTTGAGATCTTCGTCTTCAAGCGGCAGATCTGGCGTAATGACAGGCACATTTCGCACCGGCAGCACATCGAGCGGATTGACGAAAATCGTCGAGCCCGACACCTGAATTGTATATTGCGAGGCACCGACGACCGTCGCACGGATGCCTTCATCAGGACGCTCAAGGCGCGGACCCCAGGCGGTGACGCGCTTCAGAATGGCGGCGGCGAGTTTGGGACCGAGATCACCAAAGCCCGCTTTCTGGCGGTTGTAGACATATTCGGAAACGCCGCCCGAGAAGGTGACGGCATCAGGCTTGCGCTCATTCTTCAACGCGTCGACGCGCAGAAGAGACGCTGTTTCAGCCGACAGCTTTTGCGCGCTGATACATTCCATCAGGCGCTCGGCCATACGGTCGATCATGGCGTCGAGCTTGGTCTCGTCTGGTTTGGTGCCCATTTCGAGTGTCAGGCCGACTTCGGCAGCAAAGCGGCGGGCGGCTTCTTCAATGCGGACAATCTTACCCTCGGCATCGAAGGAGAGGGTGCGCGCGCCCACATCAATGGCGGTCATTTCAGCAATTTCGCCACGCTCGCAGACAGCGATTTTTGACGTGCCACCACCGATATCAATGTTCATGACGCGGGCATTTTCGCGTGCCGAGCGGGCAGCTGCGCCCGAGCCAAAGGCGGCGAGCGTGGTTTCCAGTCCGTCACCGGCCGAGACAGAGACGAATTTGCCGGTTTGGGCGGCAAACAGCTCGCCAATGGCGCGCGCATTGTTGCGGCGCACAGCCACGCCCGTAAGGATGAGGGCGCCCGTGTCGATGGACATCGGGTCAATGCCGGCCATTTCATATTGCTTGTCGATAAAGGCGCCGAGCTTGGTGGCGTCAATTTCGGACAGATCGGCGGTGTAGGGGGTCAAAAGCACGTCGGATTCGTGAAAAACCTCACGTTCCGTAACGATATAGCGGTTATCCACGCGCTCCAGCACAAGGCGGGAAAAGACCAGATGCGAGGTCGAGGAGCCGATGTCGACACCCACACTGACCAAGCGGATCTCGTCTTCCTCTTCGAGGCTGCGCCGCACATTGCTGAAAAATACGCGTCCCCCGACGGCCTCGTCACTCATTTGGCGCTCCTGTCCACCTATTTGGCCCGGTTTCCCGGGGCTTTGCCTTTGGTCTTTGCAATCGGCCAAATCTGGGGGGCTGTCAACCGCAAGGCGGTCGCTCAGGTGCCTTGTTTTCAGGGGGCTCAGAGCCCACAGCCTGCTGTTTCCGCTTGCCTTTGACCCGTCTAGACCTTAGTCGAATAAGAGACAATAAAAATGAAGCCCCGACAAAGTTTGGGGTGGGAGGACGCGGCGCTCAAAACAGCCCGCAAAGTGACTTGAGGCGCAGCCTGACATGGCCCCTTGATGTGGCTAAGACGGTTTTGCGCGCGGGGTCCACTGCAACGAAGGACGCGAGTTTTCATGGCCGGCGCGGAAGACGACAAGAAGACCAAAGGGCATTCCATGGCCGAACATCACGGCATGGGCCCTGGCTGGAAACATGAGCACGACGGTTATTCCGATCACGAACATGACGAATACGACATGGACGGGCCGATCGAGGACAATCCGCTCTGGCAGGCTGACAATGTTCATCTGACCAGCGTCGGTGTCGACATTGGATCGTCTGGCACGCAGGTCATTTTCTCGCGCATTCATTTGCGCCGCTTGGCGGAAGATCTGACTAGCCGCTATTATGTTGTCTCGCGCGAAACACTCTATCTCTCACCTGTCTCGCTGACGCCTTATTCCAGCGAAACACGCATCGACGATGTGAAGCTCGGCGAAATCATCAGAGCTGCCTATGAAGGCGCTGGCCTGAAGCCCTCTGAAGTTGACACAGGTGCTGTCATTCTGACGGGTGAAGCTTTGCGGCGTGAAAATGCGCAGGGCATTTCCAATCTTCTGTCGGAAGCGGGCGGCGAGTTTGTCTGCGCGACCGCAGGTCATCACATGGAATCCATGCTGGCTGGTTATGGTTCAGGTGCGGCCAATGTGTCGCTCGAGTCCGGCCAACGCGTGCTCAACATCGACATTGGGGGCGGCACAACGAAGCTTGCTGTGCTCGAAGGCGGGCGCGTGCTGGGCACGGCGGCTTTCCATGTCGGCGGGCGTCTACTCGTTGTGGACGAGGCTTTCAAAATCATCCGTCTTGATCCGGCGGGCAAGACACACGCCAAGCGCGCTGGCTTTGAATGGAAGCTGGGCGACACGGTCACCACCGAGCAGCTCGATAAGGTCGCGGATGTGATGGCGGAAACGCTCGTCGATGCGCTCACGCAGCGCCCCATGTCGCACGACATTGCGCATCTTTACCTCACCGACCCGATCCTCGATTTCGGCACACTCGGCGGCATCATGTTTTCCGGTGGTGTGGCGGAATATGTCTATGCGCGTGAAGAGCGCGACTTCGGCGATATGGGCAAGCGCTTTGGCACAGCCATTGCGCGCAAGATAGCGGCCAAGCGTTTCCCCTGGACCTGTCTGCCGGCGGGTGAATGTATCCGCGCGACGGCCCTAGGTGCATCCGAATATTCGGTGCAGCTGTCTGGCAATACGAGCTATATTTCCAATCCGGGAGAATTGCTGCCGCGCCGCAATCTGCAGGTCATCCAGCCACCTGTCGAGACAGGCGACGAGATTGATGCCGATGAAGTGGCCAAGGCCATCAAGTCGCATCGCAAGGCGTTCGAAGTTGAAAGCGCCGATGTCGACATTGCGCTGGCACTGCGTTGGACGGGTGTGCCCTCCTATGATCGCATCGCGCCTTTTGCCAAAGGCATTATCGCAGGACTTGCTGATCATATTGCGGCGAACAAGCCAATCTATGTGATGCTTGATGGCGATATTGCCCAGACACTTGGCGCAATTATACGCGAAGAGATGGGTGTCACCTCCGAAGTGCTCGTGATCGATGGCGTCATGCTGATGGATTTCGATTACATCGATCTTGGCAAAGTGCGCATCCCCTCTTTCACAGTGCCGGTGACGATCAAATCGCTGGTCTTCTCGGAAGATCCGCGTGGACCGCGCGCTAAGGAAATCATCCACCACCGGTCTGAAGATCATGGCCATGGTCACGATCATGGACACTCACATTCTCACGCGCATTCGCATGATCATGGTCACCACCATCATCATGATGATGGCCATAAGCACTAAGGCCGGGGGCGCAGGTGGCATCTGTTGAAAATATTTCGGGCAATTTGCAGACGGGCGATCAGCCCGTGGTGAAAGCCGATCCGAAATGGGCGATCATGGGTGGCGTTGTGTCCATCGTCGCTTGGCTCGCGCTCGTCCCGCTCGTGTTTTTGATCTATCAGAGCTTCCGCACGCCGGGCACGGCGCGCAAGCCTGCGATCTGGACATTGGGCAATTACTTTGAAGCCTATTCGAGCCCTGATACGCTTTTGCTCTTTGCCAATTCGGTGCAATTTGCAGCGGGCACAGCCATTCTCGCTCTTGTTGTGGGCACAGCGCTCGCCTGGATGACAGAGCGGACCAACACGCCGCTGAAGCCGTTGTTCTATGCCTTGTCGATCATACCGCTGATCATCCCGGGCATTCTCTTCGTCGTGTCATGGATTTTTCTGGCGAGCCCGAAGATTGGCCTGATCAATCTCGCGCTGCAAAACCTTCTGGGCACGGACAAGGTCTATGTCGATATTTATTCGATGGCGGGGATGATCTGGGTGGATGGTCTGCATTATGCACCCATCGCCTTTTTGCTCATGACGGCCGCCTTCCGTGCGATGGATCCGTCACTCGAAGAAAGCGCGATGATGAGCGGGGCTTCCATGTGGGGCATTTTCCGCCGCATCACGTTGAAGCTGGCTTTCCCTGCGGTGGCAGCCTCCTTCCTGATCCTTTTTGTGCGCTCGATTGAGAGTTTCGAAGTGCCAGCCCTTCTGGGCCTGCCCGTTGGCATTCAGGTGTTCACATCAGCGATTTATGATGCGATCCATTCTTACCCGAGCAATATCGGTCTGGCTGCCGCCTATGCGATCACGCTGCTGGTCATCACCATGGGTGGCATTTATTTCCAGTCGCGCATCACGTCGCAGGGTGGCAAATATTCAACCGTCACCGGCAAGGGCTTTCGCCCGCGCACGATTGATCTGGGTCGCTGGAAATATCTCACCGCCGGCATTTTCCTCGTCTATGCCTTGATGGTTGTGATCTTGCCGTTCTTGGTTTTGCTGTGGTCGTCGCTGCAGAAATTCTATTCTGTGCCCTCGATGGAGGCGCTGCGGAATGTATCGCTCGCCGCCTATGTTACGATCATCAATTACCCCAGCGTCGGCACGGCGGTCTGGAATTCATTCATTTTGTCGATTGGCTCGGCCACGACCGTGATGGTGCTCACCGCTGTCGTCTGCTGGATTGTGCTGCGCACGAAGATTCGTGGTCGCTTCCTGCTCGATCAACTGGCCTCCATCCCGCTCGTCCTGCCAGGCCTCGTCATGGGTCTGGCCATTATGGTCTGCTATCTGACCATTGGCGGGGGCATTTACGGCACGATCTGGATCCTGTTTATCGCCTATGTGACGCGCTTCCTCCCCTATGGCATGCGCTACAATACGACCTCCATGGTGCAGCTGCACAAGGAGCTGGAGGAGTCAGCCGCCATGTCCGGCGCCAGCTGGTTCACGTCCTTCTGGCGCATTGTTCTGCCGCTTCTCAAGCCCGGCCTCTTGGCGGGCTGGATTTATATTGTCATTGTCTCGGTGCGCGAATTGTCGAGCTCCATCCTGCTCTATAGTCCAGGCACAGAGGTGGTCTCGATTGTCATTTGGGAAATGTGGCAGAATGGCCAATATGTGGAGTTATCGGCCTTCGGCGTCATGCTGATTGCAACACTCTTCGTGTTCGTCATGACTGCTCAATGGATCGGCAAACGCTTCGGCGTTAAAGAAACTTAAAAAACGGGGGAGGGGAACATGCTCACGGTGAAAGGTCTCAACACCGAATATCCAAGCCAAAAAGGCCCGCCGGTGAAAGCCGCGCAGGATGTGACCTTTGAGGTTCCGGCCGGCAAATTCTTTACCCTGCTGGGGCCATCTGGCTGCGGCAAGACGACAACGCTGCGCTCGATTGCTGGCCTTGAACGCCCAGTGGGTGGCGAGATCGTCGTCAACGGCCGCACAGTCTATTCGTCGGAGAAGAAGATTTTCATTCCGCCGAACCAGCGCAATTTTGGCATGGTGTTCCAGTCCTACGCGATCTGGCCACACATGACCGTGTTTGCCAATGCGGCCTTCCCGCTGGAAGTGCGCAAGACCAAAATGACAGCCCAGGAGATCCGCGAAAAAGTGATGCGCGTTTTGTCCGCCGTTGCGTTGGAGCAATATGCGGATCGCGAAGCGACCAAGTTGTCAGGCGGCCAGCAGCAGCGCTTGGCGCTGGCACGTGCGCTCGTCATGGAGCCGGAATTGCTCTTGCTCGATGAACCGCTGTCTAACCTAGACGCCAAGCTGCGTGATCGCATGCGTTTCGAACTGAAGCGCATCCAGCGTGAACTGGGTCTCACAACCATTTATGTTACCCATGATCAGGGCGAAGCGCTGGCGCTCAGCCACGAGATCGCCGTGATGAACGAAGGCCGTATCGTGCAGGTCGGCACGCCGCGCGAAATCTATGAACATCCGCGCACGAAATTCGTCGCCGACTTTATCGGCACGACGAATTTCATCGATGGCACGGTGCTGGGCATGGACACGGCCACAGGCCGCTGGAATGTGCGCACGCCGGCTGGTGACATGTTGGTGCATGCTGTACAGACGCTGGCGCCAAACATGGCCGTCACTGTGTCGATCCGCCCTGAAGATGTGGAAGTGTTTGAAGAGGCTGCGCCCGCAGGCAGCGGTCTCAACACCACCTCCGGCATGGTGGACCAGAAAGTGTTTCTGGGTGATTTCGTCGATTTCCAGATCAAGATAGGTGAATTCACCCTGCTGTCGCGTGCGCATCCCTCGATGCGTACACCGATTGGCGACAAAATTCATGTTCGCATGAATCCCGAAAAATGCGTTGCTATTCCCGATATCTCGTCGGCGCGCAACGCAGCCTAATCAAAGAAGCCAAAGGAGAAGAAAATGGCAAAAGACGCAATTGTCTCGGACGAAATGGCGAAGAAATTCGCCACCGAGAAGGACACACCTTATCTGCGTTGGGTGCGCTCCGAAGGCCTCGATATTATAGGCGCGCATTATGTGCAGAACCTGCGCACTGTCGAGCTGAAGGATTGGGCGCGCCGCGGTGGTAAGGGCGTCTTCATCAACCATGAAGCCTCGCGCACATCGAATGATTGCTACGTTTGCGAAATCGCACCGGGCAAGAAGCTTGAGCCGCAGCGACAGCTGTTTGAAGAAATGATCCTCGTGCTCGAAGGTCGTGGTTCCACGACCGTCTGGAACGACGAAGGCAAGCGCATCACCTTCGAATGGGGTGCAGGCGCGCTCTTCGCGATCCCGCTCAACACCTGGCATCAGCATTTCAATGGCTCGGGCACGACGCCAGCTCGCTTCGTCTCCGTGACCAATGCGCCTCCGGTCATCAACCTGTATGAAGACACGAATTTCGTGTTCAACACAGCTTATGACTTCAAGTCGCGCTTTGCGGGCGAGCCTGATTACTTCTCCAACAAGGGTGAACAAAAGGGTCTTCTGCTCGAAACCAACCTTGTGCCGGACGCTGTCAACCTGCCGCTGATCACAGCCAAGGAACGTGGTGCGGGTGGCGGTCACATCCGCTTCAACATGGCGAAGGGCTCGATGAACAGCCACATTTCGCAGTTCCCGATTGGCACCTACAAGAAGGGCCATTGCCATGGTCCGGGCGCGCACGTCATCATCCTGTCGGGTGAAGGCTATTCGCTGATGTGGCCGGAAGGTGATGAACCCAAGCGCTATGATTGGGAAGTCGGAACCATGATCGTGCCCCCGAACATGTGGTTCCACCAGCACTTCAACACCGGCAAGACACCTGCTCGCTACCTCGCGTTCAAGCATGAAGTCGTCTCGATGCGTAATGCGCAGGGCGTGCCGAAGGCCTGGATCTCGCGTCGCATCGGCGGCGATCAGATCGATTACGCTGATGAGAGCACGCTGGTCCGCGACATGTTCTCGAACGAACTCGCCAAGAACGGCCTCGAGCCGAAGATGGACGAGGCCTACAAGACAGAACTCGAGTCGCTGCCGCCAAAGCCGGCCGCTTAATCGACAAAACCAGAGGGCGGAGTTTTTACTCCGCCCTTTTTCGTCGACTTTGCGAGGCGCAAAGCGACGAAGCAATTAGCCAGACGAAGCATCCTTCTGGATTGCTTCGCTTCGCTCGCAATGACGGGCTAAAATTGGGGAGAGAGCCGCATGGCCAAGGACGCCACCGTTTCCGCCGAAATGGCGAATAAATTCGCAACGGAAAAAGACACGCCCTATTTGAAATGGGTGCGCGGCCAGGGCCTCGACATTATCAGCGCGCATTATGTGCCAGACCTCAAAATCGTTGATCTCAAGCCATGGGCTGAGCGCGGCGGCAAAGGCGTCTTCATCAATCATGAAGCCTCGCGCACATCGAACGATTGCTATGTTTGCGAAATTCCCAATGGCGGCAAGCTCGCGCCACGCCGTCAGCTGTTTGATGAAATGGTTTTGATCCTCTCGGGTCGTGGCTCCACGAAAGTGTGGAACGACAAGGGCCAGAGCCTGACCTTTGAATGGAAAGAAGGCGCCATTTTCGGCATTCCGCTGAATTGCTGGTTCCAGCATTTCAATGGATCGGGTCAGCAGCCCGCACGCTATGTCGGCGTGACTTATTGCCCTTCCGTTTTGAATCTCTATGGCGACCCGGAATTCGTCTTCAATCACAAATATGATTTCACGCAACGCTTCAATGGCGAGCCGGATTTCTTCGCCGCCAAGACAGAGCCTGAGGGTTTTCTGCTCAAGACCAATTTCGTGCCGGATGCCGTCAATCTGCCGCTCATCAGCGCCAAAGAGCGCGGTGCGGGTGGCGGCCATATCCGCTTCAACATGTCGGGTGGCATGATGGCGAGCCACATTTCGCAATTCCCGGTTGGCACCTACAAGAAGGCCCATCACCATGGACCGGGCGCGCATGTGATCGTGCTCTCGGGTGAGGGCTATTCCTTGATGTGGCCGGAAGGCAGTGAGCCGCAGCGCTACGAGTGGAAGCCCGGCACATTGATCGTGCCGCCGAATGCCTGGTTCCACCAGCATTTCAATGCAGGTGCAGCACCTGCGCGCTATCTCGCGTTCAAAAACTGGTCGCCGCGCAACACGCAAGGTGTGCCGATGTCATGGATTTCGCGCCGCATGGGTGGATTTCAGATCGATTATGCGGATGAGACCAAGCAAGTGCGCGACATGTTCTCAAGCGCTCTTGCCAAACACGGCCTCGAGCCGCGCATGCAAGAGGCTTACGAGAAAGAGCTTGAGACGCTGCCGCCGAAACCGGCTGATTGGGCATAAAGAAAAGGCGGGCTTAGGCCCGCCTTTTTTGTTGGTGTGACACTACCGCGCCGTCATTGCGAGCGCAGCGAAGCAATCCAGTCATCCGCACATGTTGGCTCTGGAATGCCACGTCGGCCTTCGGCCTCCTCGCAATGACGACACAAAAACGCCGCCTCGAAGGGCGGCGTTTTCTTTTCGTCAAATTTTAAACGCTTCCAGCGTTTCAGGCGCAAACAATTCTTCGGGCTTGAGCAGGCGCTTCGAGAGGCCTTGCTCATAATGATATCCAAGGAAGGTCTGCAGCGTCTCGTAATTCTTATCCAGACCATAGGCCCAGTAATCATCACCCATTTCTGCGCGCGTCTCATCCATGACAGCGCCGAGCCACGGCACCATGGCTTTCAGGGCGGCAGTCTCTTTTAGGTCTTCATAGGTGCGCCGCTGCGCTTCGTGGAAGGCCTTGAACAGAGCTTGGGCAATCCAGCGGTTCTTTTCATAAACTTCGCGGCGGATAGCGACCGTGTGCATGATCGGGAATATTTTCGTCTTGCGGTAATAGTCGCGCTCGACTTGCGCATAATCTGGGAAGAGACGCAGCACATTGATGCCATCCAGCGTCGAGGGTGCGCGCGCTGTGTGGAACGCATCTAGCTCGCCATCACGCAGCATTTGCGAAATGGTTTTGTCCTGAGGGATCGATTTCACTTTGATGTTGGAGGGCAGATCAAGGCCCTGCTTTTCAGGACGGCCCGGTTCTTCTTCGCCACCCGTATAGTAGGTGACGCTATCAACCGGCACGCCATAATGCTCGGAGAGAATGCCGCGGATCCAGACCGGCGCGGTCATCTGATATTCGGGCACGCCGATCTTCTTGCCGATGAGATCCTTCGGCGTCTTGATGCCAGATTTGGCGCTCACATAGATACAGGAATGACGGAAGAAGCGCGACGGAAAGACGGGAATCGCGATGAAGGGCGAGGGGTCTTTGAACAGCGAGACCGTGTAAGACGAGAGCGACATTTCCGCGACGTCAAATTCACGAAAGCGCACCATGCGAAAGAAGGTCTCTTCCACCGGCATGTCGAGATAGTTGAGATCAATGCCATCGGGCTGCACAGAGCCATCGGCGAGCGCGCGCGTGCGATCATAATTCCAGCAGGCGAGCGAGAGTTGCAGTTTGGACATGGGGCGTTTCCTGTTTTCGGTTTTTATTCTGCGTCATTGCGAGAAGCGAAGCGACGAAGCAATCCAGGGTCTACACGTGAGGCTTTCTGGATTGCTTCGTTTCGCTCGCAATGACGTGGTGTCTGTTACACAAACTGGTCGTAGTGAACCTGTGTGGTGGGAATCTTCTTTTCAACCACGAGGCGCATGACGGCTTCGGCCATCATCGGTGGGCCAGCGAAATAGATTTCCATATCTTTCAAACCGTCACCAAAAGTCTGTGCGGCGACATCATGCACAAAGCCTGTGAGGCCGCTCCACTTTCCCGATTCCGGCATGGAGACGACGGGATAATAATGCAGGTCCACGCCGTAACCGCGCAGTTCCTTCAGCATGTCTTCCCCGCAAATATCGTCCGGTGTGCGGCCACCATAGATCAAATGCAGTTTGCGGCCTTTCAGCTTGTCGGAACGTGCCCAGCCGCGTGCAATGGAGATGACTGGTGCCAGCCCCGAGCCGCCACCAAGGCACAGGATATCGCGCTCGGCATCTTCACGCAGATAGGCCATGCCATAGGGGCCATCGAGGCCGATTTTCTCGCCGACTGTCAGGCGATCAAACAAAGCGGTCGTGCATTGGCCATTGGGCACGCGGCGAATCTGGAAGTGCCATTCCATGCCATCATCAGTGATATTGGACATGGAATAAGCGCGGCCACCTGAAATGCCCGGCACATGCAAAAGCGCATATTGGCCGGGCAGGAACATGACAGGCTCATCCAGCTTGAAACGGAATTCGCGAATGTCATGGGTAATATCGTGCTGGCCGGTGAACGTGCCATGCACGCGCTGGGGCAAAATCTGCGGCTTGTAATGATCGATCAGGCGCACCTTGATGTTGCAATCGCTGTGCGGTTTGGCCTGGCAACCAAGCCAACGCTTGCGCTGAATATCGCGCTCCGTATAGGCGGGGCTATCCTTGCGCTCGTGTTCGACTTCGCCCTCAATCAGCTCAAAACGGCAATTGCCGCAGGAGCCAACATTGCATTCATAAGGAAAGGCGAGGCCCGCGCGCAGAGCGGCGCGCAGAATCGTGTCATCGTCTTCGCAAGGAAAAGCTTGTCCGCCCGTGATCGTGATCTGTTTCATTTTTATCGAGATCCTTGGTGGTGTTGTTTCAAGCGCTCATCAGCGAATTATAGCCCAGACGAGCGGAAATTGTCCTTGCAGCATCGGCAACAAGGGGTGCGAAAGAAGCCAAAGCCTCGTTCGAAATACGTTGAATGGGGCCAGCCAGACCGATGGCGGCAATCACGCGGCCATTGGCATTGCGGATGGGGGCTGCGACCGAGCGCATGCCAAGCTCGCTTTGCTCATCTTCGGTGGCAAAGCCGGTTTGACGGATGGTCTCAAGCGCTTTGCGAATGGCGCGCGGATCGGTGATCGTCTTGGGTGTGCGTGGCACGAGCACGTCACCCAATAGATCATCGACAATTTCGGGCGACTGGAAAGCCAGCATGGCGCGCCCTTCGGCTGTGCAGAAAGCCGGCTTGCGTGCGCCCAAGTCGGCGCGCATGCGGATCGCTTGGTTGCTTTCCAGATTCAGCACGAAGACAATTTCTGCGCCTTCCAGAATGGCCAGATGCACCGTCTCCCCAGTGGCTTCGCGCAAATGGAAAAGAAAGGGGCGCGCATCGGTGGCCACATTCATGCGCTGGCGCACAAGCGCGCCAAGGCCAAAGAGCGACATGCCGAGCCTATAGCGTTCCGTCTCGGGGTTTTGTTCGAGCAGGCCTTCGGAGACCAGCGTGGAGGCAAGGCGATAGACCGTGCTCTTGGCCACACCCAAGCGGCGCGACAGCGTGGTCACGCCAATTTCGGCCTCACCTTCAGAAAAGCATTTGAGCAAGCGAACAGCCATGGCGACCGAAGACAGGCGCTGGGGGGCGGGTCTTGGCTTTTTTACAGGTGCAACCATGTCCGCAGCAGCTTTGACGCGCTGCAGCACAGCCTTTTTCGCCTTTGTGGAAACGGCCATAGGTTACGCCTGTCATCTAAAAGGCCGGCGCAGGACACGCCGGCCTGAAAAATCAGACTTCGATATAGACCGTGTCGCCGTCGATCTTGGTCGGATAGGTCTTCTGCGGGATCATGCAGGGCGGATCAACCACTTCGCCGGTCTTGATGTTGAACGATCCGTTGTGGAAATCGCATTCCACAACATCATCACAGATCGGGCCTTCCGAAAGGGAGCCCGGACCATGCGAGCACAGATCATCCATGGTATAAAAGGCGCCGTTCAGGTTAAAGACGGCAAGAACCAGGTCGCCGGTTTCCACCTTGATGGCGGTGCCCTCGTCGACATCAGTGGTTTTGCACAAATCGATCCTCTGCGGCATTTCGGACTCCTCGTTGACGTCTTATTCCGCCTGATTTAGGAAAGGATCAGGTCGGCTGCGGAACAGCGTTCCGTATGAAGGAACTGGCCGGTTCAATAACAAGTGTCCCGACAGCGGTCAACGCCCTCCTGCCCATTATTCCGGGCCTTTTATCAGAGGGAGGGGTTGCGGGTCAGGACAAGCCACGGGAGCGCATCATGCTGAAGAAAGAACAGAACGAACTTGTTACCCAGACGGGTCCGGGAACACCGATGGGGGATCTGTTCCGCAGCTATTGGCTGCCGATCCTGCTGTCAGAAGAACTGCCTGAGAATGATTGTCCGCCGGTGCGCGTAAAAGTGCTGTCCGAGCGCATGATCGCGTTCCGCGATTCGGAAGGCAAGCTCGGCTTGATCGACGAATTCTGCGCTCATCGTGGCGTGTCGCTGTGGTTCGGCCGCAATGAGGAATGCGGTCTTCGCTGCCCCTACCATGGCTGGAAGTTCGACACGACCGGCCAGTGCGTCGACGTCCCCTCAGAGCCCGAAGAATCCGGCTATGCCAAAAAGGTGAAGCTGAAGTCCTACCCGCTGATCGAAAAGGGTGGCGTGTTGTGGACCTATATGGGCCCGACCGAAACGACACCACCCGAGCCCGAGTGGGAATTTGCCACCGTGCCGCTCAACCAGAGCTTCACCTCCAAACGTCTGCAGGAAAACAACTGGCTGCAGGCCATGGAAGGCGGCATCGATTCCAGCCACGTGTCCTTCCTGCATCGCGGTGATTTGAACAATGATCCGTTGTTCAAGGGCGCGGCGGGTAACAAATACAATCTGGCTGATTCCAAGCCTGTTTTCGAAGTTGTTGAGGCCCCCGGTGGTCTCTACATCGGCGCGCGTCGCAATGCGGAAGAGGGCAATTTCTACTGGCGCATCACGCCTTGGGTCATGCCGTGCTTCACCATGGTTCCGCCGCGTGGCGATCACCCGATCCACGGCCATTTCTGGGTTCCGATCGATGACGAAAGCTGCACGGCCTGGAGCTTCGATTACCATCCGACCCGCCCGCTGAGCGACAATGAACGTCAGGCGATGAAAGACGGCAAGGGTATCCATGTGCGCTACGTGCCGGGCACCTATCGCCCGCTCGCCAACAAGGACAATGATTACCTCATTGACCGTGAAGCGCAGAAGGCTGGTCGTACCTTTTCGGGTGTTGAAGGCATCGGCATGCAGGACGCGTCCTTGCAGGAATCGATGGGCCCGATCTGTGATCGCACCAAGGAAAACCTGGTTGGCACCGACAACGGCATTATCATGGCCCGCCATCGTCTGATGCGCGCGGCCAAGGCACTTCATGAAAAGGGCGTGCTGCCTCCAGGCCGCACAGTCGAAGACATGAAGGTGCGTTCGGCTGCCGTTATTCTACCGCCGGACCAGCCCTACAAGGATGCCGCCAAGGAAGCTCTTATTGCCAAAGTCGGCGTGAAACAGACTTCGGTCTGATGCACTTACCCTCTCCCAGTGGGAGAGGGGCGCTCTGAAAGAGCGGGGTGAGGAGTTACTCTCTCACCCCGTTTGATTGTCACCCCTCATCCGCCTGCTCCGCAGGCACCTTCTCCCTCTGGGAGAAGGTTGAGCACAAGGAAACATCATCATGCTCCTGAGTGAATCGGCCCGCGTTACGACCGCTCAAGAAGCTCGCTTTCGCATCCAGACTCCCAATTCCAAGCCGCGTGCCGTCAAGGTGATCGCGTTGGATTCTGAGGCTGCGCGACTTGTTGATGATATTTCCAAGAAACAATGGAATGGCGCTGCTTTTTTCAAATCGCTGTCCTTCGAGCAATCGGGCGGGGACAATGTCAAAGCCTGGCTGAATGATCTGGCAGGTCATACCAGTGATCTGGTGGGCGAAGTCGCCAATGCCGATTGTGTTGTGGTGATTGCAGGTGCTGGCGAAGATGCTGCTTGTGTGTCGGTGATTGCAGAATTGTGCACGCAATATCACAAAACGCTGGTGGCTCTGGTCGTGCCGCAGGGATCTTACGAGCAGGATACGGTTGATCGTTCGCTGAAAGCCTTGCGTCCCTATGCCAAAATGCTCGTGATTGCGCATGAACGCGATTATATCGAAGCCATGCTTACGGCTCTGCGCGCCTGAGGCATGAGCGAGACCAACGACACACCACCCCTCCCAAAATTCAGGCCGCTACCCAAAGCGATTGATCGCTCGCTTCTGGTGATGATAGCCATGGTATTTGCAGCAGGCATTGCCTGCTGGTTTGTCGAGGGACGCGAGGCTTTCATGGAAAGCTTCTCATCAGACCTCATCATGATGTCGAAAATTGTCCCCAAGCTCGCAGCAGCACTTCTCGTTGCGTCTTTCTTGCAATTGATGATCCCGCGCAAGCTTGTCGCCAAATGGATTGGTGAAGGCTCGGGTGCGAAAGGTGTCGCGATTGCCACAACCATTGGTGCGCTGACGCCGGGTGGTCCGATGACCAGCTTTCCGATGGTCAGCGCCTTGGCGGAATCAGGCACAGGTCGCGCGCCGCTGATTGCCTATCTCGTGTCTTGGTCCAATCTCGGGTTTCAGCGTTTGCTGATCTGGGAATTGCCGCTGCTGGGGCCGACCTTTCTGATCATGCGTTATATTGCCTGTTTGCCGCTTCCCTTTTTGGCTGCATGGCTGGCAACAAAAATTCCGATGAGCATCGAGAAAGACAAGCAATCCTGATGCTCGACGTCTCCACCATTGTTCTATTTCTGATCGCGCTAGGCCTCGCGATTGTGGCGGCGCGTCGCCAGCCGCATATTGTGAAACAGGGCACGGTTATGTCGGTCGAGCGTTTTCTCGCCGTTCTGCCGCGCATGGCGCTCGCCATTCTGGCAGCGGGTTTTGTCAGCAAGCTCGTGCCTTCTGGGCCGATTGCCCATCACATCGGGCCCGACAGCGGCATTTACGGTATTCTGCTCGCCTCGCTGATTGGTGCGTTTATTCCTTCCGGCCCGAGCGTCTCTTTCCCGGTTGTTGTCGTGCTGTTGCAGGCGGGCGCTGGCTTTCCGCAGGTTGTGGCGTTTCTCTCCGCCTGGTCGGTCGTCGCGCTCCATCGCGTGCTGATCTATGAGCTGCCTTTGATGGGCTGGCGTTTTGTCGTGGTGCGGGTTGTCTCCGCACTGCCGCTGGCACCGCTCTCAGGCGTGTTGGCGCAAGTCATTATCGACATCTTTCCGATGACATAGTTCGTCATTGCGAGCGAAGCGAAGCAATGACTGCGCAGGGTGCACAATAAAAAAGCGCCGGTGTTGCCACCGGCGCTTTCTGTTTTCCAAATCCTGAAATGGATCAGGCCATGCCTGCCTTCAGGCGCTCGGCCGTGAACGGGCCGCGGCGCAGGCGCACGCCGGTTGCGTCATAGATCGCATTGGCAACAGCGGCGACAACGGGGCGCATCGAGCCTTCACCTGCGCCTGATGGCGCAATAGTCTGGCGGTTGATGAGCACAACGTCGATCTCATGCGGACGCTCGGTTATGTCCAGGATTGGATAGGTCAGCCAGTCAACACTGGTCACCGTTTCATTGCTGAACGTCACTTCTTCATGCAGCGCGCGTGAGAGGCCTTGGCAGATGTTGCCTTCAATGCCCTGTGTGAGCAGGCGCGGGTTGATCACGACGCCGCAATCATGCGCCACCGTGAACTTGCGTGCGTGCACCTTGCCGGTTTTCACATTCACATCGACTTCCGCGACAATGGCGACGCGGGTTCCGTTGCGCTGCGAATAGGCAATACCCATGCCCGTCAGCACATCACCCTTTTTCGTCTTCGTGGCAGCCGTGTGTGGCTTCCAGCCCGCCTTATCGGCAGCAGCCTTCAGCACGTCCTTGTCGCGCTGTTCGGTTGCTGTGGCGAGACGGAAGGCCACTGGATCTTGGCCGAGTGAGAAAGCCACTTCGTCAATGAAGCCTTCATTGGCAAAGTGAATTTCCGGACCCAGCGGATCGCGCAGATGCGATGAGCGCAATGGATTCATCACGTCGAGGAACGGCGGAATGACTTCCCAGGTCTGCTGCTTCACCGGGAAGGCATAGGATTCTTCCGGTGTGCCATAGGTGAGGCCGGGCTTGGCCTGGAAACCAACGGCCTGTGCGCCGAGGTTGTCTGACGGATCAGATTCATTCGACGACACATTGAGACGATCGAAAGCCTTCGAGTGGAAGTGCCACGCGACGACTTTGCCATCCTTGATGCCAGCACGGATCGTGTGGATCGAGGCAGGAGACTTGGGGTCCCAGCCGGAGCCTTCGTGACGCATGCCCTGATAGCGCACGGGCTTGCCGGTCGCCTTTGAGAACAGCGCCGCATAAACGGCAGCATCGCCCGCATCATTGCGGCCATAGGAACCGGGGCCAGCGACCCAGATTCCACGCACCTGCTCAGGCTTGAGGCCCAAAATCTTGGCCACGCCGTCACCCGCGAAATGCGGCTTCTGGGAACCGGTCCACAAAGTGGTGATGCCGTTGGGCTGGTAATCAACAACCGCGCAGGCAGGGCCCATCGAGGCATGCGACTGGAACGGCCATTCATAGGTCGCCTCAATCACCTTGTCGGCACCCTTGAATGCTTCTTCCACTTTCGCGGGGTCGACATTTTTGGGTGAGCCGCCAGCCTTCAGCACTTTCGCATTGCGAATGTGGGTGAAGAGATCCTTCTGATCAGGGAAGGGCGCAGGCACATCCGACCACGTCACCTTGAGCTGACGAGACGCTTTGATGGCATCCCATTCCTTTGGTGCAACAACGCCAAGCAGTGCTTTTTCAAACACAACCTTGGCACCAGGAATATCCTTGATGGAGGCTTCATCCACCTTCACCGGCACAGCGCCAGCGCGGGGCGGCATGATGGTGCGGGCGTGCAGCATGCCGGGCACTTTGATGTCGACGACATAATCGTCGGTGCCAAGCATTTTATATTCCACGTCACGGCGCGGCACCGGTGTCCCATAGACCTTATAATCTTTCGGGTCTTTCAGCTTGGCGCGTGTCTTCATAGAGAGATCGTTGCCGACCTTGCCGTTCCATTCGACTTCCGTGTCGAACCACTTGCCACCGACGACTTCAGCGTAAGTCATTTTCTTCGACGCATCGGACTTGGACGAGATCACGCCATTGGCGGTGACCAGATCTTCCATCGGCACATTGAGTTGCTTGGCAGCAATTTCCATCATCACATAGCGGGCTTCAGCGGCTGCATTGCGCAGCGTCGCGCCGCCATGCGAAACGCCGGTTGAACCCGATGCGCCACCCTGATTGAGGCTGGTGCCGGAATCACCTGCAAGCACGATGACCTTTTCAGCCGGCAAATCGAGCTCTTCAGCCACCATCTGCGCGACGCCGACATCGGTGCCCTGGCCCATGTCCATCTTGCCGAAATAAGCGATGGCCGAGCCATCTGCGCGGATCGAAATGTAAGAAGCAAGCTTCTTGGGATCGAGCGGCGGGCGCTTGTCGAGACCAGCGACAGCGGCACGCGCTTGTTCGCCGGGCATCAGAACGGAAATCGTCAGTGCGCCACCCGTGGCGAGGAAATGACGACGATTGAGTTGCGTGTTCATGTGTGTGTCTCCCCTCAAGCAGTCGCTGCGCGGCGCACAGCGCGCATGATCGAGGCGTGTGTCGCGCAACGGCACTTCAGGCCGGTGAGCGCTTCTTCGATCTGGGCATCAGTGGGCTTCGGGGTTTTCTCGAGCAGGGCAACGGTCGTCATCACCCAGCCGTTCATGCAATAGCCGCATTGTGGCACTTGCTCGGCGATGAAGGCTTCCTGCACCTTATGTGGCTTGCCGTTCTGGATAAGGCCACCCATGGTCGTGATCTTGCCCTTGCCGATCGCATCAACTGGCATGGAGCAGGAGCGGACCGGCTGGCCGTCAATCAGCACCGTGCAGGCGCCGCATTGGGCAAGGCCGCAGCCGAATTTCGGGTTTCGCAAACCCAGATCATCACGCAGGGCATAGAGCAACGGCATATCCGGATCTGCGTCTATGGTATGCGACTTTCCATCGACGTTCAGCTCGATGC
>CAINNX010000074.1 GCA_903851305.1 uncultured Hyphomicrobiales bacterium | reverse complement strand
TCCGCCTTGTGCCTTTTCCTACCCATGCGTATTCCTCCTCAAGGCTTATAAGCCATACATCAGGGAGGACCACTTTTCAGGGGGCAGACCAGTTGTTCTCGTCAATGAGGGCCGGTGAAGTGAACCCGAATTCCAGAACGCTCTTTTTGATCTGTTCGATCTGTTTTTTGGAATGGGTGCGGGGGTTTTTGGGCGAGGGTTTGAGATCCCGGACGGCCACGAATTCGAGGATCGGGATCAGCTCGGCTTGGGCCGAGTTGAACCGGGCTTCGGTCTGGTTCTGGTGGTTTGCTTTATGCGCAGTCTTACGGTTCCGGGGCATGGGCGCCTCCAAGCTTGGACCTCCGTGCAGCACGCACGTTGGTTCAGGTTTCGGATGCTGCCCAAGCCCACGCCGGGGGGCTGGCCGCTAGGTTTACTCGCTCTCACGATGCAGATTGCTTCGTAAGGAGGACGCCGAGCCTCTCAAGCTTTTCGACACAACTGAAAATATACCGTCAGCCCCGATCGTCAAGAGTTTTTTGAGGTGAATAATTTCAATAAACACCTGGAGCAATTGGGGATTTCAACCAAGGCTTGATTTGTAAACTCTGCCCTTTACGTGCCGGTTTTTTTATTTCTGTCGCGGCCTGAATTCTTCCCGCAGATTTCCTGATCCGGCGCATTAAATTCCCTGTTCTGAATTCATTCCTGTCGGCCGGAAGTAGCCAGTTTTCGGGAGAAAATCAGGAAAATGGCCTGAATTTTCGGGCCAGGGTCTCTTGTATTTCCCTGTAAATTCCCTGTATTTGCATTAGCGAGGCGAGATTGGTTCGGGCGGACTGCGTCATCCGCCAGTCACCCAAGCTTCAGAGCATAAGCCGCCCGTCTATGCTCAGGCCGGTGTAGCTATAATTTGCTTTCTCAATTCCACGGAGGCAGGACGCTGGATCGTGCCGAAAGCGAGGCGGGCTTTTACGATGCCCTCGAAAATGTCTCTATGGCAGACTAGCTAATTCAAGTCGGCCTCCGGCAAACTAGGGGCGGTTCAATCATCAACTCGGACGCTGTGAACAGCGCAGTGAGGACATCAATGCCTACATATCGGCTCATGGTCGCGGACGTGGACTCACCCTCGTATTTTGTAGCGACGGCGGCGGTTAAACTCGGTTTCTTCAAGCAGCAAGGGATCGACGTCGAATTCGTGCCTGAATACGGTGCCAAGCATGGGCCAGAGCAGCTGCGCGACGGCGGCATTCATTTCTTTGGCGGGCCGGCGTTTGCTGCAACCCGCGCCTTCCCGGCCTGGAAGGGCGCTAAACTGCTCTGCGCGCTATCGCAGAACTCTTATTGGTTCTTGGGCGTGCGCAAGGATCTCGACATTCCACGCGGCGACATCAAGGCGCTGAAGGGTCTGCGCATCTCCTCGTCCTTCGCCTTTCCGCGCACGGCGCTGCGCCACATGTTCGTGGAGGCCGGTCTCGACATGGACCATGATGAAGTGCGTATCGTCGAGAGCTTGCCGACCGATTCCGAGTGGCACAGCCGTGATGGTGTGTCGGCCATCCAGCAGAACCATGCCGATGGGTTCTGGGGCAACGGCATGCGGCTGGCGCTCGCCGAAAAAGCGGGTGTTGCGAAGTTACACCTCGACCTTCGCCGGGGCGATGGACCACCAGGCGCGCATCGCTACAACTTCGCGGCGCTGACAGTCACCGAAGCCTTGATTGAAAAGGAGCCTGAAGTCGCCGCCGCGGCCGTGCGTGCCATCGTGGCGACGCAGAAAGCGCTTCAGGCCGATCCGTCGCTGTCAAAGACCGTCTGCGATGAGCTCTTTCCCGGTGAAGAAGAGGCGGAGGTCATGCCAATCCTCATCAGCCGCGATGCTCCGTTCTATGATGCCGCCATCTCGCCCGATGTTGTGGATGGATTGAACAAGTTCGCTATGGCAAACAGGTTGACCGACAAGCCACTGGCTCTTGAAGATATCGTAGCAGCGCAGTTCAGCCACCTCTGGAAGAGCTGAAGCGCGCGACCAGAGGGATTTGGGTGTTCAAATCTTGAATATGGCGTAGCTGGGAAGAGCTCAGCTGCGCCTCAAGGCTTATCCGCCATACCTCAGGGAGGATCGCTTTTCAGGGGGCAGGCCACGCAAAATCTCAAATGATGATGAAGCTTCAAAACGCAGGAAGCGATACGCGCGCTGTTTCCCAATTGAGCTTATTGAGCTCCGTCTTCGCCATCGGAGAAAACTCACCCGTGACGACAAGCATTTTGTCCATATTGGTTTTGAGTGGTTTCTTGGCCATTTGATCACGCAAACTGTTTTGCAGGTCGGTAAATTCCTGCCTGTTGCGATCTGTCCAGAGAATATGATCGGCGGGCATGGCCAGTAAAATCCGGCGGTCTTTCAATTTAGCCAGGAGAAAGCCGTTGCTTTCAAAGAATGAGTCAATGGATAGGGTGCGATGCAATCCCGCATACATTTCAGCCTGACGTCGGCGTAAATAGGCATTGGTGCTGTCATCAACGTCAGCACATTTTTTTAAAACGATATTTGTATTGGCTGCTTTGATTTGCTCAAGTGACAGCGCAATCGCATAAATGTCAGTCGGCGTGAAATTGCGATTGGTGGTAAAATTTTCGAGGGTCTCGGCACTCGCATGTTTGTTCAATTTCTCTTTTGCATCGCGAATAATTTGGCCCGTCGTTTTGCTTTGTAGAGCAACTTGTAGTTCTTCTGCTGTGCTTGCAGACGAGACGGTATAGACCACTGTGCGGGTGGCGTTGATGGTCATAGAGGGAAGTGCGGCGCCCCCCGGAATAGCCATCATTGTGCCTCTCACGGACAGGGCACCCGCGCCGCGTGCGGCAGCTAATTCCTGCAGGCGATTGGTCAAGGGCGCAAAATCTGTGAACGGGTCGACTTTCATCTGCGCCGCCAATTCCCGTCGGGCCTGATCGGTGCCAAGCATGCCCCCGATCAAACTGCCGCGCTCTGGATTTTTGTTTTCACCCGATGCACCAAGCGCATCAAAGAAATTTCCAGCGCCTTGAAGAGATTGCTTTGTTGTATCAATCGGGCTTGTCAAAAGCTGGCCACCAAAGCGAAACGGGGCTGCAACAGATGAACCCAATGAGCCAAAAAAATGTTCGAAGCCTGAATCTTCCTGCATCTTCTCAAAAACAGAATATTCGTGCAGGCGTCGCGCCATAAGGGCATCACCAATGACTGTGAATTGGCCAACGCTCGTGTCAAATATGTAAGTGCGGTAGAGGCCATCGCTCGCTACCTGCTCTTGGATGCGATAGCTCTTACCCTTAACGCGGTCTCCCCAGATCACAGCCGCTGTTGCTGTTTGTGCTGGCTCAGTTGCGAGTGCACTGGTCGCATGAGCGACAAAAGCGGCGCAAGTGATTGGGAGAATGTAGCGAAGATGAAACAGCATTCCCTACAGTCTCCGCAGAAGGCCATATTCAGGCATGATATGCAGATAGGATGTCTTCCAGCCCATAAATTTCAATGATAGAGGCGAGGACTTTCGGTAAAGGCAATAATTTAACATGAGCGCCGTTTTTTTGGGCTCGGCGGATGATCGCTGTGAGGAGAGCCAGCCCGCTGGAATCGGCCTCGGTTACATCTTTTGTATCAATGATGATTGTTTCGCCCTTCGAAGGCTCCATCATATCTTTGAACAATGATGTGACAGTCGCCATTGTCAGCGCACCGCTGAGTGTCACGATATAGCAATCGTTTTCAATTTGCTGTTTTAGCAATGCGGTCGCTTGCGCGCTCATTTTCCGTTCTTTTGCTTGAGCATGGCGATCAAGCCCTCAACACCTGAGGAGCTGATCATGCCGTTGAAGTCGTCGCGGTACGTTGTCACGAGGCTCAATCCCTCGACGGTCACGTCATAGACGCGCCAGCTGCCTCCCGCACTCTCAAGGCTGTAATCAATGGACACAGGTTTTGCGCGACCGATCATCTGGGTGCGCACGGTCACATCATTTCCATTCTTGCGAGAATCGCGCACTTGCACATCAAGATCTTTTAAGGATGCCAGCGCGTTTGAATATGTGCGCACAAGGAGCTTGGAAAATTCTGAGACGATTTGACGTTGTTCAGCAGGCGAAGCCTTGGACCAATTGCGGCCCATGGCAAGCTTAGTGATGCGCTCAAAGTTAAAATGCGGCATCAAGCGGCGCTCGACCAAGGCTGCAAGTTGTGTCTGTGACTGGGCGAGGTCGGGGTTCTTTCGGACTTCCGCCGTGACATCAATGGCCATGCGCCGCACCAGATCCTCCGTGCTATTTTGAGCTAGAGCCGGAAGCGCTATGACAAAAAGCGAGAGGATGGCGAAGATAACAACGCGTAGAGAAGCCATTTTTTGGTTTGATCCTATCTTAAGGTGAGGATGAAGCTTCCTTGCCGGACGTCACCAGTGAATTACGGCGCTGCATATATATGCTACGCGAAAAATTATATTTATCGAGGCTAAAGCTGTCGACCATCTTTGCATTGTCGACATTATCAGCTCTGAGCTGAATATATTCGAGGCCGGTCAGGCTATAGGACCAGGCGTTGGGCATATAGGTGCGAGGATCAGATGCAATGCGTGCGGCGCGACCAATGGTGTCGCGTGCATTGGAGGGTCCAAGCACGGGAAGAACAATATAGGGTCCTGCGTCCACGCCCCAGACGCCAAGGGTTTGCCCGAAATCCCCCTCGCCCTTTTGCAAACCATTCATGCTGGCGATATCGATCAGGCCGCCAAGGCCGATGGTCGAATTGACGAGCACACGGCCAAAGCTTGTTCCGGCATCTTTGCCGCGGCCTTGCAAGACGTGATTGGCGCTAATGAAGACATCATCAAGGTTGCTAAACACATTGGTGATGCCCGCGCGCACGGGCTTGGGTAGCACGGTGTTATAGGTAACCACGATCGGCTTGATCAGAATCGTATCGAGCAATTCGTTGAAGGCGAAAATGCCGCGATTGATGGGTTCAATCGGATCGTTGACCTGCTGTTCCTGGGCAAGCGCGCTCACGTTGATTGAAGCGAACAAGGCTGTGGCCAGAACTGCGGCGCGTGAACTTTTCATTTCCGATCTCCAGAACCCTCTGATGCCTTGCTATAGAGAAATTGCGCAATGAGTTTCTCTAGGACCATGGCTGATTGCGTCTTTGTAAAGCGTCCACCATCGTTAAGATACTGCGGATCCCCGCCTGCCTCTAGGCTTAAATATTGCTCCCCGAGCAGTCCGGAGGTGAGGATGGAGGCAATTGTGTCATTGGAGAAACGATACTGGGGCCGGATGCGGATCTGCACCACGCCTTCGTAGGTCTCTCCATCAAGATAGATGGCCTCCACGCGGCCCACGACCACCCCGGCACTTTTGACAGGGGCGCGCACTTTGAGGCCGCCAATATTGTCGAAGCGGGCCTCCAGTTGATAGCCTTCGGAGCTGTCGAAGCTCGCCAGATTTCCGACTTTCAGAGCCATGAAGACCACGGCGGCCATGCCCAGTGCGACGAAAAAGCCCACGGCAAGGTTGGTGCGGGAGCGGTTCATCAGTTCAGCCCTCTAAACATCAAGACAGTCAGGACAAAGTCCAGAACCAAGATCGTGAGCGACGAGATCACAACCGTTCGGGTTGTGGCGCTCGAAACGCCTTCGGCGGTGGGAGCCGAATAATAGCCTTCAAAGACGCTGAGGAGGCCGACGGCAATGCCAAACACAATGGCTTTATAAAGTCCGTTCAGCACATCCACGCGGAAATCGACACTGACGCGCATTTGCGACCAGAAGGCGCCTGAATCAATACCGATCAACTCTACGCCCACCATATAGGATCCGATAATACCGGCTGTCGAGAAGATCATGGCCAGGATTGGAAGCGCAATGATGGAGGCCACGAAACGCGGCGCGATCACGCGCGCCATCGGGTTTACGGCCATCATATCCATTGCGGCGATTTGTTCGGTTGCCACCATAAGCCCGATTTCTGCAGTCATGGCTGAGCCCGCCCGGCCGGCAAACAGAAGTGCAGCAACCACTGGACCCAGTTCGCGCACAAGCGACAGCGCGACCAATGACCCAAGGGATTCCACAGAGCCAAAACGTTGGAGTACTTCATAGCCTTGTACAGCCAATACCATGCCAACAAACAGACCAGACACAATGGTGATGGCAAGGGAGCGCACACCCACGAAATAGATTTGCTTGATATGCAAATCAACGCGCTTGAGCATGGGTGCAATCACGCGCAGCAGATTGATAAAAAAGCGCGCGAGCAGACCAAGCCTTTTGAGGCTGCCTGTGATTGAGGCACCAAGCCCCTCTATAAGATCAAGCACGTTCATCATAGTTCAGACAGCAGTTGTTCTGCATAGGGCCTTGCTACGTGATGGAAAGGCACAGGTCCATCAGGCAGGCCGTCAGCAAATTGTCGGATGAAAGAATCCTGGCTTTCACGCACCTCTTGTGGTGAGAGATCACGATAGACTTTGCCCTGCGAGATGATGACGACGCGGTCAGCAATGCGCAACGATTCTGTCAAATCATGTGTCACGATGATGGATGTCAGGCCAAAGGTTTGGTTGAGCTTTCGGATGAGTTGCGCAACGACGCCAACGGAAATGGGATCGAGCCCTGTAAAAGGCTCGTCATACATCATGAGCATGGGATCAAGCGCAATGGCGCGCGCCAAGGCGACCCGGCGCGCCATGCCGCCGGAGAGTTCATGGGGCATGAAATGCGCAGCGCCACGAAGGCCGACAGCTTGCAGCTTCATCAAAACAAGATCACGGATGATGGGTTCTGGCAGGTCTGTTTTTTCCCGATACGGGAAGGCGATATTGTCGTAAACGGACATGTCGGTGAAGAGCGCGCCGAATTGAAACAACATGCCCATGCGTGAGCGCAATGCATAAAGTTTTTTGGGACTGAGGCCACTCATATTATGGCCGTCAATATTGACCTCGCCCGACCAGGCCGTGTTGCGTCCGCTGATAAGGCTCAGCAACGAGGTTTTGCCGCCCCCCGATCCGCCCATCACAGCCACGATCTGACCTTTGGGCACGCTCAGATGAAAGCCATCCAACACAGGGCGTTCGCCATAGCCAAAGCGAACGTCCGTGAGTTCAATCAGCGGTTGAGATGACACGTCCAAGCCTCGGCCCATTTTCAGCACTTCTTTTTAGTTTCCATAGTTTAAGTCAGGCAAGGGGCTTTTGCCTCTTTAAATCACCCAACTCGTATTCCGGCGCATGGTTTTTCTGATTTTGACTTCATTCAGCGTCAGGGGCTATGGCGGGGTTGGGCGCTTATTGGCAGGCGTCTATGCAATAACAGGCTGATCTTAATGAATGTTTAGGTTAGCTCGCAATATCCGCAGGGGGTATTGGACTGCCTTGCTTGAAATAGCTTACTTGAGTCATACGACAGACTCAGCTTTCAGATGTTGCCCTTCGGCGCACACATCACGGTTGGTGCCATGGCCTGTCAGGCGAGATTGGTTCACGCAGACAATCTCCTGCGTCGTTTTAGGCCATAATTTTCCAAATGAGGCACCCCTGACAGAGCTAAAACCTCTTCGTGTTCGTAAGAATTAAAAAGGGCAGTTTTCTGGCCTTTGTCGCAAGCGACAAGTTCATTGAAGAGTGAGATGGTCATCATGCTCCGGCTACGCATTATCATCTCGTGCCTTGTGGTTGGCCTGACGCTGAATGCGGCGTCAGGTCGCTCCAATTGGGTGATCGATCCGAAGAAAACCAGGATCAGCTTCGCTGTTGATGCCACAGGCTGGCCAAAGACAAAGGGTGTCTTTCACGACTTTGAGGGAAACATCAGCGTCGATTTTGAAAAGCCCAAACAGAGCCGCGTCATGTTCAAAGTTAGAACAGGCTCAGTAGATGTGGGCTCTGACCTTTTGGCATCTTTAATTCGTAGCTCTGCCTTTTTCAATTCGGAGCAGCATTCAGAGGCTGTTTTCGTTTCGACCGGGATTGAGAAGACATCTGCCAAAACAGTTCACATAACTGGCAATATGACATTGCTTGGCGTGACGCATTCAGAAAGTTTTGATGTCTTTGTCGACGCGGGGCTCGCTGACAAAGGCCGCCTTGGATATAAAGCCACAGGTTCATTTGAACGTTCGAAATACGGTATGGTGACAGGCATTCCTGTAATTGCGGATGTTGTGGACCTTGAGATCACAACGGAACAATATGAACAAGCAAACTGAGACATTGCCCGATCAATGGGACGCACCCGCACGCTTTCTCCATTGGGTCAGCGCAATATGGGTTTTGGGCTTAATGGGTCTTGGCCTAGCGATGGTCAACCTTGTCAAAGCAAGTGGGCTTAAGTTTGATCTGTACCAGCTGCATAAAAGCTACGGATTTCTGTTCGGACTGGTTTTAATTGTAAGGCTGACTTGGAAATTCATCTTCCATCGGAGAAAGATTTCAAACAGAGGTTTCCTGCATCAGGCAGCTATCATAAATCATAATCTGATGTTGCTCTTGCTCCTCACGCTTATAGCATCTGGCTATGTAGTGACATGTTTTTCTATCATTCCAATTCCCATTCATGTTTTTGGATGGAATGTTCCGTCCCTACTCTCGCCCGACATGCTGATGGAGCAAGGCGCCATTTCAGTGCATCATATGATCGCTTTCGCTCTATTGGCGCTGGTTCTCGTTCATATCGGCGCAGCCTTGTTTCACCATTTTATCTTGAAAGACAAAACGCTCATCAGGATGCTCAAGTAGCAAGAACCGAAAACCAAGATTTTTACCGTGTCACAATCTGCTGAATGCGAATTTGCGTCTCTGGCGATGCATTGATAATTTTTGAAATGGCCGTAGTAACTTCCACGCCATTGGCAGTGGATGTCGCGGCTATCTTTCGATTGTGTGCGCTTCTGAATTCATTGCTGGCGATGGTTTTTTCAAATGCTAGACGGAGTGCTGTTCGTGTCGTTGCTGATGTGGAGATGGGCACGCCGTAGGGCTCTGAAAAGCTCTGCTGCGATAGAAAGGTCTCCACCGCTTCGACATCTTCAGGCTTAACAAGATCGAGAGCGTTGATGGAATTGCGGTAAGGGGTTTGGTGAGCTGAGTTTGGAAAGGCGTAAATCAGATGTAGGTCACCGGATGCAAGTCGATCTCCCCATAAATCTTCAATTCCACTCAGAGAAAATGAACAGAATGCGTCAATCTCATCGCGGTCGATGGCGAGAAGAAGATCTTGAGGGCCTTGATATCCGTGCACAACCTTTGTTTTAGATCCTATAAGGTGACTTAGAAGATAGTTATATGTCGATGATGGACCGCCAGAGCCTGTAGCGCCCAAGATCAAGTCTGAATTTAAAGAGCGATTTTTTTCTTTGTTGCCCGTTGTGACGCAATACGTCTCACCGGCTGAGGTGCTGCCTAACCAGTAGAAGGATGTGGCGTCAAATGGCGCTATCGATGAAGGGTTGATGAAGCTGTTCATAACAACCCGTTGACGCAAGGGAGGCTACCATCGGTTCGCGGTCTGAGCTGTTTTTCAAGACGAAATTAGCTGCATTTAGTGAACCTGCGCCCGCAACATTGGAGACAACCACCGACCAATTGGCGCCTAGATAGGCTGGCATGTTTCTAGCTACAATTCGCGCTGAAAAATCGTAAACGCCCCCAGGTGCCCCACCGATCACAAAACGTAACGTCATGTTTTTTTTCGTATCGTCGCTCAGTTGAGCAACCACTGGCTGAGAAGCCAGGCTGAGAAGCAACGTCAGTGATGCAACAAGCTTGTTAAGATTTGGGAGTATCATAAATTTATACCTCACTGAATTACCCCCAAAATGGACTTGCGTAGGGCCATTCGATCTACCTTGCCTCCGGTGTTTAGCGCGAATTGATCGTGGCTGTGGAAATGTATTTTTTCAGCTGGAGGCAGCAATGTCATGAGTGAATCCCGCTCTGAAAGGGAAGGGATTTGTGTTCCCTCGACGACGATATGCAATTCAGTTTTGTTATCTTGGCTAGTTGCAGAAAAAACGCATACGCATTTTCCGATGCTGGATGCGATGCTATTTTCTAATGCGGCCGTCGACATTTTAAAGCCGCCGATGCTTAAGGCATCACTGGCTCTACCAGTTAGTTTGAGCCGACCATCCGCGCCTAAGATTGCTAAATCACCAGTGTAAAAACAGCCATCACGAAAAGTTTTTTGGCTGGTTATGGGATCGCCTTCATAGCCATGTGCGTCAAGACGCTGAAGCTTGACTCTCAATCTTCCTTCCTGTCCGGAGGGGAGAATCCGGTCTTCTTCGTCAACAATCTCTACCACCCGTCCCGGCACGACGTGGTTCCAGCTTAGGTCATCTATTAAGCGAATTTGCGTGTAGGTCAGTAGCGTCGATAATTCGCTGACACCTATCAAATTGAAAAGATTTGGACTCAATCGCTCCCTCAGTTCGGAGATCTGAGCAAAAGGTACATGGCCGCCTCCGAAAAAAACTGACAGATCTGTTTGACTGTTTTTCTCAGGCAGGTGCGGAATAAGTTGTCGGATCAGTTGTGGATACAGTTGTACCATTGTGATGTCTGGTCTGAGCACTGTCGCCGTGAAGTTTGGATTTTGATCTATGATCATCGCGTATCCGTTGTGCAGAACGGAAAGCCCCCACTTGTATCCCAGCGCACCAAAAATGGGGCAATTTAAAAGAGCAATTTTACGCTTCTCATGCTTGGGTACCGGTCTGCATATGGCAGCTATTTCGACTTCGTCTTTTGCTTTACTGCGGATAAGTTTTGGCTCTCCGGTTGATCCTGATGATAGACAGAAATGATCACCTGCGGGCGTTTTGGGAATCTTGAAATCTGTCTGGGCAAGCACGGGTGGTGCATAGATTGCCGTTGGAATCATGATCTTTCGTAGGTGTCGTGGGAAGCTTTGGCTGGCAATCCGTGAAAAATCGGCTTGCGGCAATAAAAGTACTGAAAGACCTTTGAGTCGTTCTAAAACGGGTAAGTCGCCATTCGGTAGGGTGACAACGTGCAACCCCGCACTTCTTGCCGCGATCGATACCACCCATTGATCAAGAATATCCCCTGCCCATAGAGCGCAGACAGTGCCTGGCGGCAGGCCTTGTGTCTCAAGGAATATTCTCGTCGATTGGATCAGACGGAAAAAAGTAAATAGCTAATATTATGCGACCATGCTTCGACTGCTGTCGCGTCTGGAGTTTTACGTGCCCAGTGTTTGATCCGCTCAATGATCATGTAGCTTGCCGATCTGTGATGTAACTCTCATAGATGTGTCCTATAGGTGGATCAAACCCTTTCCACGTATCATCAAGTTAGGCCAAATAAGAAATTAAAATTGAAAATTTCTAGCCACCTGCGGTGCTAATTTTCTGCAATCGGGTGTTGCTAGGAGACAGGATGTAGCTTCCGACGCGGGTGAGTTTTCTAAAAAGTAAGGACTTTATTTTTTTGAAAACGTGACCCGTTGAGTATTCCGGCCAATCATTTTGAACATCCCCTAAGACCAGTCATATTGGCTGTCGTTATTTGATGGAGCTGATGAGATGGCTTGGCCCTCCTCACGTCTCTGCGCTTGGCCTGACCCTGGCTGCAGTTATGAACGAGCATTTTTGAGTGTTTTGGTTGCCGCCACCCATCAGCGTCAATCTTTCAAATATCAAGTCAAATTATATAAATTCTGTTTACTATCAATAATTTGTACGATTCTTCTCTTACTTGACCCCGCCAATTGTTCACCTTATGTTCCCATCTCTAGAGTTGAGAGCATGTCATGTCTGTGAGCCCCCATATCCGGCGTTATGAGATTATCCCCCTCGCGGCGGGTGCAGCGCGTAGTTCTATCCAGACGCCTTTGTTCAGTTGCACGGCTGCGGCAGGGTTTCCCTCGCCTGCGGAGGATTATTTAGAGCAACCGCTCGATTTTAATGAGCTGCTGGTCAAGAATCCGGCGGCTACATTTGCCGTGCGGATTGCAGGTGAAAGTATGATGGGAGCCGGGTTGTTTCCTGATGATATTGCCGTGGTCAACCGGTCCGTGACGCCAACCAATGGGGCCGTCATTCTGGCCTTGCTGGATGGCGAGTTCACGGTCAAGCGCTATCGTGTGCGCGGGAAGCATGTTTATCTGCAGGCTGAAAATCCCAAATTTCCTGACATACAAATTCACGAAGGTGCGGCATTTGAAGTCTGGGGCGTGATCTCTCACGCGATCCGCATGTTGTGATCCATCAGCATGACCAAGCCGATCGCCCTGATTGATTGCAACAATTTCTACGCCTCTTGCGAGCGCGTCTTTCAGCCGCAACTGATGGGTAAGCCGATCGTGGTTTTATCCAACAACGACGGCTGTGTAATTGCCCGTTCCAATGAAGCCAAAGCACTTGGCGTTGAGATGGGTGCGCCATGGCATTTGAACAAAGAGAATTTTGAGCGACTCGGCGTGAAGATACGCTCAAGCAATTATGCTCTTTATGGTGATATGAGTGCGCGGGTGATGCGCACATTGCGGCAGTTTTCACCCAGCCTGGAAGTCTATTCCATTGACGAAGCTTTTTTGTGTCTTGATGGCATTGCCGACCTTGAAAACCACGCCCGTGATTTGCGCAAGACCGTGGCGCAATGGACAGGAATTCCTGTGAGTGTCGGAATTGCACCGACAAAAACATTGGCTAAAGTTGCCAATAAAATAGCAAAATCCGATGCACGATCAGGCGGCGTCTTTTGTCTGATGGACGATGGTCAGCAAATAGCAGCGCTGAAAAAAATCGGATTGACCGATATTTGGGGCATCGCGCATCGATTGGCGCTGCGCCTGCAAGAAACAGGCATGACATCGCCTCTGGATCTGAGAGACGTTGATCCTAAACTGATCCGTCAAGCTTTTGGAGTGACCGTTGAACGGATTGCACTTGAATTGCGTGGCGTGCCCTGTCTGGAGATTGAGGACATCTCGCCACCCCGCAAAAGTCTTGTGGCGTCGCGTTCATTCGGGCGACCAGTCGAAATACTCAACGACATGCATGAGGCTGTCGCAACCTATGCTAATCGCGCGGCAGAAAAAATGCGCAAACAAAATCTGGCGACAGCCAATATTGTGGTGTTTATCGAGACCAATTCTTTCCGGAAACAAGATCGGCAATATCGCGCGAGCCAGACGGTCAATTTATCTGTCGCCACGGCTGACAGCGGGAAAATCACCACGGCTGCATTAAAGGGCCTGTCGGCCATCTGGCGATCGGGCTTTTTGTATAAAAAAGCTGGTGTCATGCTGCTTGATCTTGTCTCGGCCGATCACGTGCAAGGGTCCTTGTTCCAGCCAACAGATACGCTTGTGTCCAAGGCACGCATGCAGGCGATGGATGCCATCAATCAACGCTTTGGGCGCGGCACCATTCGGGTGGCCGCGACCGGTTTGCAGGCGTCCTGGCAATTGCGGCGCAATTTCATGTCGGCACGCTATACGACGGACTGGCGTGAGCTGTTGCGCGTCTAGTCGATTTGTCTCAGCAATTTTTGTCGCAAACCAGTGCGGACGCTATGGCTATCGCCGGGTCTTGTATACGTCTACGTTTGGAATATGCCAACACACAGACCCTCGGATAAAGGACCAGAGTTTACGAATCCGAACTTGCGCAAATATCTTGCCGCAGTAGGTGCTAAGACCGCCTGCACCTCACCTCATGAGGTCTGACCACCCGAAGATTTCGAACGCATCACAGCTTCGCTTTACAAAACACCGCAAGAGCTGCTTGAATCCGTCCAGAAACTGGCGCCAAACTTGAATTGAACCAATAGTCTTTTTTGTTGTGGCACAATAGTATTGGCCAGCCCCCACGAGGTGATCCGGTGGTTATGTTAGTTGACGATTTGGTTTGACGCTAGCGCTGGGGTGGCCGGCGAAGCTGGTTGGGGTTGCGCAGCCGGCCACTGTAGAACTTCTG
>CAINNX010000073.1 GCA_903851305.1 uncultured Hyphomicrobiales bacterium | reverse complement strand
CGTCAAACCAAATCGTCAACTAACATAACCACCGGATCACCTCGTGGGGGCTGGCCAACACCAATGCCGAATTTGCCCGTGACATGGCACTGGCCCAGTCGGCGCCAGGGCCTAATTTCATGATGATCTCGCTGGTCGGCTGGCGGGTCGCTGGCCTGCCGGGGCTGCTGGCTGCCACGTTCGCCGCCATTATCCCCTCGAGCATCATCGCTTTCATCGTCGGGCGGCTCTACACACGCTTTTCGACTAAAAACTGGTTTTCTGTGGTCAGATCCGCGCTGCCACCGATCGTTTTGGGGCTCATTGTCGCTTCAGGCGTGGTCACCGCCCAAGCGGCTGTGTCCGGTGTGCTGGGCTTTGGCATAGTTATGATGTCGGCTGGAAATGTCGCTCTGACGTCGCGGAACCCCTTGGTCGCCATCGGGGCGGGGGCTTTGATTGGCCTTGCGGCAGGTCGCCTCGGCTTTCTGTGATCAGACGAAAGTTGTTCGCATCCAAATGCAAATTGGCCACGTATTCAGGCTCCTGCTTCCTCCTGCCATCTTGCGCCCTTCGCTGCGCTGCGATACTCCTCCGCGCGTCCTTCGACCTCACTGAGTCCGGCCTGTCTGCGCTCATGTGGTTGAATGAGACAGTCTGGAATTCTCCAGCTTTCGGGTCAGCGCATGTCGAGCCTTCTCTCTGACTATCTGCCGCTTGTGATCTTTATGGCTGTGGCCGGCGGCATTTCCGTGGCCTTGCTGATCGCACCTTTCGTGGTCGCCTATTCCAATCCAGACCCGGAAAAACTCTCAGCTTATGAGTGTGGCTTTAACGCTTTCGATGATGCCCGCATGAAATTCGACGTGCGGTTTTATCTCGTGTCGCTGCTCTTCATCATTTTCGATCTCGAAGTCGCCTTCCTGTTCCCTTGGGCTGTGGCCTTCAAGGATGTCGGGCTGTTCGGTTTCTGGTCGATGATGATCTTCCTTGGCGTGCTGACCATCGGCTTCGCTTATGAGTGGAAGAAGGGCGCACTGGAGTGGGATTGATGGAACAGAGCCAGACACTCGTCGCCCCCGCACCGCGCGGTATTCTTGATCCTTCGACCGGCAAGCCGGTGGGAGCAACCGATCCTTTCTTCGTCAACATATCCGACCAGCTGGCCGATCGCGGCTTCTTGGTGACGTCGGTTGATGATCTCATTGCTTGGTCTCGGACCGGCTCGCTGATGTGGATGACCTTCGGCCTCGCCTGCTGCGCTGTTGAGATGATGCAGCTGTCCATGCCGCGTTATGATGTCGAGCGTTTTGGTTTTGCGCCGCGCGCGTCGCCCCGCCAGTCGGATGTGATGATTGTCGCGGGCACTCTGACCAACAAAATGGCGCCTGCTTTGCGCAAGGTCTACGACCAGATGCCTGAGCCGCGTTATGTCATTTCCATGGGCTCATGCGCCAATGGCGGTGGCTATTATCATTATTCCTATTCGGTGGTGCGCGGCTGTGACCGCGTGGTGCCGGTCGATATTTACGTGCCGGGTTGCCCACCTTCTGCTGAAGCATTGCTCTATGGCATTTTGCTTTTGCAGAAGAAGATCCGCCGCACCTCGACCATCGAACGTTAAAGGACTGAAGATGAGTGTTGAGACGCAAGTTTCGGCAGACACCTCTCCCGCGCCATTGGCAGCAGCTGAAGCGGCGCGCCTCGCGTTGGGCAGCCTCGCGCTCGACATTGTCGAAGCCTATGGTGAAGTGAATGTCTTAGTCGCACGCGACACAATCGTTGATGTGCTGATCGCCTTGCGCGACCATCCTGCCGCGCTGTTCAAATGCTTCATCGATATTACGGCCGTTGATTATCCGGCGCGCGCTGAGCGTTTTGATGTCGTCTATCATTTGCTGTCACCGCGCCACAACACGCGTATCCGTGTGAAATGTGCGACCGATGAAATGACGCCGGTGCCATCTGCCATTCCAGCCTTCCCGGCCGCGAACTGGTTTGAGCGCGAGACCTACGACATGTTCGGTGTGTTCTTTTCAAACCACCCGGATCTTCGCCGCCTGCTGACCGATTATGGTTTTGAAGGCCATCCGTTGCGCAAGGATTTCCCGATGTCGGGCTATGTTGAGGTGCGCTACGACGACGAGCAGAAGCGCGTTGTCTATGAGCCTGTGCGCCTCAATCAGGAATACCGCCAATTCGACTTCCTCTCGCCGTGGGAGGGCGATACGCCTTACCACCTGCCGGGTGATGAGAAGGCTGATCGCTCATGAACGCGCCGATGACCGGACAACCCGCCACACGTAACTTCTCGATCAACTTCGGGCCGCAGCATCCGGCAGCTCACGGCGTCTTGCGCCTTGTGCTGGAGCTGGATGGCGAAGTGGTGGAACGCGTCGATCCGCATATTGGTCTGCTGCATCGCGGCACCGAAAAGCTGATGGAAGCCCGCACATACTTGCAGAACGTGCCTTATTTTGATCGTCTCGATTATGTCGCGCCGATGAATCAGGAACATGCTTTCTGTCTGGCGATTGAAAAGCTGCTCGGTATCGAAGTGCCGCGCCGCGCGCAGCTGATCCGCGTGCTCTATTCGGAAATCGGCCGTCTGCTGTCGCATATTCTTAACCTCACCACGCAAGCGATGGACGTGGGCGCGCTCACCCCGCCGCTGTGGGGCTTTGAGGAACGCGAAAAGCTGATGGTGTTTTATGAGCGCGCATCGGGTGCGCGCATGCATGCCAATTATTTCCGCCCCGGCGGTGTTGCGCGTGATCTCCCCGCTGGTCTCGTTGATGATATTGAAGCTTTCTGCGACCCGTTCCTGCGGGTGTGCGACGATCTTGAAGCGCTGTTCATAGACAACCGCATTTTCAAACAGCGCAATGTCGACATCGGCATTGTCTCGCTCGATGAATGCTGGGCTTGGGGTTTTTCGGGCGTGATGGTGCGTGGTTCCGGCGCACCTTGGGATTTGCGCAAGTCGCAGCCCTATGAATGCTACGAAGAAATGGATTTCGACATTCCGGTCGGCAAGAACTGCGATAATTATGATCGTCAGGTCATCCGTATGGAAGAGATGCGCCAGTCCGTGCGCATCATGCGCCAGTGCATTGCCAAACTGCGCGAACCTGCAGGGCAGGGCGATGTCTTGGCGCAAAACCATAAAGTCACACTGCCGCGTCGTGGTGACATGAAGCGCTCGATGGAAGCGCTGATCCATCACTTCAAACTCTTCACCGAGGGTTTCCACGTGCCAGCTGGCGAAGTCTATGCAGCGGTTGAAGCACCCAAGGGCGAGTTTGGTGTCTATCTCGTGTCTGATGGCACCGACAAGCCTTATCGCTGCAAGATCCGCGCACCCGGCTTTGCGCATTTGCAGGCGATGGACTTCATGTGCCGCAAGCACATGCTGGCCGACGTCTCGGCCATTCTGGGCTCGCTCGACATTGTCTTTGGTGAGGTGGATCGCTGATGTGCGGGCGCTTTAATCATCACGCGCCAGTGCGCGCACTGCAGGGAGGTCGTGATGGAATTGCGTCCTGATGCTGGTGCGCGTTTGCGCGAAGTGGTTCGCTTCGTTCCGTTTGCGATTTTGATCTTTGTCGCAAGCCGCATTCTTTTCGATCTTCTGGCCGACAAGCCGATGTTCTGGTCGTCCGAAGAAACGCTTTTGGCCTTTTTGTGGAGCGGGTTGATTGCCGGCCCCTTCATTCTTTTTGCGCTGATGGTTTCAGCGCAGAAAAACAAAACCGGGAACTGATCATGTCCGTGCGTCGACTGGCAGAGGAACAACCGGCGAGCTTCGCATTCACGCCTGAAAATCTGGCGTGGGTCGAGAAGCAGATTGCCAAATATCCGGAAGGCCGCCAGGCCTCCGCCGTCATTCCGCTTTTGTGGCAAGCCCAGAAGCAGCACAATTACTGGCTGCCCAAACCCGCGATCGAAAAGGTCGCGGACATGCTCGACATGCCCTACATCCGCGTGCTCGAAATCGCGACTTTTTACACGATGTTCAATCTGGAACCGGTGGGCCGCTATTTCATCCAGATGTGCGGCACCACACCCTGCATGCTGCGCGGTTCTGATGACATCAAGGCTGTCTTGCAGCGCCGTGTTGGCGACCAACGCAAGGTTTCGGCCGATGGCAATTTCGCTTGGCTCGAAGTCGAGTGCCTGGGTGCCTGCTGCAATGCGCCGATGGTGCAGATCAACGACGATTACTATGAAGACTTGTCGCCTGAGAATTTCGAGAAGCTTCTCGATGATCTCGCCGCTGGTCGCCCGGTGGCAATTGGTTCGCAGTCAGGGCGTCGCACGTCCGAGCCCGCAGGCAAGTTGACTACACTGACTTCCCTCTATGGCGAAGATGGCCGTTCCGGCCCCGCCTCTGACAAGACACAAGCGTGAGGGGCCGCGACAATGCTTGATGACAAGGATCGCATCTTCACGAACCTCTACGGCTACGGCGATTGGGGCCTGAAAGGCGCCATGGCGCGCGGCGCGTGGGACAACACCAAAGGCCTGCTCGAAAAGGGCAAGGACTGGATCATCGAAGAGATGAAGGCCTCTGGTCTTCGTGGGCGCGGTGGTGCGGGCTTCCCGACAGGCCTGAAGTGGTCGTTCATGCCCAAGCCTGATCCGCTGCGTCCGTCTTATCTCGTGGTGAATGCTGACGAGTCAGAGCCGGGCACCTGCAAAGATCGCGAGATCATGCGCAATGATCCGCACCTCCTGATCGAAGGCTGCATGATCGCCTCTTTCGCGATGGGTGCGCATGCTTGCTACGTCTATCTGCGCGGAGAATATATTCTGGAGCGCGAGCGTCTGCAGGCGGCTGTTGATCAGGCCTATGAAGCGGGTCTTGTTGGCAAGAACAACAAGAACGGCTGGCCGTTCGACATTTACGTTCATCATGGTGCGGGCGCTTACATCTGCGGCGAAGAAACTGCGCTGCTGGAAAGCCTCGAAGGCAAGAAGGGCATGCCGCGCCTGAAGCCGCCGTTCCCCGCCAATATGGGCCTCTATGGTTGCCCGACAACAGTGAACAATGTGGAATCGATTGCCGTGGCGCCGACTATCTTGCGTCGTGGCGCAGCCTGGTTCTCATCCTTCGGTGCGAAGAACAATGCCGGCACGAAACTGTTCTGCGTGTCGGGCCATGTGAACACGCCGTGCAACGTCGAAGAAGCCATGTCGCTTCCTTTCCGCGAGCTGATTGATCGCCATTGCGGCGGCATTCGCGGCGGCTGGGACAATCTGCTCGCTGTCATTCCGGGTGGCTCGTCGGTGCCATGCGTTCCGGCTCATGAGATCATCGATGCCGCGATGGATTTCGACACGCTTCGCGGCCTGAAGTCGGGTCTTGGTACTGCTGCTGTGATCGTGCTCGACAAGTCGACCGACATTGTGCGCGCCATCACGCGCATTTCTTACTTCTACAAGCATGAGAGCTGCGGTCAGTGCACGCCGTGCCGTGAAGGCACGGGCTGGATGTGGCGCGTGCTGACGCGCATGTGCGAGGGACGCGCGCAGAAGCGCGAAATCGACATGCTGCTGGAAGTTTCAACCCAGATCGAAGGACACACGATCTGCGCTCTTGGTGATGCTGCGGCCTGGCCTGTGCAGGGCCTCATCCGCCATTTCCGTCACGAGATCGAAAAGCGCATCGACGATTATGCGGCCAATCCGCATAGCGACACCGTTGCGCCACTGGCGGCGGAGTAGGGACCAAAATGGCAGACGAGACAGACAAAGCAGTGCTTCAGGCGCTCACGTCGATCGATAAGAGGCTCCAGGGTCTCGAAGAGAGCGTTCGTCTGCTGCGCGGCCAAAGCGCAGAGATGCATGAAGATGTGCGCGATGTTCGTCTCGAAACTGTGAAGCAGGGTATGCAGATCGGCTATCTCGATGAAAAACTTGACATGCTGCGTGAGAGCACCATGACGGCGCTTGGCTTCACGACGCAGGTCAGTGTCCAGGCAAAGAAATTGGCCAAACAGCTCACCGAACTTTCCGAGCGGGTCGAGCGGCTGGAGAAGTCCAAATGACGAAGATCATCGTCGACGGCAAAGAAGTGGATGTCCCGGCGGAGTACACACTCCTCCAGGCCTGCGAAGAAGCGGGCGCGGAAATTCCGCGTTTCTGCTTCCATGAACGCTTGTCCATCGCCGGCAATTGCCGCATGTGCCTTGTCGAACTCAAAGGCGCGCCCAAGCCCATCGCCTCTTGCGCTTGGTCGGTGAAAGATTGCCGCCCGGGCCCCAATGGCGAGCCGCCGGTGGTTGTGACCAAGTCACCCACGGTGAAAAAGGCGCGCAATGGCGTCATGGAGTTTCTGCTGATCAACCATCCGCTCGATTGCCCGATCTGCGACCAGGGCGGCGAGTGCGATCTACAAGATCAGGCGATGGCTTTTGGAGTCGACAATTCGCGCTATTCCGAAAACAAGCGCGCGGTCGAAGACAAATATATCGGCCCGCTTGTTCGCACGTCGATGAACCGCTGCATCCATTGCACGCGTTGCGTCCGCTTCACGGCGGAAGTGGCCGGCACGGGCGATATGGGTGCCATCGGTCGTGGCGAAGATATGGAAATCACCACCTATCTCGAAACCGCGATGGGTTCCGAGTTGCAGGGCAATGTTGCTGATCTCTGCCCCGTGGGTGCGCTGCTGCCCAAGCCTTACGCTTTCAAGGCTCGTCCGTGGGAGCTCGGCAAGACTGAATCGATCGATGTGATGGATGCGCTGGGTTCAGCGATCCGCGTTGATGTGCGTGGACGCGAAGTCATGCGCATTCTGCCGCGCGTCAATGAAAATGTGAACGAAGAATGGATCTCAGACAAGACCCGTCAGGTCGTTGATGGTCTCCAGCGCCAGCGTCTGGATCGTCCGTACATCCGCAAGGATGGTCGCCTTGTTGCGAGCTCCTGGTCAGAGGCTTTTGCCGCCATTGCTGCGAAAGTAAAAGCGACAACACCCGCGCGCATTGGCGCGATTGCTGGTGATCTTGCCAGCGTTGAAGACATGTTCGCGCTGAAGTCGTTGATGGTCAATCTGGGCTCGGCCCATCTCGACTGCCGGCAGGATGGCACCAAGCTGCATCCGTCTTTCGGTCGCAGCTCTTATATTTTTAACCCGACAGTGGTGGGCATTGAAGAAGCCGATGTCATTCTCATTGTCGGCTCTAACCCGCGCAAGGAATCGCCTGTTCTCAATGCGCGCATTCTGAAGCGTTGGCGGATGGGTGGTGTTGATATCGGCCTCGTCGGTGAGCGCGCGGATTTGACTTATTCTTATCAATATCTAGGCGCAGGCGCGGAAACACTGACTGAGCTTGGCAACGGCAAGGGCTTTGCCGAAGTGCTTGCCAAGGCGCAGCGTCCGATGGTGATTATTGGCCAAGGCGCTTTGTTGCGCGAAGACGGAGCTGCGGTTCTGGCTGCTTGCGCCAAACTCGCGGGCACGCGCGATGACTGGAAGGGTCTGGCTGTGTTGCATACAGCGGCAGCGCGTGTGGGTGGCCTTGATCTCGGCTTCGTACCGGGACAGGGCGGTCTCGACGCCTGGGGCATGACGCGTCCGGGTGCTCTTGATGTGATCTTCAATCTTGGTGCTGACGAAATCGACATCGCGCCGGGCGCTTTCGTTGTCTATCAGGGCACGCATGGGGATCGTGGTGCGCATCGCGCCGATGTCATTCTGCCCGGTGCAACCTATACTGAAAAGTCCGGCCTTTACGTCAACACCGAAGGCCGCGTGCAATATGCCGAGCGCGCCAATTTCGCGCCCGGTGATGCGCGCGAAGATTGGGCGATCCTGCGTGCGCTGTCTGACGTGATCGGCGCCAAACTTGGCTTCGATTCATTGGCTGATCTGCGCAAGGCGCTTTATGCGGCCCATCCGCATTTCGCGCGCATCGATGCCATTGAAGCTGGTGCCATCAACATCACCAATGCCGGTACGCTTGGCGCCGGTGCCTTCATCAGTGCGGTGGAAGATTTCTACCTGACGAACCCGATTGCCCGCGCCTCAGCTGTCATGGCTGAATGTTCGGCTCTTGCGAAAGGACGCCTGCAACAGGCGGCGGAGTGAGCATGATGGATTGGCTTCTTCCACTCCTGCTGATCGTCTTGAAGAGCGTTGCGGTTCTTGTCGTTCTTCTGATTGTCGTCGCTTATCTGCTCTGGGCGGATCGTAAAGTCTGGGCGGCAGTTCAGCTGCGCCGTGGCCCGAATGTGGTTGGTCCTTGGGGCCTGCTGCAATCTTTCGCGGACCTTCTGAAATTCGTGCTGAAAGAGCCAGTGATTCCAGCGGGTGCCAACAAGGGCATTTTCCTGCTCGCACCTTTGATCACTGGCATGCTGGCGCTGGCTGGTTGGGCGGTTATTCCGGCGGCTGATGGCTGGGCCGTTGCTGATCTCAATGTCGGCGTTCTCTACATTCTCGCCATCTCCTCGCTCAGCGTCTATGGCGTGATCATGGGCGGCTGGGCGTCGAACTCGAAATATCCATTTCTGTCGGCGCTGCGCTCGGCGGCGCAAATGGTGTCTTACGAAGTCTCGATTGGCTTGGTGATTGTCACTGTTCTGCTCTGCGCAGGTTCGATGAACCTGGGCGAGATCGTGAAGGCACAGGATACCGGCTACGGGATGCTGGGCTGGTACTGGCTGCCGCTCTTCCCGATGTTCATCATCTTCTTCATCTCGGCACTGGCTGAAACGAACCGCCCGCCCTTCGATCTGGTCGAAGCGGAATCGGAACTCGTTGCCGGCTTCATGGTCGAATATTCATCGACGCCATATCTGCTCTTCATGCTTGGCGAATATGTCGCCATCGTTGGCATGTGCGCGATGATGACAATCCTCTTCTTTGGTGGCTGGCTGTCGCCTATTCCCTATGCGCCGTTTACGGCCGTGCCGGGCGTGATCTGGTTCTTGCTGAAGATCTGCTTCTTCTTCTTCTGGTTCGCGCTCGTGAAGGCCTTTGTGCCGCGCTACCGCTATGACCAGTTGATGCGCCTGGGTTGGAAAGTCTTCTTGCCGCTGTCGCTGGCCATGGTCGTGGTCGTGGCGGGTGTGCTGCAATATGTGAGGGCGTAAATGGCGCTGCGAGAGAATCCTGCTCTCGCTGGCGCCTTGATCGGTCTTGGGATCGGTCTGGTGAAATATATGTTCGTTCTGTCGATGATCGGCGGGGCGGTGGGGCGCGAGTTGAAAGACAACGCGTCCGAGGATTTGGATCTTGCGGGCTTTGCCGCGCGGATGCGACCCATCAGACGGGTGGTTCTCGTGGTGGCCTTCGGTGTGTTGCCCGCGGTCGGTTTTGTCGCCGGTTCGCTACTCGGCAAATGAGGATAGGGCTATGAAACTGGGACGAGCCGTAGAGGCGCTTTTGCTGAAGGAATTTGTCGGGGCCATTGGGCTCTCGATGCGCTATTTCTTCAAGCCCAAGGCGACCATCAACTATCCGCACGAAAAGAATCCGACCTCGCCACGCTATCGCGGCGAGCATGCCTTGCGCCGCTACCCCAATGGAGAAGAACGCTGCATTGCTTGCAAGCTGTGCGAAGCCATCTGCCCGGCGCAGGCGATTACGATTGAAGCGGGCCCGCGCCGCAATGACGGCACGCGCCGCACGACGCGTTACGACATCGACATGGTGAAATGCATCTATTGCGGTTTCTGTCAGGAAGCCTGCCCGGTGGATGCCATTGTTGAGGGCCCGAACCAGGAATTCGCCGTCGAGACGCGCGAAGAGCTTTATTATGATAAGCAGCGCCTGCTCGAGAATGGCGCTCGCTGGGAGCGCGAGATTGCACGCAACATTGCGCTCGACGCGCCCTACCGTTGATCTGAGGGATTTGCCATGAGTGCCGCACAGGCTTTCTTCTACCTCTTCTCGACCGTCATGGTTGGCTCTGCCTTCATGGTGATTTCCGCGCGCAATCCTGTGCATTCGGTCCTGTTTCTCATTCTGGCCTTCGTCAATGCAGCGGGTCTGTTCCTGATTCTGGGCGCAGAGTTCTTGGCCATGCTGCTGGTCATTGTCTATGTCGGCGCGGTGGCGGTGCTCTTCCTCTTTGTCGTCATGATGCTCGATGTCGACTTTGCCGAATTGAAGCAGGGCTTTCTGCAATATCTGCCAATTGGCGCGCTCATCGGCATTGTCGTGTTGATCGAGCTCGTTCTTGTGCTTTCATCATGGACCGCGGCACCTGCAGCCATGGGTGCCATTGGCGCTCCGGCGCCCAGTGACGTGTCCAACACTTTGGCCATCGGCCGCGTGCTCTATACGAAATATGTCTATTTCTTCCAGGCGGCGGGCCTTGTGCTGCTGACTGCGATGATTGGCGCCATCGTGCTCACGCTGCGCCACAAACCCGATGTCAAGCGTCAGGTCATTGCTGACCAGAATGCGCGCGACAAGTCGGATGTGAAACTCCAGAAAGTGCCCTCACGGGCGGGCGTGTAAGGAAACAGCATCATGGACATCGGCTTGAACCAATATCTGATTGTTGCCGCCATGCTGTTCACGCTGGGTGTGCTCGGTATCATTCTCAACCGCAAGAACATCATCGTCATTCTGATGTCGATTGAGCTCATTCTGCTCTCGGTCAATATCAATCTTGTGGCTTTCTCAGCCTATCTGGGCGATCTCACGGGGCAGATCTTCTCGCTTCTGATCCTGACAGTGGCCGCCGCTGAAGCGGCCATCGGTCTTGCCGTTCTCGTCACCTATTTCCGCAACCGTGGTTCCATCG
>CAINNX010000072.1 GCA_903851305.1 uncultured Hyphomicrobiales bacterium | reverse complement strand
CTGAATTCAGGGGCACATTTTGCTCAAGTCTTTGGCAGGTCGAGAAAGTCGGCTCTAAACATCGTGTTCAACGTGCCCCGTGACTTCCGCCTCCCGATTTGCGAAAAGGCCCATAACCGTAGCCATCAGTGAGCATTCAGACCCATGTCCATGATCGATTCCATCCGCCGGCAGATCGTTCCGATCCATCCGGAAGGATATTTGTTTATCGCCATTTTCGCGGCGATTGCCGTGATCCTCGGCTGGATCTGGTCACCGCTGGGCTGGATTGGCGGGATTCTCACCGTCTGGTGCTGCTATTTCTTCCGTGACCCGCCGCGCGTCACGCCCTTGCGCGAAGGCCTCGTGGTCTCGCCTGCCGATGGCATTGTGTCCTCGATTGGTTATTTCGTGCCGCCACCGGAGCTGGGTCTTGGTGATCAGCCGTTGTCGCGCATTTCTGTTTTTATGTCGGTCTTCGACTGCCATGTGAATCGCGCGCCCGTCACGGGCCGCATCACACGCTTGGCCTACAAGCCCGGCCTCTTCCTCAATGCCGATCTCGACAAAGCCAGCGAAGACAATGAGCGCAGCTCGATCATCATCGAAAGCGCGCAGGGGCGTTTTGGCGTGGTGCAGATTGCTGGCCTCATCGCACGTCGCATTGTGTCTTTTGCGCGCGAAGGCGACAGCATCGGCACGGGCGAGCGTTTCGGCCTGATCCGCTTTGGCTCGCGTGTTGACGTCTACATGCCTGACAATGCCGTGCCGCTGGTGGGTCTTGGCTCGAAGGCTATTGCAGGCGAGACGGTTCTGGCAGATCTGTCGTCGAGCGAAGCGCGTCGCAGCTATAAGGTCGGCTGATGCAAGATCACCGCACGGGCAGCGAAGAAACAACCGCAAACGGTAAGCGTAAGCGCCGTTTTGCCCGCATTCCCATGCGCTTTGTGCTGCCCAATCTGGTTACGCTGCTTGCCATTTGTCTGGGTCTGACCTCGATCCGCTTTGCCTCCGAGGGCAAGTTTGAAATGGCTGCGATTTTCATCGTGCTGGCCGCTGTGCTGGACGGGCTTGATGGTCGTTTGGCGCGCGCGCTGGATGGCGCGTCCCGCTTTGGCGCGGAGCTCGACTCGCTGGCTGATTTTGTCGACTTTGGCGTCGCGCCGGCTTTTTTGCTGTATTTCTGGAGCCTGCATGAAATTCCCAGCTTCGGCTGGTTTGCAGCACTTGTCTTCACCATTGCTGCAGCGCTGCGTTTGGCGCGCTTCAATGTGATGATTGATGATCCGGGCAAGCCCGCATGGCACGCCCAGTTTTTTGTCGGCATGCCGGCACCCGCTGGCGCGATTGCAGCCATGCTACCGATCTATCTGTCCTATTCCGCACTGGGGTTGCCCGAAGGGCGCCTGTTTGTGGTTCTTGAAATTGTCTATGTGATTGGCATTGCCTTTTTGATGGCAAGCCGCATTCCACATTTTTCAGGCAAGCAGATCGGCCGCGTTCGGCGCGAATATTTTATCGTCGTGCTATTTGCGGTGGCCTCTTTCATTCTGGCTTTGGCCTCTTTCCCGATGGAAGTCTTGATCGCATTGACGGTCGCTTATCTGGCGCTTCTGCCGATTTCGATCCGCCGCCATGCGCGGCTATCGGCCGAGGCTGAGGCGGCTCACACTGAGTCGCTGGGTGCGCTAGAGCCGCCGGGGCAGCCTTGAGTGAGCGCGCCGAGCCCACGGTTTGGCGTTTTTTTCAGGAATAGGCGCTTTTTAGCCCTTGGGAGCACCGCTCTTTCCTTCACAAATGGCTGGTTCTCAATTAGGGTCCGCCCACTTCACCCATGGACAGCTTGCCTGTTTAGCCTCGCTCAAGGATGAGCGGCGCGGGATGAGCGTCAAAGTTCAGGATAGACATGTCGAAAGAAGAACTGCTTGAATTCCCGGGCGTGGTGAGCGAATTGCTCCCCAATGCGACCTTCCGCGTGAAACTCGAAAATGATCACGAGATCATTGCGCACACGGCGGGCAAGATGCGCAAGAACCGCATTCGCGTGCTCACCGGCGACAAGGTTCTCGTCGAAATGACGCCTTATGATCTGACCAAGGGCCGGATCACCTATCGCTTCAAATAAGGGCGGCTAATCCCGCCATTCGACAAGACGGATACGCGCGTGACGCAGGCTAACGGTCAGGGACCGATTCTCGTTTTGGCCTCTGCTTCGCCGCGGCGCTTAGCGCTTTTGCAGCAGATTGGCATCACGCCTGCGCATGTTCTGCCAGCCGATCTTGATGAAACGCCACTGCCCCAAGAGCTGCCGCGCGACCATGCGCAGCGCCTCGCTCATGAAAAGGCGCAAGCCTCGTCAGCGCTCGCGCGCAATGACCCCCAAACTGCCGGTGCCTTTGTGCTGGCTGCCGATACGGTGGTGGCGGTTGGGCGGCGTATTCTTCCCAAATGCGAAACGCTGGATCAGGCGCGCCAGTGTCTGGTGCTCCTGTCAGGGCGCGCGCACCGCGTTTATACGGGTGTGACGCTGGTGACGCCCAAAGGAACCTTGCGCCATCGCCTCGTTGAAAGCCGCCTAAGCTTCAAGCGCCTCTCGGATGGCGAAATGGCTGCCTATCTGGCGTCAGGTGAATGGCAGGGCAAAGCAGGCGGCTATGCGATCCAGGGCCTTGCAGGGGCCTTTGTGGTCCATCTGGTCGGCTCTTATCCAAGTGTGGTGGGCTTGCCGTTGTATGAGACCGCAAACCTGCTCGCAGGCGAGGGGTTTCCTGTCTCGGCTTTGTGGGCTGCGGGCGTGTCATCGTGAAGATTGCCAATGATAATGAGGGTAAAATGCCCGCCTGTCCGATGTGCAAAAAAGCAGCGGCGCTGGCTTACCGCCCCTTTTGCTCCAAGCGTTGCGCGGATCTCGATCTCGGCCGCTGGCTGGGTGGGGCTTATGCGATCCCGGCTGGCCCCGCCGAAGAGGATGAGGATGAAGAGCAGCCCCGCCCACGTCCACGCCTCATTTCAACCGATGATGCGGAATAGGCTCAAAAATCAGGCGTCAGCGCTGGACATTGGGTCACAGCCTTTCTATAAACCGCCCACTCGCAACGGCCTTGTGCCGGTTTGCGTAATGCCCGGGTAGCTCAGTTGGTAGAGCATGCGACTGAAAATCGCAGTGTCGGTGGTTCGATCCCGCCCCCGGGCACCATTCAAAGAAGATCCTAAGCGTTGCCTTGCGGTTCCTAAACATAGGGACCGTTTCAGCGGCAAATAACCCTCACGCCCTGTCCAGACGCTCCTCGAACGCAAATTCTGCGTCTTGGCGTCCGAAGGCGATGTCGGCGGCGCAATCTTCCTCGTCGCAGGTTGGTTCAGGTTGGCTGGGGGAGATGATGTAGCGGGCGAGGAGCTTTTCGACCCTGGCCACAGCCTCAGCACGGGCCTTGTCGTCGGCAAGTTTCTCGCGGGAGCCGATTTCTTGAAAAATCTCATCCGTCAGCACGGCAAGATGGTCTTCAAACGGGATGAGGTCAGCCGCTGCAAAAGCCATGGCATTTCTCCGTCGTTAAGGGAACGCGAATCACGCTTGCTTAACTCTTTCTTTACTATGTGACGGCACCGCGAAAATGCGGCCATGATATGGCGCAGCTTGCGGTGTCATCCACAGGAAGAAATTTTACGGACAGCTGAGCTGGCGATGGTCCAGTTGGCAACGTGCGATGATCTGGCCACGCCGATCATGAGCCGTAAGTGCCCATTTACTGCCTGACGCATCGGCTCCATCACGCTCCATCATGGCAAAACCAAAGATGCCGGGCTTGGCAACACCAGCCATGATCTTCTCGCCATTCACTTCGAGCCCCACGGGTGGGACAACATCCATCGACAATTCGTCTCCACCATTGCCAGAGATGATTTGCAATGGCAGATCGTTTTCATATTTAAGCACTTCAAAAACGTGAATGTGACCAGACAAGAGTGCTTGCACATTAGGTGACAGAGCGCCTTTGGCGGCCGCTGCGAGCGTTTTGTTGTCGCCAATCGGCTTGCCATTCACCGTTGTTTCCATCGCCCAGATCGGTCGGTGAAAGGTGAACCAGACCGGCCCTTGAATGGTTTTTGCCATTTCAAATTGCGGACGGAACAAAGCCGCTTGCGCCTCATTGACCTTTTGATCGTCGGCGGTGGAGACATCCATGACAATCACGGTCACTCCGCCAAGATCGACTTGGTAGGGTTGCTTCACGCCCAAGCATCCATCACGCCCGCTCTGGGGATCATAGCCGTAAGGGTCAAGCGTGCGTGCCCAGCCAATGCCACCGCGTCCGCACTCTTCATGATTGCCACGCACCATGACCCATGGTGCAGTGTTGAGAAGCGGTTCCGCAGGGTCGAAAAAATCCTCTTTCCAAACGCCCCATGTGTCACCGAAGGGCGAGCCAGCGCAGCCTTTGTCGCCCACAGGGCAGGCCGTCTCACGGTAATGCATGTCGCCGACATGGATGACGAGATCAGGCTTGAAATCCGAACTCATAGCCGCGCCCAAGCGAAACGGCCATTCGCTGATGTCGTTGCAGGCTTGTGCACGATCGGTGCCCTTCATCCGGCAGCCTGTATCACCCACCACGAGAATCCGATTGGCGCGTTCTTTTGGCAGTGCCACAGGCACGCCATCAAGGGTGACGAGCTTGGCGCCTTTCGGCACGGGCAAAGAACAGCCACGCACAGGATAATTGGCGCCGGGCGCTGAACGCTCGACCATATTGGCAGATTGACCATCAATATTGGCCGCAGGGCAGGCTGGACTGTCTGTCACCGCGCGCGCCTCAATGCCACCCGGCACATATTGCACCCAGCGATAAAGGTCACGCGCTTGTACAGAAGTTGCGACAAGGGCTGCCGAGAGCGCAAATAATTGTGCGGAACGCTTCAGCATGGAAAAGCCCTGTTCTTCTTGACTTGGTGCCTCTGTATGGCGCTCGGGATCAAGAAAAGCAATTCAAAAAGGCTTGTCTGGATCAAGCCGAAGGCTGGCACATCATGTTGTCGAGAATGGTTGTCAGCTGCTCTGGCTGCTCGACAGGCACAAAGTGGCCGCTGTTCTCAATCACAATCAGTTTGGCATCGGGAATATGCGCTGCAAAAGCCTGATGCTGTTCGACCGTGCTCCAGGCATCTTGGCGACCGACCACGACATAGGTGGGGATGGTGATTTTGGGCAGGAGCGGGCGCGCATCATCGCGCGTCAGCAGGGCGTTTTGCTGGCGGGCAAAAATCTCTGGGCTTGCGCGGCAGATCATCTGGCCTAGCGGGCCAATGAAAGCAGGATCTTTTTGACGATCCGGATGCAACATGGGCGGCAGCCACGTATCAATCAATGCCGCATTGCCATGCGTGCGGGCGAGATCGACGAGCGTCTGGCGCTTTTCTCTTTCGCCTTCGGCTACCGGGCCAACACCCGTGTCGAGCAGACACAGACGCGCGACGCGCTCGGGCGCGAGTTCCATGATTTTGAGCGCCACACGCCCGCCCATGGAAAACCCGCAGACCGAAAAACGCGGCGGCGCATGGTCGAGCACTTTGCGCGCCATAGCCTCCATCCTGTCGAGGCCGAAGAAATCAACCACACGCACATCATACTGATCAGTCAAAGCCGCTTTTTGGCGCGCGAATGTATAGGAATCGCAGAGCAAGCCGCAAAGCAGAAAGAGGGTGGGGCGCTCGCTCATCAGCGGCACTCGGGGACGCGGCGCGTCTTCATGAAATCATCAAAAGTCTCGCCGCGCATCATGGCATAGACTTCGAGATTGGTGCGGCCCGCCACGCGTGCGAATTTTTCCAGCACAAAAAAGCTTGCGCCATAACGGATGAGTCCAATCCAGTCTTCTTTGCGCACCAGCTCTTGTTCTTCGGCGCTCAAGCCGGCCTCAGTCATGGCTTTGACCGGATCGGCTTTGAATGTGTCACGCGCAGGCGCGCCAATCATGTTCCAAAGGAAACGGTTGAGCTTCATAGCACGATGGCTCACGCGCAGATCGAAGACATAAGTTCCTTGGAGATCGTCCAGTCCGGCAAGTTGCGGGTTCATGTGTGTCTCTCCCTCAGACCGGTTCGTAGAGCGTGACGGTCATGGCCGTTGTGGTGGCGAGATAATAGCTGCGATGCAATTCGCGGATTTTGCCTTCCAGCGCACCGCGCATAGCTAGCCACATGATCTGCTCAACGCTTTCAGCGCCACCACGGCGTATGTAATCCGCATGGCGCAGTTTGGTCAGCTCATCGGGATTGTTGACGAACAAATCCAGGAATTCCATGTCCCAGTCTTCATTGTTGAAGCCCGAGCGCTCGCCATGCACTTGATGCGAGAGACCGCCTGTGCCCACCACCACGACTTTCAAATCTTCAGGATAGGATTCAATGGCGCGGCGCAAACCTTGTCCGAGCTTATAGCAGCGCTTGGCGGTCGGGATCGGGAATTGCAGCACGTTGATGGCGATCGGCACAATGGCGCCCGGCCAATCAGGCGCATGTGGCCAAAGCAAAGGCAGCGGCGAGGCGCAGCCGTGATCAATCGCGCGATCCTGAAAGGTGGTGATGTCGAATTCATCATTCACCAGTGACTCAGCAATATGGATCGACAAGTCGACATTGCCGCGCACGGCCGGAAGCGGGCGCTTGCCCGCGCCCTCATCGGCAATTTCAAATCGTTCGCCAATGCCCAGCGCAAAGGTCGGATAGAGGTCAAAGAAGAACGTGGTTGCGTGATCATTGTAGAAAAAGACCAGAGCATCCGGTTTTTTTTCGGCGAGCCAATCAGCAACGGGCTTGTAGCCTGCAAAAAGCGGCGCCCAAGCCGGATCATCCTGCTTGCCCTTGTCATAGGCGACGCCGATAGTGGGCACATGCGATGTGCCGATGCCTCCGATGATCTTGGCCATGTTCATCCCTCAAAACGCTGTGCTCTCAAAATAAGCCACAGGCTGTGCCATTGAAAGGGGCTCTGCAAAGGGATATGCCTCGGCTCCCATGCAAATTACTCTCGAGACCATGAGCTTTCTGGCTGCCACCGCCTTTATGGCGGGGCTGATTGATTCGATTGCGGGCGGCGGTGGTCTATTGACCGTTCCAGCTTTGCTTGCGGCAGGCATTCCCCCTGTGCAGGCTTTGGCCACCAATAAGTTGCAAAGCGCCTTCGGGACGGGTGGCGCTTTCATTGCTTTCTGGCGCAAAGGACATGTCGATTTGCGCGCCTTCGCCATGCCAGCGCTTGGCTCATTCATTGGCTCGGGTGCGGGCACGGTTTTGCTGCAGGTTGTTGACTCATACTTTCTCGCAGCCCTTGTGCCCATTCTGCTCATTCTGATCGGCCTGTATTTTCTGTTCGCGCCCAAAATGCAGGATGCTGATCGCAAGGCGAAAGTCGGTCAGATCGGTCTCACGATCGTAGCCAGTGTGATTGGTTTTTATGATGGCTTTTTTGGTCCCGGCACGGGGTCTTTTTTCACCACTATGCTGGTTGTGCTGGGCGGGCTCGGGCTCGTGCGTGCCATCGGCAATACGAAGCTTTTGAATTTTTCCACCAATGTGGCGAGTGTCATTGCCATGGTCATTGGTGGACATGTTTTATGGGTGATTGGCGCTGTCATGTCGGCCGCCAATATTGTGGGCAATCAAATCGGTGCGCGCTTGGCCATGCGCTATCACGGGCGCGGTATGCGCCCGCTCTTTGTCGTTATGTCTTTTGCGCTGACAGCGAAACTCCTGCTCGATCCCGCCAATCCGCTGCGCCAGTGGTTCTTCTGAGGTCTCAGAAGCGCGTGAGTGACGGGTGGCGATTGACGTCTTTATACAGCAGATAGCGGAAGCGCCCCGGTCCACCCGCATAACAAGCTTGCGGACAAAAAGCGCGCAGCCACATAAAATCGCCAGCTTCTACTTCAACCCAATCCTGATTGAGGCGATAGACCGCTTTGCCTTCGAGCACATAGAGCCCATGCTCCATAATATGCGTTTCAGCAAAGGGGATCACAGCGCCGGGCTGGAAGGTGACAATATTGACATGGAAGTCGAAGCGCATGTCGGCGGGATCAAGAAAGCGCGTGGTCGCCCAGCGCCCGTCTGTGCCGGGCATGACATTGGGCTTGATGTCATTTTCATTGGCGACCACAGGTTCAGGCGTGCCAAGTCCATCGACCGCTTCATAGGCTTTGCGAATCCAGTGAAAGCGCGCGGGTGACTTGCCGAAATTCTTGAGCGTCCAAGCCATGCCAGCGGGAATATAAGCAAAGCCACCCGAGGTCAGATAACGGGCTTGTCCTTCTATCGTCACGACGATCTCGCCATCAACAACGAAGAGGGCAGCTTGTGCGCGTGGATCGGTCTCAGGTCTGTCGCTGCCACCACCCGCTTCCACTTCCATCACATATTGTGAGAAAGTTTCGGCAAAGCCAGACAGCGGGCGCGCCAAAATCCAGCCGCGTGTCTTTTCCCAAAAGGGGAAGCAACTCGTCACAATATCTTTCATCACCCCTTTGGGGATGACGGCATAGGCTTCCGTAAATACGGCACGACCTGTGAGCAAATCGGTCTGCGGAGGATGGCCGCCTGGAATGGTGAAATAGCGATTGGTCATGGGGCGGCTCCCGTCGGAAGGTCGGCAAGATGCAAGGCTTGGTCTGCGCCGAGAAAAATCTCTTCGAGATTGGCGCCCGGGCCTTTGCGATCAACGATGAAAAAGCGGCTGTCGGCATCGAGCACCAACAGTGGATGATGCCAGATATTGCGGGCGTAATTCACGCCTTGCTGTCCGGTCGCAAGGAACGCGCGATAGCTGTCGACTTTTTGCGGATTGGTGCTCACAACCACCAGCCAGGGACGATCTTGCAGCGGATAGAAGAGCTGGCTGCCATCGGGATGGCGCTCCATCACTTCGACTTTGATCGGTAGGGGGCGGGGTTGAGCCACAAACAGACTGATGTTCACATCACCGCTGTTGGTTGCAATATCAATCGTACCAAGCCCATTGCGTCGCACCGCATAGCCTTGATTGATCGGGATCGCTTTGGCGACCTCTGCTTCGACAACTTCACCATAAGGCGCGAAGGCCTCTTTGGTGAGTGTCTCGATGCGGATTTGCGTCATGGACATTCTCAGCGGCGCGCCAGCCGGACACCTAGCCACTCAGCCAAGACCTGACGCTCTTGCGCTGTGATCTCGGTGATATTGTTGGGTGGCATGGCATTGGTCATCACGGCTTGTTCCATGATCAGATGGCGATTGCGCGCAATCTGGTCTGGGCTGTCGAGCAAAATGCCTTTGGGTGGTGAGGCAAGGCTCGCCCATACAGGCTCGGACGCATGGCACATCGAGCAGCGCGAAGTGATGACCTCATTCACATCTCCCGGCACATGAATGCTGGCAACAGGCGCCGGTGTTTCAAGGGCTGCGAGCCCCAAGCGCGCACGTCCAACCGGATTGGACAACATGCTGACAAAGACGGCCGCGAGTAGCGCGAGAGCGGCGACAAGCCATGTCCACCATTTATTGCCAATGCCGGCATGACGCTGATTGTAGAAATAGCGCACCAGCGCGCCAGCAATCAGCACAAGGCCAACCATCACCCATGCATAAGGCGAGGTGAAGGTGAGGGGATAATGGCCCGAGATCATCAAAAACAGCACGGGCAGTGTGAGATAATTGTTATGCGTCGAACGCATCTTGGCTTGCTTGCCCAGCGATGGATCGGGTTCGCGTCCTGCAACCAGATCTGCAATCACTTTGCGCTGGTTGGGGATGATGTTCATCGCGACATTGCCCGTCATGATGGTGGCCATCAGTACGCCTGTGTGGATCAGCGCGCCGCGACCTGAAAACATCGTCTGGAAGAAATAGGCCATGGCCATGATGAAAGCAAAGCCGATGGTGGCGAGCAGGACCGGCTTTTCAGCGAGTTTCGAGCTCACCAGAAAATTATAAACAACCCAGCCCAGCACGAGGCCGCCAATGCCAATACCTGCGGCTTGCAGCGCGCTCAGCGGTCGAATGGCAGGATCGATGAGATAAAGATCAGAGCCCAGATAATAGACCCAGCAGAGCAGGAAGAACCCGGACACCCAAGTCGAATAAGATTCCCATTTGTGCCAGATAAGTTCTTGCGGAAGCTTTTCGGGCGCAACGAGATATTTGCGCACATGATAGAAGCCGCCACCATGCACTTCCCAAGCTTCGCCACCCTTGCCGGTAGGAATGTCAGGCGTGGCGCGCATGGCAGCATCAATATGCATAAAATAGAAGGACGACCCGATCCAGGCGATGCCGGTGATGATATGGACCCAGCGCAAGAGCAGGCCACCCCATTCTGCCAAAATCGGATCCATGCAAAGCCCCCCCAAATCGTGCCCGAGAGTCGCTCCGGGCTAAAACACCATCATATGAGACCTTAGGATTTTACAAAACAACCGCCAGGATTTAATGATTTTCAAATCTAATTTGTAAATCTTTCAGGCCCAGCCCATGGCGAACCTCGATAATATTCATGTCTTTACCCGCTGCGTGGCTCTGGGCTCTTTTTCCAGCGCCGGGCGCAGTTTGGGCCTGTCAGCCGCTGTCGTCAGCCACCGGATCAAAGTGCTGGAGCAGTATTTGGGCTGCCGGTTGTTCCACCGCACCACCCGCCAGATGCGTCTCACCGAACAGGGGGCGATCTTTCATGAACATTGCCTGGAAATCCAGGAAGCCATCGAGCGGGCGGAATCCTCGGTTGAGGAATCCAGCCGGGCTCCGCGCGGCTCTTTGAAGGTCACCGCGCCCTTGGGACTGGGGCGGCGTGTGGTAACACCGATGGTTGCTAAATTCCGGCTCGCCTATCCGCTGATCGATGTGCGCTTTCGCCTCTCGGATTATCTGATCGACTTGCTGACAGAATCCATTGATGTGGCTTTGCGCATGGCGACTATGCAGGATTCCTCGCTTACCATGCGCAAGATTGCCAATGTCGAGCGCATGCTGGTGGCCTCGCCGGATTATTTTGCCCGCCGTGGACGACCCACCCAGCCAGAAGATTTATTCGAGCATGAATGCCTGTTGTTGCGCTTTCCCGGCAGCCAGCAGGTGCGCTGGACGCTGATCGACAATGGCGAGCCTCGCCATTTGCCGGTTTATGGCGCAGCTGATGCAGATGATAGCGATGTGCTTACACAATGGGCATTGCTCGGAATGGGCATTGCTGTGAAGCCGATGTTTGAAGTGGCCCATCACCTGAAAAGTGGTGCGCTGGAGCCTGTGTTATCGGTTTATCCTCTGCCACCTGTGACGTTGGGCCTTTTGCATCCCTATCCGCGCGCTATGCCCGCCAAGGTGCGCGCCTTTGCGGATATGCTGATCCCTGAGGTGCGGGCTTATCTCGCTAAACAGGCCGCCCTCTACCCTTAAGACCAAAGACTAGGGGAGGGATTGGCCTGAATGGAGCCCGAGCAGCTTCAATCCTTTTTTGACAATGCCGTGATTGCCAAAGACTATGATTTCCCAAACGGGAGAGAGATTCCAATGGGACGCCTTTCAACGCATGTACTCGACATCAAACGAGGAAAGCCCGCGCCTGGTATGCGCGCTGATCTCATGCGCATTGATGGGCAGGGACAATCCACGCTTGTGAAAACTGTCACCACCAATTCAGATGGGCGCACGGATGCACCGCTGCTGATTGGCAATGATTATGAAACTGGCACATATGAGTTGCGCTTTTATGTCACCGATTATTTTAGAGCCATTGGTGACACTGATGCAGAGACAAGTTTCCTCGATATTGTGCCGATCCGTTTTGTGATTCGTGAAGCCGATGGTCATTATCACGTGCCTTTGCTGGTTTCGCCTTGGGCCTATTCCACCTATCGGGGATCATGAAGCAGCCCTCTCACATGGGTGAAGACGATTTTGTCGCCGCGTTCGGCGACATTTTTGAACATACGCCGCAGATCGCGCGGCGCGCGTACCAGCAAGGTTTTGGCCCGGCGCAAGATCGCGCCGATGGGCTGCATACGGCGCTGGTTGGCGTGATGCGGCAGATGAGTCACGATGAAAAGCTTGCGCTGATCAATGCGCATCCCGATTTGGCAGGCCGCCTGGCGCTTGCCAAAGAGCTCACAGCCGACTCCACCAAAGAGCAGGGCTCGGCGGGTCTTGACACGCTGTCGCCAGAAGAGCTGACAAAATTCACAAGCCTGAATGATTCCTATAAGGCGCGCTTTGGCTTTCCTTTCATCATGGCGGTGAAGGGTGCAGGAAAAGACGCGATTCTGGCTGCTTTTGAGCGCCGCATCGCACATGATGTTGAAACAGAATTCCAGGAGGCTTTGACGCAAATCGAGCGCATCGCCCTTCTGCGTTTGAAGGATCGCCTGCCAGCCTGAAGCGGCTGGAGGTGTAAAGGGTCGTCTTGGCGACCAAAACAAAAAAGGGGGTATTATGTCTGACCCGCATGCAGTTGACGAAATTCTGCCAGCGCCTCGACTAGCGGCACTCGGCATTCAGCATGTGCTTGTCATGTATGCGGGGGCTGTGGCCGTCCCGCTGATCATCTCGGGCGCACTTGGTCTGTCTCCAGAACAGCGCACAATGCTCATCAATGCCGATCTGTTTGCCTGCGGTCTTGCGACCCTTGTGCAAGCACTTGGTTTTGGTGGTGTGGGCATTCGACTGCCCGTTATGATGGGTGTCACTTTCGCCTCTGTGGCTCCCATGCTCGCCATGATTGGCGCGGGCAAAGGCGCGGGCATGACGCCCAATGCCATTCTCTTGCAAATCTACGGCTCCGTGATTGCAGCGGGTCTGTTTGCCGCACTCGTCTCGCCGCTGATCGGGCGTCTGCTGCGATTTTTCCCGCCGGTTGTGACCGGCACGATCATCACGGTGATCGGCATTACGCTCATGCGCATTGGCATCGGCTGGTTTGGTGGTGGTTTTGCCACGATCAAAAAGCCGCTGGATGGCGTGATGGGTGATTTCCCAAATCCCGCCTTCGGTCAGCTCGACAATATGGGCATAGCTCTGGCCGTGCTCGTGGCGATTCTGCTGATCGCCAAATTCGCAAAAGGCTTCTTTGCCAATATCGCTGTGCTGCTCGGCATCATCTTTGGTGGCGCGATTGCAGTCATTGTCGGCAAAATGAACTTTGCCACGGTTGCCAATGCGCCTTGGTTTGATTTTGTCTATCCACTGCAGTTCGGCATGCCGACCTTCGACTTCTGGTCGGTGGTGACCATGTCGATCGTCATGATCGTTGTCATGGTGGAATCAACCGGCATGTTCCTGGCGCTTGGTGAAATGACCGGCAAAAAGGTGACGTCAGACGATCTCACCCGCGGGCTGCGCGCCGATGGCGTGGGCACGATTTTGGGCGGTATCTTCAACACCTTCCCCTATACGTCCTTCTCGCAGAATGTGGGTCTCGTCGGTGTGACGGGCGTGCGTTCGCGTTGGGTGGCGATTGCGGGCGGTTTGATCCTGATCGTCTTGGGCCTCATTCCCAAGCTTGCAGCTGTGTTTGCAGCCATTCCGGTCTTCGTGCTGGGCGGTGCAGGCATTGTCATGTTCGGCATGGTGTCTGCCACGGGCATCCGCATTCTTTCGAATGTCGATTACAAAACCAATCGCAACAATCTCATGATTGTCGCCATTGGTATCGGCGTTGGCATGTTGACGCTGGTTGCGCCCAATATTTTCGACAAGCTGCCGCGTGAATTGAAGCCGATCCTCGATTCCGGAATTCTGCTCACCACGATTGTAGCTGTGATTCTGAACGCTTACTTCAACGGCGCAGGCTCTGATGCCTCTGGTCAGGAAGATGCCTCAGACACTGCCATGAAGACCGGCCTGCACTAAGCTGGGCTATTGTTCAAAAAATCAGAAAGCCCGCCGATTTCGGCGGGCTTTTTTTGTTAGCGGGTGAGCATGGCGCGCCAGATCATCACAGATAACAAAGCGAGCAGTCCGCTCACAAAGAGATCGTCTGTAAGAAAAGCGAAAAAAGCTCCAACAGGGCAGAGAATGGCCAGCACGGTCATCATGCGCTTTTGCTCCGGCGCAATCGATCAAGCGCCACGTAAATGACGGGCGTTGTGTAAATGGTGATGAGTTGGGACAGAGCCAGCCCCGCAACAATGCTAATCCCTAAGGGGCGGCGCATCTCTGCACCCGGTCCATCGGCAAAGAGCAGCGGCAACGCGCCACACATGGCAGCGAGTGTTGTCATGAGAATGGGGCGGAAGCGCGCGAGACAGGCCTCACCCATAGCAGTGGCCGCGTCAAGCCCGCGCTCGCGTTGAGCGGTCAGCGCAAAATCAACCAGCATGATGCCGTTCTTCTTCACAATGCCGATCAGCAAAATCATGCCGATGAAAGCAATGAGCGACAGCTCTGTGCCGGTCATCCAGAGTGCGAGCAAAGCGCCCAGACCCGCAGATGGCAAGGTCGAAATAATCGTCAAGGGATGGCGTAGGTTTTCGTACAGAATACCAAGGATCAGATAGACGCAGACCAATGCTGCCAACAGAAGCCAGCCCTGACTTGCGCTGCTCTCCTCGGCAAATTTGGCATCGCCTGAAAAATCTGTGCGGATGGAATCAGGCGGATAGAGGCCGAGCACGGCCTCTTGTACAGCGCGGTTGGCCGTCTCGACGGGCGTGTTCGGCGCATTTGTGTAGCTAATGGTGGCAGACGCAAACAGCCCTGTGTGGTTGACAGCAACGGGTGCCATGCGTCGCTCGACACTGGCGAGTGTGGCCAGTGGAATTTGTTGCCCGCTTTTGGCTGCAACATGCAAGCCTGCCAGATCGCCCGGATCATTCTGGCGATCTGCGGCCACTTCCAACACAACCTTATATTGATTACGCTCGCCGTAAATGGTCGAAATCTGACGTTGGCTGTAGCTGTTTGAAAGTGCATTGTTGATGTCTGTCATCGATACGCCAAGGCGCGCGGCGGCGTTGCGATCTATCGCAACACGGGCTTGCAAACCACCTTTGTCGCGATCACTCGACACATCGACAATGTCAGGCAATTGGCGCAAACGTGCGAGCGCCTTTTGCGTCCACTCATCGATCTCTTCAGAACTTGCGCCCCATAGCGTGAATTGCAGATTGGAACGCGAGGGTCGCCCGCCCACGCGCACGTCGCTCATCTGCCAGAGATATGTGCGCACACCGGGGATCGCTGTGAGGGGAACGCGCAAGCGATCAATCACCTGCTGCGTGGTTTCCTTGCGTTCACCTGGTGGCTTCAGGCTGATAAACATGCGCCCCGTATTGCTCGTAAAACCGGAGCCGACAATGGAGGCGGTTGAAGCAACGCTAGTGTCCCCCGCCACAATGTCTGTGGCCTGCTGTTGCAGTTCTCGCATGCGCGGGAAGGAGACGTCGCTTGCAGATTCTGTCCAAGCAAAGACAAGGCCTATATCATCTTGCGGAATTGCGGCTTTGGGTAGCGTGCGAAACAGATGCACAGTCAGGACGGTGGTCATCAGCACTGCGATGATCGATAAAGCCGGTCGCGCCAAGGCTGGTGTGAGGCTTTTGGCATAAAGCGACTTCAACCAAGCGAGCGCACCGTCAAATCGGGATGGTATGGTCCGTGTCTTTTCGTGCACATGTGCGCAGATGGCTGGCGTGACAATCAGCGAGACAAGCGTCGAGACACCAATCGCAAAGACCATGGTGAGCGAAAATTCTCGGAACACCCGGCCAATGACGCCTGACATGAACAGCATCGGCACAAAGGCTGCTACCAGTGACAGGCTGATGGCAAGAATGGTGAAGCCGATTTGTTTCGCGCCCATCAGCGCGGCTTGCACGGGTGCCATGCCACTGTCACGATTACGATGGATGTTTTCGATCATGACAATGGCGTCATCAACCACAAATCCCACCGCGATGATGATGGCCATCAGCGACAATGTGTCGATGGTGAAGCCACACATCCACATCAGGATGAAGGTGCCAGCCAGCGACAGAGGAATGGTGATGCCCGCCGCCAGTGTAGCGGTTCGCTCGCGCAAGAACAGAAAGACAGTCGCCATGACCAGTGCGATCGAGATGAGGAGGGTCTTTTGCAAATCAGCAACAGTGGCGCGGATGGTGACAGTCCGATCCGACATGACATTGAAAATGACGCCGGGCGGAATCCATTGGCGCAGCGCAGGCAGAATGGCTTTCACGCCATCGACTGTTTCAATCACATTGGCGTCAGGCTGTTTGGTGACTTGAATGAGCACGGCAGGCTTGCCATCGAACCAGCCGGCCGAGCGCGTGTTGAGGGTGCTGCGGATGATGTCTGCCACATCTCCCAGCCGCACCACAGCATTACCGCGTGAGCGCAAAACAAGATTGGCATAATCTTCTGGGGTCTTCAGCTGGCCATTGGTGGCAAGGGAAAGAGTACGAGCTTCTCCATCAAAACCACCCGTGGGCGAAAATGTATTGGCAGCGGCCAGAGCGAGGCGAATGTCTTCGAGTGAGAGATTCATGGCGGCAATACGTGCCGGATCAAGCCGCACGCGAATGGCTGGTTGCTCTGAACCATTCACTTGCACTTCGGCTACACCATCCACTTGCGCCATGCGCTGCGCCACAATCGTGTCAGCCAGATCGTAAAGCGTGTCAGGTGCCAGCGTATCGGACGTCATCGCCAGTATAAGGACGGGCATGCCATTGGGATTGGCTTTGCGAATGATCGGCAGAGTGGGCATGTCGCCCGGCAGATCAGGCACGGCGGCATTGATGGCTGCTTGCACATCGCGCGCCGCCATATCAATGCGGCGATTTAGATCAAACTGGATGGTGATTGCGCTGGTGCCCAATGTCGAGGAGGATGTCATCTCGACAATGCCAGCAACATTGCTGAAGGCGCGCTCAAGTGGTGCAGCGACTGTGGCGGCCATGGTGGAGGGATCAGCGCCGGGGCGCGAAGCCATCACGCGAATGGTGGGGAATTCCACATTGGGCATGCTGGCGACCGGCAAGGCAAACCAGGCAACAGCGCCTCCCAGTAATAAGCCAAGGCAGAGCAGGGCCGTGGCTATCGGGCGGAAGACAAAGCGCTGTGAAAGCGCGCTCACGGAATGGGCTCCTGCCAATTCGGGCTGAATTTTTTCTCATTCTGACGGAAACGGTCAATCGCCAGATAGATGACAGGCGTTGTGTAAAGCGTCAGCAATTGGCTCAGCAACAGGCCGCCAACAATGGTGACACCGAGCGGCACACGCAATTCACTGCCCATGCCAGAGGCGAGTGCCAGCGGCAGTGCGCCAAACAAAGCTGCGAGCGTTGTCATCATGATCGGGCGAAAGCGCAATAGACAAGCGCGGATGATCGCCTCTTCAGGTGTCATCCCCTGTTCGCGCTCGGCCACAAGCGCAAAGTCGATCATCATGATCGCATTTTTCTTCACAATTCCCATGAGCAGAATAATACCAATCAGCGCCACGACCGAGAGATCAAACCCGCCGATCCAGAGAGCGAGCAAAGCGCCAACACCTGCAGAGGGCAAGGTGGTGAGAATGGTGAACGGATGCGCGAAGCTCTCATACAACACACCAAGCACAATATAGATGGTGATGAGTGCGGCCAGAATGAGCCACGGTTGGCTGGCGAGTGAGCGCGAAAATTCAGCGGCATCGGCCGAGAACGTGCCGATGATGGTGGCGGGAAGGTTGATGTCGCTCTCGGCTTGGCGAATATCCGTCACAGCTTCACCCAATGATGCGCTGGGTGCGAGATCAAAGCTGATGGGTGTGGCGGGAAACTGATCGAGGCGAGCAACTGACAATGGGCCCGTCGTCAAACGAATATTGGCGATGGTCTCCAATTGCACCTGTGCACCGTCTGTGCCTGTCACGAAGAGCTTCGACAAAGCCGAGGCATCATTCTGGTAGGCGCTGGCGGCTTCCAGAATGACGCGATACTGGTTGGATTGCGCATAGATGGTGGAAATCTGGCGCTGGCCGAAGGCGCTGTAGAGCGTGTCGTCGATCTGCTGCATGCCAATACCAAAGCGCCCTGCCTTTTCACGGTCCACATCAATCTGGATGCGCGGGGCACCCTCATGTGTCTCGCGCGCCACATTTCGCAAATGCGGGCTTTCGCGCAGACGCTGTGCCAGACGATCTGACCAGAGCGCCAGCGTGGCGCTGTCACCAGCCGACATTGTATATTGATATTGCGAGCGGCTGGAGCGGGTTGAAATCTGGATATCCTGCACCGGCTCGACATAAAGTGTGACGCCAGGCACAGCACCCGCTTGCTTGGTCAGGCGTGTGGCAATTTCCGCCGCACTGGATCGGCGTGTCTCTCGATCTTTCAACACAACGGTGAGGCGCGCGCTATTGCTGGTCGGATTTAGCGGGCCAATGCCAGCAACGGAGGTCACTGCGCGCACATCCGGGTCTTTCAGAAAAGCTTCGGTGGTTTGTGCTTGCAGACGACTGACTTCGCGGAAAGAAGCATCGGGTGCAGCATCCAGCATGGCGATCATCACGCCCGTGTCTTGTGCCGGCAAAAAACCTTTGGGCATGGCGATATAGAGAAGGCCAGTGAGTGCCAGCGTGCCTGCTGTGATCCCCAGCACAAGCTGGCGTCGAGCAAGTGCCAGCCCCAGTGTGCGCTCATAGCCAGCAAGCAAGGCTGCAAATACTCTCTCGCTGATTTGCAACCAACGTGCAAAAGATTTCGATGGCGAGGCTTTGAGCAGCTTGGCACAGACCATCGGTGTAACGGTGAGCGAGACGAGCGCCGACACCACGACTACCAAGGTGAGGGTCAGTGCGAATTCGCGGAACATACGGCCCACAAGCCCTGTCATGAACAGAAGCGGGATGAAGACGGCCACGAGTGAGCAGGTCAACGAGACAATGGTAAAGCCAATCTCGCGCGCACCAGAGAGCGCAGCCTGTAATGCCTCTTCGCCCTGCTCCAGTCTGCGCTTGATATTTTCGATCATGACAATGGCATCATCGACCACAAAACCTGTCCCGATGGTGAGCGCCATGAGCGACAGATTGTCGATGGAAAAGCCCGCCACCCACATGGTGGCAAATGTGGCAATCAGCGAGAGCGGCAAGGTAATGGCGGCTACCATCATCGCGCGTAGATCGCGCAGGAAGAGCAACACCACAAAAACAACCAGCGCGACTGATAGTGCCAGCGTCATCTGCACTTCGGCCAGTGAGGCGCGAATGGATTGAGTGCGATCATTGACAATATCAATGCGCGCCCCTGCAGGCATGAGACGCTGGATGCGCGGCAGCTCGGCACGCAGCTTGTCGAGTGTCGCCACCACATTGGCGCCTGGCTGTTTTTGAATATCGAGAATGACCGCATTGTGCCCCTGATACCAGCCAGCGACACGGGCGTTCTCTAGCCCCTCGATGACATCGGCGACATCGCGCAAAAGCACAGGCGCATTGTTGCGCCAGGCAATGATCAAGTTTCGATAGGCATCCGCTGCGCCGATCTGGTCATTGGAGGCAATGGTGTAAGATTGGGAAGGTCCATCGAGCGCGCCTTTCGCACCTGCGACATTGGCAGTTGCAATGGCCATGCGCAGTTCTTCCAAACCGATTTTGGCCGAGGCCAGACGCCCGAGATCAGCCTGAATACGCACAGCAGGCTTGATGCCGCCTTGAAGCGTGACTTGTCCAACGCCCGAGATTTCGGCCAGTCGTGGCACCATCAACGTGTCGGCATAGTCAGACAAAATCCGCAAAGGCAAAGTGGCGGAAGAGACGGCCAATGTCACAATAGGCGGATCGGCCGGATTCACTTTGGCATAAGTCGGTGGATAGGGGAGGTTGCGTGGCAATGCCGAACCTGCGGCATTGATAGCAGACTGTACGTCTTGGGTTGCCGCATCAATGTCGCGGCCCAGATCAAATTGCAGCGTGATTTGCGACAGACCGAAGGATGATTGCGACGACATAGATGCAAGTGCGGGAATTTGTCCGAACTGGCGCTCCAAGGGTGCGGTGATAATCGCACCAATCGTATCAGGATTGGCGCCGGGCAGGCGCGTGGTGATCTGGATGGTGGGGAAATCGACTTGCGGCATGGCCGAGACAGGCAGCCGCCAATAGCCCAAGATGCCGCAGAGCAAGGCCGCCACTGCCAGAAGTGACGTGGCGACAGGGCGCAGAATGAAGGGTGCGCTGATGTTCATCGCTGTTGCGCTCCGCCGCCTCCCGTGCGGCGGCGCTCGCTGTTTTGCGCGGGCTGTGTTGAAGCAGGTTCAGCTTGTGTTCGTGCATCCATGGGCTTCACGAGGGCGCCATCATTGAGCAGCATGAAGCCAGAGGTCACGACACGTGCTGCTTCATCTAGTCCTGAGGCGATGATGGCGATGCGTTCATCCTGCCTTGTCACCTGCACGTTTTTCAAAGCAACCTTTTGCTCATCCGTGACAATAAAAACAAAAGCACCATTGGGCCCACGCTGCACGGCACCTGTCGGCACGGTGAGTGCATTGCGGTCCATATCGACATTGAGACGAATGTTGATGAATTGTCCCGGCCACAAGGCTTGGTTTTCATTCGGGAAGAGCGCCCGCACGCGCACTGTGCCAGTAGATTGATCGACCAGATTATCGATGACTTCGACTTCACCAGTCTCAACCACAGTTGCATTATCAGGTTCTAACGCCTGCGCGCTCAACGGCCCGCGTGCTTTCGCGCGGTTGATAGCCCGAAGATTTTGCTGTGGAAGTGAAAAGAGCACACCAATCGGCTGCACTTGTGTTATGGTGACAAGTCCATTGGGGTCGCTCGCGCGCACCACGTTGCCAGCGTCTACATTGCGTAACCCTGTACGCCCATCAATCGGGGCGGTGATCGTCGCATAATCGAGCATGGCTTTGGCATTGTCGATCAAAGCCTGATCCACCTGCTGCTGGGCTTCAAGCTGTGCAACCGTAGCGCGTTGTGTGTCGGCTTGTTGGCGTGAGCCGAAATTGGATTGGGCGAGGCGTTCATAGCGTTCAAAATCAAGCCGCGCATTGGCAAGCTGTGCTGCATCCTGCGCCTTTTTGGCGACTGTCTGATCATATTGCGCCTGCAGGGTGCGCGGGTCGATGCGCGCCAGCACATCGCCTTTTTTGACATCCTGCCCGTCTTTGAAAAGAATCTCGGTGAGGCGCCCTTCCACCTGAGCGCGCACCACAACTGTGTTGAGCGCCTGCACTGTGCCCACAGCGTCGAGCGTGACGGGCACGTCGGCGCGTGTGGCGCGGGCGGTGAGGACCGGAACCTCTTCGATTTTCTGGGTCGGGCGGCGACCACCAAAGCCGCGCGGTGCGCCGCTGTCGCGCCCAAAAAACCCGAATTCATATCCGAGTGCACCAACGAAGAGTGCGGAGACCAGACTGGTCGCAAGCGTGCGACCATGCAGCTGCCAGATCTTGTAAAGTTGATCGCGCGTCATTCGCCTGCTGCTCCTGATGCCATCTGCGGCGCGATGCGCGTCCAGCCGCCACCTAGCGCCTGAAACAAACTGACATAGGCCTGAAATTTTTGCAGACGAATTTGCGTCAGCTGGTCTTGCGCCTGAAACAAAGTGAGCTGCGTGTTGAGAAGTGTCACCACGTCAATTGTTCCTTCGCGCAGTCGCTCCGCGGTAATGTTTTGCGCGCGCTGTGCGGTTTCCACCACTTTTGCCTGCAGATTTTCATGTCTTGTTGTCTGTTCAATGGCGATCAACGCATTTTCGACATCTGACAGTCCGGTCAGAATGGCTTTGCGGTAAGTCTGTAACAGCTCCATTTCGCGCCCTTCGGCCTGGCGCAATTTTCCTGACAGAGCTCCCCCATCAAATATGGGTTGCGTGAGGCCTTGTGCCAAGGCGCCCGCCAGAGCGTCAGGTCGCAAAAGGTTCTTCAAGGCGCCGCTTTGATAAGCGCCAGAGGCGGTGAGTGTGATGGTCGGCAAAAAGGCAAGCCGTGCCGCTTCGCGATTGGCGCGCTCAGCCACAAGCCTTGCTTCAGTGGCAGCAATATCGGGACGGCGCACGAGGAGGTCGGCAGGCAGTCCGGGCTTGACGATAGGCACGCGTAAGCCTCGCAAACTGCCACCTTGCAGGTTGAGGCTTTCAGGCACAACGCCCGTCAACACACCAATCAGATTGCGGTTTTGCGCAATAGCTTGATCAAGGGCAGGGATAGACGCACGTTGCGCTGCCACCACGCCTTCTTGCTGTGCGACATCAAGATCATTCGCGGTGCCAACTGAAGCGCGCGCTTGAATGGCTAGTAGCACCTGTTCGGCATTGCGCGTGTTCTCCTGCGCAAAGCGGCGGCGGTCTTGGCTTGCCAGCAATTGCAAATAGAGATTGGTGAGGCTCGCTGTGCTTGCCAGCGCTACCGTCTCTCGATCAAAACGCGCGGCAATGAGGTCGGCCTGCGCGGTTTCACTCATCAAACGGTTGCGGCCAAACAAGTCGATGATATAGGAGGCAGATAGCCCCAGACTGAAACTATTGCTCGCGGTGCGGGTGAAGGGCGGGCTCGCGGCGCGCACAGTGCCAGGCGAGAGATTGCGTGAGCCATTCTGGACCCCGTTGATGTCGGGCAGCAGATCAGCACCGGCTACTTGCGCCAGCCCCTCAGCTTGGCGGATGCTGCTTGCGGCAATTGCAATATCAAGATTGCTCTCGGCCGTTATTTGCGCGAGGCGGCTCAGCTCCGCCGAGCCGAAACTTTGCGGCCAGCCGGCAATCTCGCTGGCTCCCGCATCCCGCGCCGAGGCGAAAGCGGATGGCAGGTCCGGCACATCCCCTTCAAGAGGGGTGAAATCCGGCATGCAGGCGCCCAAACACAGCACGGCCGATAGGGCGGCCAAACGGCGGGTCAGGGCAAAGCGGGCGGGCTTGATGGTCATTCCTGTCCTGCGCAGGCCCGAGGGGTTTGGGCCATGATTCCAGTCCTGTTTTTACCCTTCCATCACCCCTCACGCCACCTTGAGAGGGACACTCTCGACAAGCTGTCCCGCTTTGCCTTAGAGCAAACGGGAGAAAAGGGGGCCTTTGGGCCCGGCAGACCCAAAAAGAGTAAGAAATATGTCGTTGCTCGGCGCGCTTGCGGAAATCCTTGGCCAGAAGAATGTCCTCACGGGCGATGAGCTGGCCCCCTATTTGACCGACTGGCGCAATATGGCGACCGGCAAGGCGCAATGTGCGGTTAGGCCCGGCTCAACCGCCGAAGTGGCCGCCGTGGTCAAAGCCTGCGCGTCAGAAGGTGTGCCAGTTGTGACACAAAGCGGGAATACAAGCTTGGTCGGTGGCGCCACGCCCGATGACAAGGGCAATGCCGTTATTCTGCTGATGGGCCGCCTCAACAAAATCCGCGCGCTTGATGTGGACAATGCGACGATCACTGTGGACGCTGGCATGATCTTGCAAAACTTGCAGGCGGCAGCGCGTGATGCGGGCTTTCTCTTTCCGCTGTCGCTCGCTGCTGAAGGCTCTTGCATGATTGGTGGCAATCTCGCCACAAATGCCGGCGGTACGCAGGTGTTGCGCTACGGCAATATGCGCGATCTGACGCTGGGTCTTGAAGTTGTCTGCGCCGATGGCGAAATCTGGGACGGACTGCGGGGCTTGCGCAAAGACAATACCGGCTATGATCTGCGTGATCTGTTCATCGGCAGCGAAGGCACGCTTGGCATTATCACTGCCGCGACGCTGAAGCTCTTCCCCCAGCCTGCGGCAAAATGCACGGCCATGCTGGCTTTGTCATCGGTCGATAATGCGGTCGCTGTTTTGCGTCGTGCGCGCAAGGCGTTTGATACGGCGCTCACAGGCTATGAGCTGATGGCGGGTGTGTGCCTCGATATGGTGCATCAGTGCTTCCCGCAGCAGAAATTGCCCTTTGCGGACAAGCCGGCTTGGTATGCTCTGCTTGAAATCTCGGATGCGGAAGGCGAAGAGCATGCGCGCGCTATGTTCGAGGCTATGCTCGGCGAAAGCTTTGAAGCGGGCGAAATTGACGACGCCGTGATTGCCGAAAATCTGACGCAATCGAAAGACCTCTGGCATTTGCGCGAAAGCATTACGCTGGCACAGGCCCAGGCGGTGAAGAGCATCAAGCATGATATTTCGGTGCCTGTTTCGAACATGGTCTCTTTTATCGAAAAGACCGATGCTGAATTGCAGGCCAAATTCCCCGGGCTCCTCAATATGACCTTCGGTCATCTGGGCGATGGCAATTTGCATTATAATGTCGGCTCTTCGGAGCGTTTTTCAGGTGAAGACCTGATGAAGAATTATGATGCCATCTACAATCTGGTGCATGACAACGCTCACGCCCATCAAGGCTCGATTAGTGCTGAGCATGGCATTGGTGCCTTCAAGATCGACGAGCTGCCGCGCTACAAGCAGGCGCGTGAGCTTGATCTGATGAAGCGCATCAAGGCGGCCTTTGATCCGCTGAATATTCTCAATCCCGGAAAAGTGCTGCGCTGATGGTTGTGGCGAGCAAAGCGCCGCGTATTCTCCTCGTCGAGGACGAAGACGCGCTGGCAACGCTCGTCGCCTATAATCTGGAAGCGGAAGGGTTCATCGTTGATCATGCAGCGCATGGCGATGAAGCCGATTTGATGCTGATCGAAAACCCGCCCGACCTCGTCATCCTCGACTGGATGCTGCCGGGTCTGTCAGGGATCGACATATGTCGCCGCCTTCGAGCGCGTGAGGCCACGCAATCTTTGCCTGTCATTATGCTCACCGCGCGCGGTCAGGAAGATGAGCGCGTGTGCGGCCTCTCTACAGGGGCTGATGATTACGTGGTGAAGCCCTTTTCTGTGCCCGAACTGGTGGCGCGGATTCGTGCGCTTTTGCGCCGCGCAAGCCCCGAGCGCGTGGCCGAACAGCTGGTCGCGGGCGAGATCGTCTTGGACCGCGTTACCCGCCGAGTGCACCGCGGCAAACGCGAGCTCGATCTGGGTGCGACGGAGTTCCGTCTGCTCGAACATCTCATGGAAAAGCCTGGGCGCATCTTCACCCGCGCGCAATTGCTGGATGCCGTTTGGGGGCAATCTGCCGAGATTGATGAACGCACAGTCGATGTCCACGTCGGGCGTTTGCGCAAAGAAATCTCCCTGCCGAAGGAAAAAGACCCGATCCGAACTGTGCGTGGGGCGGGCTATGGGTTTGACGAGAATTTTGGAAAGTAGCGCGCGCCCCGTGGACAAGGGCACAGCTGTGGTGAACAATCCCCCCCAATAAAAATAGGGGAGGATAGGATGAACCTGCGTTCACTGGGGCTGGGGGTTGCCATTGTCTGTGGCTCCACTTTTGGGGCGGCTGCCCTCGAACAAGTAGAAACCATTGATCGTCTGGTCGCGCATGTCTCGACTGTGCCTGCCATTGCAGGACAGCCGATTGATCTTTTCGTGCGCGAGAAAGCGCCCTACTCGATTTTCAAACGCGCGGATGGCAAGGCCGCCAATGGCAAAGTTGTCTTGATGGTGCATGGCGGCTATTCGCCCTCAACGCTCGCCTTCGACGTGCCCTACAAAAATTATTCCTGGATGAATTATCTGGCGCAGCGCGGCTATGATGTGTTTGCGATGGATATGACGGGCTATGGCCGCTCGGGTCATCCGATGATGGATGAGCCTTGCAATCTGGACCCCAAACAGCAGGATTTGCTGGTTCCCAAAAACCTCGCTGCCAAATGCGAGCCGAAATATACGTTCGATCTGGTCAACAGCGACAGCGACAGCGCTGACATTGATCGCGTCGTTGATTTCATCCGAAAGGTACGTGGTGTAGATAAAATCGCGCTGCTTGG
>CAINNX010000071.1 GCA_903851305.1 uncultured Hyphomicrobiales bacterium | reverse complement strand
GGGATGGCGCTACCCAAACACGTAAGCATCCATCATCAGCACGCCGTATTCGCAGGACGTATAAACACGCTAGGGATGGGGTTCGTGTCATCTTTGGGCACCGTCATTACGAGCGTAGCGAAGCAATCCAGAACGCTGCACCGTTGTTTCTGGATTGCTTCGCCTTCGGCTCGCAATGACGGTTCTTGAAAGACAGTTAAACGATTAGCCGTCCGTTTTCTCACGACAACTCACCAGCTAAAGTTAGCAACGGTGATATTCTGAGTGTTTGATGCAAAATTAATATGTAAAGGTGAACCATTATATGTTTGATAATAATCAACGCTCGAGGAAAAAAGACCATTATAGATATAAAGTGCACCTGCACTATGGTCGCTGGAAGATGTTACGACATGGGGCGCAGTATTACCAACGAGACCAGATATATCGATGATCGCATTCTCTCCCGCGCCGTAGATCCAATCAGGACGAGCACCAGTCGATTGATTCATCTCGGTGTAATATATAAAGGCATTGTCAACGTCACCAATATAATAATAGTTCTGTCCATTCCCTCCCCAGATATCAACCAGCGAACCTGACGCATTAATTGTGTCATTGCTATGATTAAGATCTTCACCGATTATAATGTCACTATGCCCTGTCGAATGAACCCAGATATAATTATTTCCTGCTCCGGGATGGATTTCAGCACCGTTACCAGTTACCGAAATTGTATCATTTCCTGCATCACCAAAAATCTCTACACTTCTATCCGAATTTGTGGCCCTGATTGAGTCATTTCCACCTTCCCCATGAATGAGCCCCCCGTCTGAAATTTGAGAAAAGATGGTATCATTACCCTCATCTCCTACAAGAATATTGTAGCCGCCGAGATCATAAATTGAATCGTTTCCTGCGCCAGCATAAATAGTGTCCTTTCCATCTCCGGAATCAATGGTATCGTTGCCAACACCTCCAAAAATACTACTATTGCTGGTGGAATTAAAAATCGTATCGTTTCCCACCCCACCATCAATAGTGTCGCCTCCAGCGCTGCAACGGATGGTGTCGTTACCACTTCCACCTAGAATATTGTTATTACCGCCAGCATCGTAAATGGAATCGTTTCCTACCCCACCATCAATACTGTCGTCTCCACCTCCGCCTTGGAGGGTATCGTTACCGGCATCTCCAAAAAGACAATCATAGCCCCATGAACTACGAATGAAATCGTTACCTGCCCCACCTCTGACAGTGTCGACAACCCCTCCGACAGCAATAGTGTCGTTACCATCGCCTCCTAAAATACTACTGTTGCCGATGGAATCGTAAATCGTATCGTTTCCCTCCATACCATCAATCGTGTCGTTTCCATTACCGCCAATGAGCGTGTCGCTATAGCATCCACCTCGTATGGTATCGTTCCCATTCCCCCCATCGATATAAGAGACGTGACAGCCTCCCGCATAAAGCCAATCATTGCCATCACGTCCCCAGATATTCTCATAAATGCCACCGCCGACGATGGTATCATTCCCGGTCCACCCATATAAATAATTGAAAACGTAGCGATTATCTCCCGTGAAACTCTCGCCTTGTGCTCCAGGAGTTGCGTCTGATCCACGATAGAGTACGACCGGAAAAGCTGAATACGTCCAGACCATGGCCTAGATCCCCTCAATCAATCATTCAAAAATAGAGAAAATTGCACTTATCAAAAAGCTATCGGCAATAATTGGCGTGTCAATGACAAAGGCCTTTTACGCGCCGGTTGCCATTCTCATTTTGCCCGCGGATGACTTACGACAGCGACATCATCCAAACACGTAAGCATCCATCATCAGCACGCCGTATTCGCAGGACGTGTGGACGCGCTTGCCCTTGGCCCCTGCTCCGCCTGCCCCATAGGCAAAAGGCAGCGGCAGGAAATGTTCGGCGCTCGGATGGTTTTCGCGCGCATAGGGCGCGCTCTTTGTCCAAGCTGCCAGATCGTCTTCGCGGCCTTCCGCGATGACCTCATGCGTCCAGTCCGCAAAACCGCTCACCCATTCGGGCGGCGGCAAGTCACCACCCTCACGGCGCAACTCGTAGAGATTATGCGTGAGAGAGCCTGACCCCATGATCAGCACGCCCTCTTCGCGCAGCGGCGCCAGCGCACGCCCCATGGAGATATGATGGGCCGCACTCATCTGCGTCTGCACAGACAGCTGCACAACCGGAATATCAGCATCGGGATACATGAGCTTCAAGGGCACCCATGTGCCGTGGTCAAAGCCGCGATTTTGGATGGGCTGCGCGTCTATACCCGCTGCACCCAACATCTGCGCGGCATGCTGTGCCAGTTCGGGCGCACCGGGGGCGGGATATTGCATTTCAAACAAGGGCTGCGGAAAGCCACCAAAATCATAGATCATCGCGGGGCTCGCATCGGCACTGAGCTGCGGCGCGCGCGATTCAAAATGCGCGCTGGCAATGAGAATGGCTTTGGGGCGGCCAAGCTGTTGGCCAAAGCCTGTCAAAAATTCTCGCGCCGGCGTGTGATCGAGCATGATCATGGGCGAGCCATGCGAGACGAAGATAGATGGAAATGTGGTCATGCATGCCTCCGGTCGTCATTGCGAGGAGCGAAGCGACGAAGCAATCCATAGGGCCGCACGTGGGGCTTGTGGATTGCTTCGCTTCGCTCGCAATGACGGCGTGTTACGCTCTCACTCGGCAGCGTTCGTCGCGGGCTGCGCTTTGCCTGAGCGTTCGGCCTTCAGCAATTCAGCGACCAGAAACGCCACTTCAATTGCCTGTTCCGCATTGAGGCGCGGATCGCAATAGGTGTGATAGCGGTCGTGCAATTCTGTTTCCAGAATCTGGCGCGCACCGCCCGTGCATTCGGTGACATTCTTGCCGGTCATCTCCAGATGCACGCCACCTGCATAAGTGCCTTCCGCCTGATGAATGGCAAAGAAGGAGCGGATCTCGCTCATGATGCGCTCGAAGGGCCGCGTCTTGTAGCCAGAGGCCGAAATCGTATTGCCGTGCATGGGGTCGCACGACCAGATGACCTTTTTGCCTTCGCGTTCAACAGCCCGGATCAAGGCGGGGAGATGATCGAAAATCTTCTCCGAGCCAAACCGCGCGATCAAAGTCAGCCGACCAGGCTCATTGGCTGGATTGAGCACATCAATCAGGCGCAGCATATCGTCGGGCTTCAACGAAGGACCGCATTTCAGGCCAATCGGATTTTTGATGCCACGGCAATATTCAATATGCGCATGGTCGATCTGGCGAGTGCGATCACCGATCCACACCATGTGACCAGACGTGGCGTAGGGATCCCCGCTGGTGGAATCGATGCGCGTCAATGCTTGCTCGTAGCCCAGCAGCAGTGCCTCATGTGACGTATAAAAATCTGTCTGACGCAATTCCTGATGCGCTTCGCTATCGAGACCGATCGCCTTCATGAAGTTGAGCGTCTCGGTGATGCGATCCGCCAATTCCTGATAGCGCGAGGATTGCGGACTATTGCCCACAAAGCCCAGCATCCAGCGATGCGCATTTTCAAGATTGGCATAGCCACCGGTCGCAAATGCACGCAGCAGGTTCAGCGTGGCCGCTGACTGGCGATAGGCTTCCAATTGGCGCCGAGGATCAGGCGTGCGGCCTTCCAGCGTGAATTCGGAATCGTTCACAATGTCGCCGCGATAAATCGGCAGCTCGACACCATTGATGGTTTCAGTCGGATTGGTGCGCGGCTTGGCAAATTGTCCGGCAATGCGGCCCACCTTCACCACGGGCGAGGAGCCTGCGAAGGTCAGCACAACAGCCATCTGCAAAAAGACGCGGAAGAAGTCGCGGATATTGTCGGCCGAATGTTCGGCAAAGCTCTCGGCGCAATCGCCGCCCTGCAACAGAAAGGCTTCGCCCGCCTGCACTTTGGCCAAAGCCTTTTTCAGCTTGCGCGCCTCGCCCGCAAACACGAGCGGCGGAAAACCCGAAAGCTGGCGTTCCACATCGCCCAGCGCTTGCAGATCGGGATAGACAGGTGCCTGCTGGATCGGCTTCGCGCGCCAGGATTCAGGGGACCAATGATCGACAGACATCACACACTCCAAATGGCTTGGCGCTCAACCCTGACACCCCCCAGACCAAAGCTCAGCACGCGGGCCTTATACAACAAAGGAGAGGCAGGTGGTGATGGATTTTCCGCAACCTTTGTCTTAAGGCGCCGCCTCAGACGCGAGCCCCGGGCCCAGAGGTCTCGCGCAGATAGCGGGCCGTGCGGGTGCGCAAGGTCACCAGCTCTTCCGAGGCTGTCGGGTGAACAGCCATTGTGGCATCGAAATCAGCCTTTTTTGCCTTGAGCTTCACAGCAATACCCAGCAGCTGCGCCATTTCTCCGGCCTCATGACCCAGAATATGAACGCCCAAGACCTGATCGGTCTCGCCATCGACGATAATCTTCATCAGCGTCTTTTCAGGACGCCCTGACAGCGTCCCCTTCATCGGGCGGAAGCTTGACTGATAAACATCGACCACATTGAACACGGCCCGCGCCTGCGCTTCCGTCATGCCAACGGTGCCGATCTCCGGCGTGGTGAAGACGGCGGTTGGCACATGGCTGTAATCGACGCTGACCGCTTTGCCGCCAAATTGCGTATCGGCAAAAGCATGACCCTCGCGGATCGCAACAGGCGTCAGATTGATGCGGTTCGTCACATCACCCACGGCAAAGATGGAGGGCACATTGGTGCGCGAAAAGGCATCCACTTTGATGGCCCCCACACCATCCATGACAACGCCAGCGGCCTCAAGGCCAAGCCCGCGCGTATGCGGGCGCCGTCCCGTGGCCACCAAGATCTGATCGAAGATGCGTGTCTGCCCATCCGAGCATGCGACATGCAAACCGTCTGCTTTCTTGTCGATCTTGGTTGGAAGAGTGCCAGCCAGAATATCGATGCCAGCATGCTGCAACTCTGTGCGCAGACCATTGCGCATATCGTCGTCAAAGCCGCGCAGCACATTGTCAGCACGAAAAGCGAGTGTCACTTTCGAAGACAAACGCGCAAACAGACTGGCAAATTCAACCGCAATATAGCCGCCGCCAATCACCAGCAAGCGCTTGGGGAAGTCGGGCAGATCAAACAGCTCGTTGGACGAGATGGCATGCTCCACACCCGGCACTGCAGGCTCAAGCACTGGTGTCGCGCCTGTCGTAACCAGAATGATTTTGGCCGTGATGCGCCGACCATCTGATTTCAAGGCAATGGTATGCGTATCAACAATCTCGGCGCGATCTTGCACGAACTCGACACCGGCTTTGGCGAGATTGGTGCCATAGATGGCGGACAGGCGCGTGATTTCCTTTTCCTTGGCAGCGACAAGTGTCGGCCAATGAAAGACGGGCTTTTGCGGCAGCGTCCAGCCAAAGCCCTCAGCATCGACAAAATCATCGGCAAAGCGGCTTGCGTAAACATAGAGCTTTTTGGGCACACAGCCACGAATAACGCAGGTCCCACCCATGCGATATTCCTCGGCGATCATCACTTTCGCGCCATGGGTCGCGGCAATGCGGGCAGCACGCACGCCACCCGAGCCACCACCTATGACAAACAGATCAACATCGAAGGACATGAGCGTCACTTTCAACGATCAGAGATCGTGGCCTTTTTTCTTCATCTCGGCGCGCACAACATCAACGACGGTCACCGAGAGGTCTCTGTTCCAGGGTTCCATCGCCTGCATGATCTTGTTCATCACCACCGGCTGAATTTCGACATATTTTTTGCCGGCCGGGGTTTTCAGAAAGGTGACGGTCTCTTTCAGCTCAGCTTCGCTCATCGAGCTCGCCATAATGCGGGCAGACTGATCAACCATTTCCGACGTGCGCTTGGAAAATTGCGGCAAGACGATCGTCTTGATAACCGTGTCGAGATCAGCCGCAATTTCGGGGCGCGTGCGGGTGAAGTTCATCTGCATCTCGCGCAAAATGCCCGGAATGAAACCTTCAAACCCTTTGTCGAGCCCCGACAGCATGACAAGCTCTTTGCCCATCGCAAATTGCGCATCAGAGATGGCGGGCGTGAAAGGCATGAACGCGGGTGCCTTGGGTTGCGCCTGCGCCATGGCAGGCAAGGGTGCGGCAACCAAGAGTGCCAGAGCCGTCAAAGCCGAAAAGCGGATCAGAGTGGACTTCATTGTATCGTCTCCTCAAAAATTCAATTCAGGCGAGATCGCCGATCACTTCGACGCCCGCTTCATCAGCCACAATCACCGCTTTGGCCAGGCCGATGAACAGACCATGTTCCACCACACCCGGAATGACATTCAACGCCAGCGCCAGACCATCCGCATCAGGCAACGCTCCAAAGAAGCAGTCCAGAATGGCATGACCGCCATCCGTGACCAAAACATGGCCGTCAGCCGTGCGGCGCAGCTTCACTTCGCCCGCACATCCATGGGCCTTACCGGCGGCAATCACATGCAGACGGGTTGATTCCAGACCAAAGCGATCGACCTCCACCGGCAGCGGAAACTTGCCCAGCATGGCAACCTGCTTGGAGCGGTCTGTCACCACCACCATGCGGGTAGAGGCCGCAGCCACTATTTTCTCGCGCAAAAGTGCGGCACCGCCGCCCTTGATCAGACGCAGCTGTGGATCAAACTCATCCGCGCCATCAATTGTCAGATCAAGCTGCGGTGTCTCATCCAACGTGGACAGCGGGATGTGGAGTTTTACCGCCTGCTCACGCGTGCGCTCAGATGTCGGTACGCCTACGACCTGAAGACCTTGGGCGACTTTCTCGCCCAGTAAAGCCACGAAATGTGCCGCTGTGGAGCCTGTCCCCAAGCCTAGCTTCATACCGGGCTTCACCAGCTCTACAGCGCGCGCAGCCGCAAGGCGTTTGGCAGCTTCAGCTTTGTCGGTCATGGGAGGCTCCGGCGGGGCAGGAAAACAGGTCCAAAAATAGCTCTTTGCGCGCTTAAAGGCTTCTGGGGTGAAAGACAATGGCTGGTCAATTGACGAATCCTGCTTTTTCCCTCAGTTGCAACGATATGAATAACACACCCCCCCTCCTCGTCTTCGATCTTGATGGCACGCTGGCTGAGACCGCTGGCGACCTGACCAATACTCTCAATGTTATCCTTGCACGTGAGGGGTTGGCCCCGATCACACTGGATGAGGCTCGCAAGATGGTGGGCGCAGGCGCCCGCGCGCTGATCCAGCGCGGCTTTGCTGCCGAGGGGCGCAGCATCGAGGGGGAAAAGCTCGACCGCCTCTTTGCTGATTTTCTGGTCTATTACGAAAACCATATCGCCGATGTCAGCCACCTCTTCGAAGGCGTGACGCCGGCGCTTGACCGTTTTGAGGCCGCGGGCTTTGCCTTTGCCGTGTGCACCAACAAGGTCGAAGTGCCCTCCAAAAAATTGCTCAAGGCGCTGGGGGTCGACCATCGTTTCCGCGTCATTTGTGGTCAGGACACATTTAAAGACAATGGCGTCAATATCGCCAAGCCTGATCCGCGCATGCTGCTCATGACTATTGAGATGGCCGGTGGCGTGCCGGCGCACAGCATTATGGTGGGTGATTCAAAGACCGATATTGATACCGCCAAAGCGGCCGACATTCCGGTGGTCGCCGTCGACTTTGGCTACACGGACCAACATGTCAGCGCCTTTGGTCCCGATATCGTGATCAGCCATTTTGATCACCTGTGGGATGCTGTTGCCCAAATCACATCAACCAGGGCTTGAGTCAAAATGATCCGCGACAAGAAACTCGCCGTCGGCATGGGCATCGCCTTCATCTTGGGAATCATCTGGGGTCTGGTTGAAGGCGTGCCACCGGGCGAAGCCTTTTTGCGCGGCTCGCTAGCTGTGGCTGGATCGGTCGTTACCTATCCGCTATGGCGCGACAAAACCAAGACCTGATCAGCGCGCACCAAACCCCGTTGAGTGGGTGAGCTTTTTGCGTTGAACCCAGCGAAAGCCTTCGTGGCGCGTGATCACCGCAAGATCAACCGGACCACCCACTGTCTTGGGCTGCAGATCGACGCGAAAGCGCACATAGCCAATTGTGGCATCCATCAAAAAGCGTGTGAGCGCGACGGCATCATGCAACGGCATACCGGGTGTTACCAAAGTTGGATTGGACGGAGCATTCGACCCGTCCATATGGAATTCATCGCTCATCAGACGATGCAGGCATTCGCCAGACCCCTCCCAGCAAATGCCATATTCTGTCGGTGACCAGATCTGGTTGACGCTCACCCCCTCACTGGAATCAAAGACAAGGTTCCAGACTTCTGGCGTATCAGAGCGTGACGAATAGCCTGCGATGATCAGCGTCGAGCGCAATTTGGCGACCTGCATCGGCGCCATGGATCGTAAATAATCCCGCAGCCGCATGACCACCGCCTCGACCGTATAATTGGTCTTGTCGAAAGCCACATTGCCATTGCGATTGGCCGCGCCAAAATCTTTCAGCACGTCAATAAAAGCTTTGTTGTTGATGGCCGCATCGCCAGACAGCAGCACGCCAATGGGCATGCCTTTGATGAGCTGCATGGTTTTTTCGGCTGAATAATAAACCTGACCGCGATGTTCCACCGCACTGTCTGAGGCCAGCACGACACCATCTTTGGCCAGCCCCCACGAGGTGATCCGGTGGTTATGTTAGTTGACGATTTGGTTTGACGCTAGCGCTGGGGTGGCCGGCGAAGCTGGTTGGGGTTGCGCAGCCGGCCACTGTAGAACTTCTGGTGCAGGTGGTTGATATCTC
>CAINNX010000070.1 GCA_903851305.1 uncultured Hyphomicrobiales bacterium | reverse complement strand
CTGCCGAAGCTTCGCAACGATCTCTTCAGCCGTATGCCTTTTCCTTGCCATCGATCTCATCCTCCATCCAAAAATAATACTTCAGGGAGGACCACTTCAAAGGGGGCAGATCACTCGTTGAACGGCAATTTTACGTGCGGTCTGGCCGAGTAAAGTAAACCACACGACTGAAAATGTTCGTTTTACTATTAGCGTTCAAAAAGATCTGCCGCCGCTGAATTTCCAATGGGTCGAACCGCCCGCAAGGAAAATGGTCCAGAGACATATTGAGCTGGAAAATGACAGTCGTGAGTTCATTCGCGGCAAACGCGTCACTTCGCGGCGCAATAAGCTTCCCACGACGCGTCAATTTGAGAAAGTTTACGCGTTGGGGCCCATCTCAAGCAGTTGGCAGACGTTGGTCAATAGGCCAACAGCGTTCTTTAATTTAGGATCTAGGCGTTGAGCGGGGCCTGCGATTGTCACGATATAGATCGATGCGTTCCACATGAATGGTGCAGAGATTGTGGTGACTCCATCGAGGCTCTCGCCTTGGTTGACGAACCATCGCCGCTTTCGGCCAAGAGCGATTTCTTCCCTAAGCTGCGTTTTGGAGGTAATCGTCCTAGACGTTAGTGACGCGAGCTTTGCTGATTTCAGGTAAGCAACAAGATCTGCATCAGCTAGCGTTCCAAGCAACGCTTTGCCGCCGGACGTGCCATGGAGGCTACGCACACTGTCTCCCACTTTTGCTAGGAACCTAAGGGGATGGCTGGGCTCGAAGGTCAACAGATACATCGCTTGCAAGCCGTTCACTTTGCTAAGGAGAACGGATTCATCGAGGGTGTCGCGCAAAGAGCGCAACAATAGCTCGGCCCTGCCAACCACCGGGTCGTTGTCGGATATTTCTTTACCTAATCGCTGCAAGCGTTGGGTTGGATAGTAGCCAGCCCGCGGAGCCAATTCATAGATATAACCGCGGGCTTGGAGCGCTTGTACGACGTCGTAACAGCTGGACTTCGGGATTTTCAGTAGCCGCGCAATGTCTGATAAAGAAAGCGGACGCTTTTCCTTCAGGAACAGCTCCAGCAAATCAAGCGTGCGGTCAACGATCTTCGACATCTAAAATTCATCTGGTTTTGAGGCGAATACGGCAAAATCCCCGCTGAAGCGGGCCCTAGAACCGAGCACTCGCCATATCTAGGCTATGTAAATAGCGACGTCCAGATTCGCTCCTTGTATATAGTATATATGCTCGACGCCCCGCACTGGCTGCAGCTCGGTATGGTATTCTATCCCACGCAGTGTACAAAAATATCCATCCCCACATTTACGCTAGATGATGCCCCGCCCGGGGGCATCCTTAGCTGACTGATCGTTACAATTTGCATCGCAGCTCATGCGGCTCGGCCCTCACATATTGGCGCCCACGTTTGCGCGGAATCTGGTTTCGACCATCCATGCGAAAACGAACGCAACCGATAAAATCCCGAAGCTCGCATTCCACGTACTGGTTGGGACTTAAGGCCAACAGCGTGAGGCCTTGACATATTCAGATAATTGTAATTTCGTCGCCATCACGAACATTTGTCCGTTATAGCGAACCTGTCAATATATGGGCCGGGATTGTCTGGGTCGGGGGGCTTGAGACGAGCGTCTAGAAGACATGACTGCCCGCGTTGTTTGACATAACGAGCGCGCGCGGAGCGCAGAGACTAGAAATGTGCAAGGGGACACCCGATGAACACCTTCAACACTTCACTTCCAAAATTTGTGATCGCAGCCCCAAATTCCAAACGATGGATTGCCGGCGCGTTTGCACTGATTACTCTTTGTGCCAACGCTCAGGCGTTTGAACTAGCGAGCGTAGATATCAAGCAAGATGAGCGGATGGCCGAGAAATTCACGTTTAACGGCATGGGCTGCAGCGGCGGTAACATTTCTCCGGCCCTGAGTTGGAAAGACCCGCCGGAAGGAACCAAGAGCTTTGCTCTGATGGTGCACGATCCAGACGCTCCGACAGGAGGCGCCGGAATTTGGCATTGGGTCGTTGTGAACATACCGCCGACCGCAACCGAAATCGAGCAAGGCGCCGGCAACGCCGAAGGCACAAAACTCCCGGCAGGAAGCCGTCAGATCAACAATGATTACTTTGGCATGACTGGAACGCCGGCGTGGGGCGGGCCGTGCCCTCCAAAGGGACAAAAGGCACATAAATACAATTTCACTTTATATGCTCTGAAGGTTGAAAAGCTGGATTTGAAGCAGACGGCGACAGCATCGCAGTACGGGTTTTTCATAAATCTAAATTCGATTGGAAAAGCGGCACTCACGGCAAATTACGGCCGCGACTAATGCGCAGGAACCAGTGGTGACGCAAACGACGTGAACAAGAAATTCAACTTGAATTTCGCAGCCATCTGGCATGTGAACTTTATGGAGGGTATCTCAATGAAACGGCGGACCATACTTGCTGCTGCGCTGTGTTTAATCGCTCCGATCTCCTTTGCCCAATCGACCTATCCTTCCCAAAAGCCGATAACGATCATTGTCCCCTTCGCGGCAGGCAGTGGTACTGACACCGCTGCAAGAGTGCTGACCGGAGCGATGGGCGAATATCTGCAAGGCGCAACGTTTGTAATCGATAACCGGCCCGGCGCG
>CAINNX010000069.1 GCA_903851305.1 uncultured Hyphomicrobiales bacterium | reverse complement strand
TTTTTGCGGGAGACGACCTTCTGGCCGAAGGTCTGCGTCATCCAGCTTGCCTCCGATGATGAAGCGGTCGCCATCGACACACTGGCAGAAGGCCTGGATATGACCCCCTTCTTCGACCTCATGGCCAATCCGGCAGTCGTCAAAGTCTTCCACGCCGCCCGTCAGGATCTCGAAATTGTCTGGCATCTGGCCAAGATGATCCCCTTCCCGCTGTTCGACACGCAGGTCGCAGCCACGGTCTGCGGCTATGGCGATCAGGTCGCCTATGGCGAACTCGCGCAATCCATCTGCAAGGTGACGCTCGATAAATCCTCGCGCTTCACCGACTGGTCGCGCCGCCCTCTGTCGGACGCACAGATTGAATATGCGCTAGCCGATGTCACCCATTTGCGCGACATCTACCGCGCGCTGGTGGCCAAGCTGCAAAAGACTGATCGTATGTCGTGGCTGGCCGACGAAATGGGCACCCTGTGCTCTCCTGCCACTTATGAGCAGCACCCGGATCGGGCTTGGGAGCGGTTTCGCAACCGCGCCCGCAAGCCGCGCGATCTCGCCGTGCTCATGGAAATTGCTGCTTGGCGCGAACGCGAAGCGCAAAGCAAAGACGTGCCACGCTCGCGCATCTTGAAAGATGACGTGTTGATCGAAATCGCACTGGCTGCTCCGCGCACCGCCGAGGCGTTAGGCAATCTGCGTGCCTTCCCGCGCGGCATGGAGCGTGCGCGTGCTGGTGCTGACATTCTGGTCGCCATTGAGCGCGCGCTTGAGCGCGACCCCAAAAGCCTGCCCAAGATCGACCGCGAACGGCGCAACAATACGGGCGGTGCCACCGTCGAGCTTTTGAAAGTTCTGCTGCGGCAAGTGTCTGAGCGTCATGGCGTGGCCGCCAAAATGATCGCCACGGTCGATGATCTGGAAGCCATTGCAGCTGATGACCATGCCGATGTCGCGGCCCTGTCGGGCTGGCGTCATGAATTATTCGGGGTCAAAGCGCTTGAGCTGAAACGCGGGCGTTTGGCTTTGACGGTGGAAAACAACAAAGTCGTCACGCTGGAATGGCAGGACGCACCAGCCGAGTGATTGATTTACCCTCTCCCAAAGGGAGGAGGTCGGAGCGCAGCTCCGGGGTGAGAGGTTACACCCTCACAACAGCCACGAGAAACCCCTCATCCGCCCGGCTCCGACGTACTCCTTCTCCCTAGAGGGAGAAGGTATGTATCACTTCACCTTGATCACAGGCTCGCGCCCAATCAAACGCGCCAGAGACTTCAATCGTCCATGCACGCGCTCATTGGCAAGCGGTGACAGATCTTGCGGCATGGTCAGCACCAGCTGGTCCTTTGCAACTTTCAACAGCACGCGCGGCAAGACACCTGGCATGGCAGCCGTGATCACATAAGCGACCCGCATGGCTGCACCCAGAATATGTGCGCGGTCCAACATGCGTGCTGTTGCCAGTGTCCGGATATGCGGGCTGACATCTTCACCCGCACTGATATGGCGATAAGAGGCTGCAAGTGCCAGAAACGCGCGGCCCGGATGATCAATGCCGATAAAAGCTGCATGGGCAATGATATTGAGCGATTGCTCGCCGCGATAATCAGGATGTGCGCGCCAGCCAATATCCGTCAGCAAACAAGCCGCATGGCGCAAACGGATTTCTTCGGCCGTTTCGTCGAGCTGGGTAGATTTGAAAAAATCATCCGTCCAATCACACAGCTCTTCGCCGTGAGCGGGCGCACGCGAACGCAAAATATTGAGTTCGCGCGCGGCAGAAATTAACGGATCATCTTTGCGTTGCGCTTTGTCGAGGCGCTCATACAAAAGACCTTCGCGCACACCCAAGGCAGATACCACAATCTGGCGAGGCTTGGCCTGACGAATGATCTCATCCAGCACCACGGCGGCATAGGCCAAGAGCGGACGACGGGCCGAGGGCACGGCTTCGATATTGGCGAGCGTGTCAGCATTGACGCGCTCAACCAGCTCGGCAAAATCGGCCGCATCACGCGCAGGAATGATATAATTATGCATGACATTCAGCGGATAATTGCGCTGGCGCATATGCAGGCGCGCAAGTGCGCGCCAGGTGCCGCCAATCGCATAGAAGTCGCGGCCCTCAAGCGACTTGAGCGGCTTGGCTCCAGCCAAAGCTTCGCGCGCAATTTTCATCGCTTTCTTGGGCGACTTGTCTGACAGATCCATCAAGGCCAGACCACCCAGCGGCAAGGTCACACCTTGACCGAGCTTGTCGCCTTTGACCTCATTGAGCTCAAGCGAGCCACCGCCGAGATCGCCCGCCACACCATCGGGTTTCCAGAAACCGGAGACGACACCAAGCGCCGACAATTCTGCTTCGCGCCGACCAGACAATAATTCGATCGGCGCGCCGATCGCTTCACGCGCGGCGGCCAAAAAGTCTTTGCCATTGGAAGCATCCCGCGCAGCCGCTGTGGCGAGCACATGCACATCCTTGATGCCCATAGCTCCGCACAAAACGCGAAACCGATTGAGCGCCGAGAGTGCACGATCCACGCCATCCTGCGGCAGACGACCGGTGGTCGCAACGCCACGACCAAGACCGCAGAGCACCTTGTCATTGAAAATCGAAGTGGGCGAACGTGTCAGGCCTTCATAGGCGACAAGACGAACGGAATTGGACCCAATATCTACAATGGCGACAGGCTTCATTTTGCCCAATCGGCCCGGCGCATCTTTTTTGACAAGCGACATGTGCTTCAATTCTTCTCAAGGCGCTTGAATAGCGACTTTGGACTCGATTCTTTCAATGACTTGCCGCGCCCGGACAGGCTTGGATTGGTCATGAAATAAGAATGGGCGTTGAATTGCTCATCGCCCACACCAGCAATTATGCGCTCGCTCGAACCATCGGGCAAGACGCGGTAGGATTGCTGGTTGTCGATCAGATTGGCAATCATAATCTGATCCAGCACCTGCTCATGCACAGTTGCATTGAGAATGGGGAGCATCACTTCAACGCGGCGATCCAGATTGCGCTGCATCAGATCAGCGGATGAAATGTAGACATGCGCTTTGGGATGCGGAAGGCCAAAGCCACCGCCAAAAGCATAGATGCGGGCATGCTCCAAAAAGCGCCCGACAATCGATTTCACGCGGATGTTGTCGGACAAACCCTTCACGCCTGGGCGCAGACAGCAAATACCGCGCACAATGAGATCAATCGACACGCCCGCTTGGCTGGCCTCATAAAGAGCATCGATAATTTCAGGATCCACCAGCGCATTACATTTCGCCCAGATGGCTGCTGGCTTGCCAGCGCGCGCAAAACCCATCTCTTCTTCGATATGGGCCAGCAAACGCTTTTTCAGCGTCAAGGGTGACATGGCCATGCATTCCAAGCCCACGGGCTCGGCATAGCCTGTAATGAAGTTGAACACGCGTGAGACATCGCGCGCCACAACAGAATCTGCAGTGAAAAGCGACACGTCGGTATAAATGCGCGCTGTCTGGGGATGATAATTGCCGGTGCCGATATGGCAGTAAGACACCAGCGCACCTGCCTCACGGCGCACCACCATAGACAATTTGGCGTGCGTCTTGAGTTCGATGAAACCAAACACAACTTGTGCGCCGGCACGCTCCAGATCACGCGCCCAGCGGATGTTGGCTTCCTCGTCGAAGCGCGCCTTCAGCTCAATGAGTGCGGTGACGGATTTGCCTACCTCGGCGGCTTCAATCAAAGCGCGCACAATGGGGCTGTCGGACGAAGTGCGATACAGCGTCTGCTTGATTGCCACCACATTGGGATCGCGCGCCGCTTGATTGAGAAACTGCACCACAACGTCGAAGGATTCATAGGGGTGATGAACCACCAGATCCTTCTGTTTGATGGCTGCAAAACAATCCCCCGCATTGTCACGCACGCGCTCAGGAAAGCGCGGATTATAGGGTGTGAATTTCAACTCGGGACGATCTACATCGACAATCTCAGCCAGCTCGTTCAAAGCCAGCATGCCGTCATGGACGAAAATCTCTTCCTCTGACGTGTCCAATTCATCAGCCACGAATTGCTGCAGAGAAACGGGCATATGTGCGTCAAATTCAAGCCTGATCACGCGCCCGCGACGGCGACGCTTCAGCGCGCTTTCAAACAGACGCACAAGATCTTCGGCTTCTTCTTCAACTTCCAGATCACTATCGCGGATCACCCGGAACAATCCCTGCCCCTTGACCATATAACCGGGGAAGAGACGCTTGGTCTGTATGGCAATCAATGTTTCGAGCGGCACAAAACGTGCGCAGCCGGGATGGAAAATATCGGGCAAACGGACAAAGCGCTCGACTTTGGTGGGCAGGCGAACCAGCGCATTGAGACGGCGCCCATCGGTTGCGCGCACCAGCTCAAAAGCCACCGAAAACCCAAGGTTGGGAATGAACGGAAACGGGTGCGCGGGATCAATCGCAAGCGGCGTGAGAATGGGATAAATATGCGCCAGGAAATGATCATCGAGCCATGACATTTCATGCTCCGACAAACCGGCCTGATCGACGATCTCAATATCAACTTTGGTCAGTTCTTCGCGCAATTCGTGAAAACGCGCTTGCTGTTCGGCTGTGAGTTTGATCGCCTGTTCGCGGATACGATTCAATTGTTCAGCAGGTGTCAGACCATCATCTGACAGCACAGTGACGCCCGAGCGCACCTGGCCGCGCAGGCCCGCCACGCGTACCATGAAAAATTCATCGAGATTATTGGCCGAGATCGACAGGAAGCGCAGCTGTTCGAGCAGCGGATGATTGCGGTTGGAGGCTTCCAGCAACACGCGGCGGTTGAATTCAAGCCACGACAATTCGCGATTGATGAAGCGGTCGGCAGGCGCCAGAGATTTGGGCGATATGGTTTTGGGCGCGGTTTCCACCACGCGCACCATTGTCTCAGCCTCTTGTCCCTTACCCGTCATGTCTCGCCCCCAGCCTCGCCGCGCGCAAACTCTGGTTTCCCCATGACAATAGCATGACAAAGTCGCCTGCAAGGAGGCGGGACCAAAAATGGTTAAGAGGGGTCAGCCCCCTCACCGTCCAGACGGCGCAAGACATCGGCGGCCACTGGCCTGGTGATCGGCTTGCCCCGCGCCAGAGCCTCGCGGTCGAGCTCTTCGACAATGGCGCGCGCAGCATCCAGGGAGCGCTCGATCCGCACCGCCAGATATTCCACCACGGAGGTGTCCACCACCAGCTGACGGTCGACAAAGAGCTTGACCAGCACGGCGCGCACCAACGCGTCATCTGGCTCGCTAATCTCCACAGCAGGGGCCAACCGCAGGCGCGACAGCAGATCGCGTGTCGCCAGCCCCCAACTGTCAGGCCAGTGCCGGGCGGTGATCACCATAAAAGACCCGCTCTCGCGCACCAGATTGAGCAGGTGAAACAGCTCCTTTTCAGAGGCCACGCCCCCGCCCGCATCTTCCAGCAAAATACCGGGGGCACGCGCCAGAGCTTGCAGATCAGCCATGGGCAATTGTGACGCAGGCAGCGTGCGCGCCCCCACTTGCGTCGCCCAAATGGCCCCCAAATGGCTTTTGCCGGCCCCCGTGGGGCCCAACAGCAACAGAACGCGATCAGGCCAATTGGGGAAGGATTCAAACGTCTCCCAAGCCTGCGCATTGGAGGGGGAGACAAGAAAATCCTCGCGCCCATAGCGCGGCTCAACCGGCAGATCGAGCGTCAGCTGGTTTGAAAAAGGCTTCATGCCTGACCTTTGCCCAAATAAAGCGGGCTCTTGAGATAATTGCGCAAGGCAAAGCGCATCAGCACCCCAACAGCCGCCGCAATCGGCACAGCCAGCAGCAGGCCAGTAAAGCCAAACAGCGAACCA
>CAINNX010000068.1 GCA_903851305.1 uncultured Hyphomicrobiales bacterium | reverse complement strand
GTTGTGCGCAACCATGCGGTAAGGATGGGCCAGCGACCAGGTCGGAAATGTGTTGGTCGAGAAGCGCTGGTGAACGAGCGAGAGCGCTGATTCAAGGCGCGCATCTTTCAGATCCAGGAAATAATCGCCGAGCTGAGTGGCCAGCAGCATGCCCTTGTAGACGAGCGTGCGTGAGGACAGCGACACGGGATAAAAACCCTTCGTGCGCTTATCCTTGAGATTGTAAACCGTGTTCGAGATCACCTTACGCAGCAAGAAAAGCTTGCGCTCAAAAGTTTCCTGATCGGCCGTGCCTGCACCACGAGCGATGAAGATCTGCTTGTGCACAGGCTCGGTCGGCTTGACGCTTTCGCCAAGGCCTGACGGGTCAACCGGCACATCGCGCCAGCCCAGGAACGTCTGGCCTTCGTCCGCCACAACCTTTTCGACAATGGCCTCGACAATTTTGCGACCTTCCGAGTCGCGCGGCAGGAACAAAGCGCCGACGGCGTAATCGCCTTCCTTGGGCAAAGTAAAGCCGATTCGGGTGGCCTCTTCACGCAGGAAGCGATCGGGAATCTGCACGAGCATGCCGCAACCATCGCCCGCTTTCGGGTCAGCGCCGACTGCGCCGCGATGATCGAGGTTCAAAAGAATCTCAAGACCCTTGGCGACTATGTCATGCGACTTGCGGTTGTGCATATTGGCGACGAAGCCAACGCCGCAGGCATCTTTTTCGTTCGAGGGATCATACAGGCCGTGCGCTTCAGGCAGCGCGTGATCAATCATCGAAACGGAAGGGGGCAATTGCGACATGGGGCGAACTCCAGAAAGCGAGAGAGAGGCGGCGGATGTGGCCGTGCGTTTCGACTCACCGTTCAATCCGGTGATCGCTGCGCCCTGCACGTCGTCCTTCGAAAATCCGCTCATTTCCCGCTCCAGATCGTGGTTACGATCAAACAAAAGTCGAAACCGGCGGCTGCTATGCAGCCCGGACCGCCTTGAAGTCCATGCAAGAGGCGCGCCGCCGCCAAAGTGTAGCGATGATCGGCCGGTCTCAAATGGTCAGTAAAGCTGTCCTATTAACAGGCGCGCGAACATGCCAGAATTATGGCACTCACACAAGCGATGAAAAGCCCTATCGGAAGCGTCAACTGGGCGCAGGTGGACAAGTCCTGCATGGAGCTGGCCACAAGATAGGAATTCCCGAAAAGACAACGCTCTGGCACGGGTTTCGGATCACACCTGCCAGCCTCGCCTTAGCCAGAAGCGCCCCGCCGGACGACCCGCCCGAACACCCCAGCCGGCGCCACCGAGCCCTATCTTTTTGCCCTATTGGCACGTCACTTTTCGTCATGCTGGAAGCAAGCGCATCCCATCTGCCCTTCCGGATAGCCGATTTTCACTAAGGCATTGATTTTATTATATTTAATTTGTAACCCGCCAATCTGCAGCCAATCTTCTGCACAGATATTGGGCGGTCGGCTGCAATCTGCGCCGAAAGAACAAAAAGGGCGCCTGCAAGGGCGCCCTTTCAAGATGCAGAAGGACCCAGGCCTTAAGCGGCCTTGGCTTCCACGAGCTTGGCGCCGATGGGAATACGGCGCGGCTTGGCAGCTTCTGGAATCTCGCGCACGAGATCGACATGCAGCAGACCATTCTGCAGCGATGCACCCGTCACGCTGACATGATCAGCAAGCTGGAAGCGGCGCTCGAAGGCGCGTCCCGCAATGCCCTGATAGAGCACCTCAGCCTGCGCACCATCCTCGCTGCGGACATCCTTGCCGCCTTTGATGATGAGTGTGTTTTCGCGTGTCTCGAGGGTCAGGTCGTTCTCGGAAAAGCCGGCGACCGCAACTGAGATGCGATAATCATTTTCGCCTGTGCGTTCGATATTATAGGGCGGGTAGGCATTGGCCATATCCACACCCGACGCCTGGTCGAGCAGGGAAAACAAACGGTCAAAACCAACCGTCGAACGGTAAAGTGGCGAAAGATCAAAGTGACGCATGACATATCCTCCTGATGAGCGATACCAATCAGCACGTCCAATCCGTGGCCCGTGCTGATGTTCAGGTGGGAATTGGCTTTTGGGGTTTCAAGAGGGCCACCACAACACGCCGCACGAAATCCCCCTCCCCCTTGAGGGGAGGGGTTAGGGATAGCTGTCGCGCAATGTGTCTGGATTGCTTCGCTGATGCTCGCAATGACGGCAGCTAGCGTGTGACCTGCGTGATCCAGTCCAGATAGGTCTGTGATCCTGCATCGACATCGAAGCGCAGGATTTCCGGCGTGTCGTAGTCATGGACGGCGCGTATGGCGTCTTCGATCGTGCTCCAGTCAGCCACCTTGGCCTTGATGATCAGCAGATCTTCCGCCTCATCCCGCGCAACGCCCTGCCAGACATAATGGCTGCGCGTGGGTATAGTCTGGATACAAGCCGCGAGCTGCTTCGACAGCAAAGCTTCGATGATCTTCTGCGTGATCGCGCCCTGCGCCGTGGTGAGGATCATGCAGTAGCGGCTCATCCTACCCTCCGTCACGCAAAGCTCTGGATTGCTTCGCTTACGCTCGCAATGACGGCGCCGGGCAGGTTACACCCAGCCGGACAGCTCGCGCTTCACCACTGTTTCCAACACGCGCATGCCGCCTTCGCTGTCATTCAGACAATCGATGCGTGCGAATTTTTCTCCGCCTGCATGTTCGAAATATTCGGCATTTTCGCCGCCAATTTCTTCGATGGTCTCAAGGCAGTCTGCGGTAAAGCCCGGCGTGATGACGGCAATCTTTTTGATGCCTTTTTCAGGCAGCGCCTTGATCGTCTCATCCGTATAGGGCCGCAACCATTCCGCAGGCCCAAAGCGCGACTGGAATGTCGTCATGATCTTGTCAGAGCCCCAGCCAAGCTTCTCGCGCAACAGGCGCGTCGTCTTCATGCAATGGCAATGATAGGGGTCACCCTTGTCGAGATATTCGCGCGGCACGCCATGATAGGAGGCGAGCACAAGATCGGGTTCAAAATCGAGCTTGGCCAATGATTCATGAATCGAGCCGGCCAGAGCCTCCACATAAACCGGATCATCATGCCAAGGCGGCGCGACGCGCAGAATGGGCTGCCATCGCAGCGTCTTCAAAATATCAAAAGCCTTGTCGCAGACGGTCGCTGTGGTGGCTGCCGCATAATGGGGATAGAGCGGCACCAGCAAAATGCGCTCGCACCCTTGCGCCTGCAAAGCCTTGAGACGCGATTCCATCGACGGGTTGCCATAGCGCATCGCCCAATCCACCACGATGCGTGAGGGATCAACATCGCCAAGCCCGCCTTTTGCGACGAAGTCCGCAAGCTTTTCAGATTGCGAACGCGTGATGGTTTTTAAGGGACCTTCATTGCGCTCTTTGTTCCAGATCGTGTCGTAATCGCGACCCTTGGGGCCGGGGCGCACGGTCAGGATGATGAGATTGAGAACAAGCCACCAGATGACGCGCGGCGTCTCGATCACGCGGCGGTCGGAGAGAAACTCTTTCAGGTAACGGCGCATCGACCAGTAATCAGTCGCATCCGGCGTGCCGAGATTGACGATAAGGACGCCAATGCGCCCAAACGCCACTTGCGGATGATCCTTCGGCCAGGAGGCGGGCGCCGCCGTTCCGGGCTTCATAAAATCCGCAAATGCTTTTTTCATCGTCTGCAACATGCCACTTCGCCTTTAACGCCACAGAGCCGCAAAATGGTGGACGGGACCATGCCCCTGTCCCACTTCCAGCGCGTCAGCGGCGCGCAGGGCCTGCGTGAGATAATCTTTCGAGAGCTGGACGGCCTCGACAAGCCCAAAGCCCTTCGCCAGATGCGCGGCAATGGCCGAGGAGAGCGTGCAGCCCGTTCCATGCGTATTCTTGGTGTCTACGCGCGGGGCCGAGAAACGGCTCACTTGCCCGCCCGCAAAAAGCACGTCCTGTGCGCTCGCACCCGACAGGTGCCCGCCCTTGACGAGCACGGCGCGTGCGCCCTGGTCGGCCAGCAGGCGGGCCAGATGCTCCAGACCTGCCTCATCGGCAGGCATATCAACCCCGGCAAATCGCGCAGCCTCAGGCAGATTGGGGGTGATGAGAGTGGCCAGAGGAAACAGTTTTGCGCGCATGGCCTCGACCACGCCGGGCACGCCCAGCGAATGGCCCGATGTCGCCACAAGAACCGGATCAAGCACAATATGAGCAGGCTTATGGGCACGCAGACATGCGGCCACCGCGTCCACAATTTCGGGCGAGCCGAGCATGCCGATTTTCACCGCATCCACGCGCACATCGGCGAAGATCGCGTCAATTTGGCTGGCGATGAAGGCACTGTCAGGCACATGCACGCCGCTTACACCTTGCGTGTTTTGAGCCGTCAATGCGGTGATGGCCGCCATGCCATAGCAGCCCAGTGCGGAAAATGTTTTCAGATCCGCCTGAATGCCAGCGCCACCTGACGGATCAGAGCCAGCAATGGAGAGAACATTTGCAATCATTTGTGCACTCCCTCGTCATTGCGAGCGTCAAATCCCCCTCCCCCTTGTGGGGAGGGGCTAGGGGTGGGGGTCGCGCCATCCAAGAAAGCTTGCGCAACTGGATTGCTTCGCTCCGCTCGCAATGACGAACCCTTACACCGGCAAATCAAGCAGGCCGCCTGCGCCATCTTCCGCACCAAACAGCAAGCGACCGCCATCGGCGCTCCACGCGAAGCTCGAAATCGCGCCCGCTTTTTCGCCTTCCGGCACAGAGCGCACGAGAATTTCAGCAGCGTCTGTGATGCGGCAGATCATCACCCATCCATCATCATAACCAATAGCCACGACCAGCGAACGGGGATGAAACGCCACGCGCGTCACTTTGGCCGGGCGCACACCACATTCGCGCGGGCCTTTGCCCATCGGCCCGTCTTTCGACTGAAACGGCCAGATGATGCAGGCTTCCGCACCCGATGTGGCCATCCAATTGCCGTCAGCCGACCAGGAGAAAGAGCGCGTCTTTGTCGGATAGCCCGTCATGCGCATGTCTTTATGGTCTTGCACACGCCAGCCATGGAGAGCGGCTTCCTGCATGGCCGAGACAATAAACTTGCCGTCTGGTGAAACCGTCACATCGAGATGCGAACCCGCCCATTTGAAGAACTCAGGCTCGGCTGCCATGTTGGGAAACCACAGCGACACGCCATTGTAATGCGACAGCGCCAGTCGATAGCCCTTGGGCATGAACGCCAGACCACGCACCGAAGAGGGTGCGCTCATGTTTTTCACGTCGCCCTTTTCATTGCGCGAAAAAACCTGCTTGCCGGATGCCCAAGCCATCGGCCCATCGCCGCGCACGGCCAGCGCATCAATCCAGCCTTTTTCTTTTGCGATCTGCTCGACTGATCCATCGGCAGATGTTGCCACCACACGACCATCATCGCCGCCTGTGATGAGACGCGAGCCATCGCTGTGGCCAACCAGAATGACAGCATCCTCATGCGCCATGACTTTGCGCGGCTGCGTGCCGTCAAACAGCACGATCTCGCCGCTCGCCAGAGCAAAGGCTGGCACGTCGCCCAAAAATCCGCTTGCAACAATTTCCGCATCAGCGCTGAGCGCCGTGACATATTGGGTCATCGATTGCGACATGGCGCTTAAATCTCTTCCTCGAGCGCATCCTCATCGAGGACTTGCGGATAAAAACTTAAAGCCACAGAGGCCTGCAAAGCACCCAGACAATCCATCAGATTGGCTGGCAATTCGCAGGTGAAGCTTTCGGCCTGATCATCCACCATCAGGCCGATTTCAAGCTTGAGGCGACGCGCCATGGCGCCCGCAAAGAGGTCCGCCTCGGCTTCGATAAAGTGACGATCAAACCAGAGCGCAAAACGCGCACAGGCTTCATCGACAATGCCATCGCCAATCTGGTGATCCAGATCATAGGTCGGCGCGCGCAGACCCTCGCGCATCTCATCGCGGATCGGCTTGCCCAGCGCCGCTGGCAGATCGCCGCTAAAGCCGCGCAGATCAACGCGCAGCAAAGCGCCAATGACAATCGCCTCGCCCGAAATCATCAGGCGACCGCGCAAGCAAGAAAGCCGCGGCGCAGCTCATCCTGCTTCAGCTTGCGGCCGATGAAGACGATGCGCGATTCACGATTTTCGCCCGGCTTCCACTCGCGCTGCAGGTCGCCATCCAGAATCATATGCACGCCCTGGAAGACGAAACGCTTGGGCTCATCGGGGAAAGACAAAATGCCCTTCGAGCGCAGAATATCGGGACCCATATCCTGCACGATCTTGTTGATCCATGGCATGAACAGATCGGGGTTGACGGGCCCATCAATGCGCATCGAGATCGACTGGATCTCGTCATCATGAATGGCCTTCAGGCCGCCATGGTCGTGTCCGCAATCGGGCGCGCAATCTTCCGTGTGCTCATGCGCATGATGATCATGGGCATGGCCATGGTCGTGGTGATCATGACCGCAATCGGGGCCACAGTCGTCACCATGCGCATGGGCATGGTGATCATGACCATGATGATCGTGATCTGGCGCCTTCAGGAAGGCGGGTTCCAGCTCCAGAATGCGATCAAGATCAAACGCATTGCGGCCCAGCACGACATCGAGCGGCACATTGCATTTCACGGCGCGATGAATCTGCGCATAGGGGTTGATGCCGCGAATACGCGCTTCGACTTCTTCAATCTCGGCAGGCGTTACAAGGTCCGTCTTGTTGACGATGATGACATCGGCAAAGGCGATCTGGTTTTTGGCTTCGGGGGCATCCTTCAGGCGGGCTGCCAGAAACTTCGCATCGGCCACGGTGACGATGGCGTCAAGGCGCGCTTCATCGGCGATTTCCTGATCGACAAAGAACGTCTGAGCAACGGGCGCCGGATCAGCCAGACCCGTGGTCTCGACGATGATCGCGTCAAATTTGCCCTTGCGCTTCATCAAGCCTTCGATGATGCGGATCAGATCGCCGCGCAC
>CAINNX010000067.1 GCA_903851305.1 uncultured Hyphomicrobiales bacterium | reverse complement strand
CTTATAGCAAGTTGGGTACGATCTATCTGGGAAGGCGTTCCACTGGGTGGGACGGTAACCGCTGGTAATGCCTTCTGGGTCCAGTACGAATGGGATGGAAAAGACAGTGATAGACAAAACGCATTACAAAATTATCTCGCACAGAGCCGTGCAAGTTCTAGGCCGGGAGACGATAGATCGGATGTCCGATCCACAGGTTGGACTGAACAACGAACTGAACTATCTGGTGGAAAGACATCAGTCAGCGGACAAGGTGACGGACGCGGAAATCGAGGTGGCGTACGAGATGATCGTCCAGCACGCCCTCCCGACAGGTTCACACGAACACTTGCTGGATTAATGAATATGACGCCGTAGCAGGCGCAGGCTTACGGCGTTTCTCCAGAAGACGGTTCCGCCGCAAGACCAAAGTTAATGCCAAAGGCAGGCGGTGGTTTAGTTGACCGCGCCCTCAGAATGGTTGCACACTTGATAAAATAGTAAACCCCGTTAGGGACTCTGTACCTCCTGCCCATACGACGACCGATATTTCCGTACCGCCCGTGAGATCGGTCCCTCTGCACCAGGCGAGGGACGACATCAATGCCGGATCAATGATTGATCCAGTACCTACCAACGACCACGACTTAGCCTACCGAGGCTGATCTAGTAGGGTTAGGCTAGTTTGGTAATCTCCGATATTTGAAATCAGTGACAAAACGACGCTGTCCGTGGTGTACCTGCTGCGGTTGCAGCGTTAGTCTGGATAACTGTTGCAATCTGATTATAAGAGATGTCGATATGCTGAGTACCTCGCGACTCGACTGTCATGTTCTTTGGGCGAAAAGCAACGAATCAGGGGGTTATTCACTACCTTTACATCTGCTCGATGTCGCAGCGGTAGGGAAAACATTGGCGCAGCGTCTGCCGGTTGGTGCGCGGGTCCGTGTCGCTGAGGATTTCAACTGCTCACTCGCCGATACGGCACCGATCGTGGGCTTATGCGCTGGCATGCATGATCTTGGTAAAGCGACTCCTGGTTTCCAGGCGAAATGGGCTCCAGGTCGCGACTTGGCTGAGGCACAAGGGTTCGCGTTCGATGCCGGTCAATTGGTCCTTGGAGACCGGCATGATGCTTTTAGTGTCCGAATTGCGGACGCTGAGTTTCGGCGAAAAGGGGTCTCCGCGTCGTTGCGTAGAGAGGTTGTCTCTGCGATCGGTGCACATCATGGATTCGCGATTCACGATGCGCCGACGGCGCAGCATCTGAACGCGCTACAGGGCAAATGGAGGGGGTGCCACCGCGAACTGCTCGATTTACTCTTTGCGGCGACTGGCGCTAACTTTATCGGGTTGCCGAATCGTGAAGCGTTCGGCCGCCTGCGTGAATGGCTTTCTGGATTGATCTCGATTGCCGATTGGATTGGTTCCGATACGAGGTTTTTCTCGCATGAGCGGGTCTGCGTGTCTTACGAGGCGCACTGGATCGAGGCTCAGAGTCTTGCTGAACAGGCGCTTGATGCGATTGGACTCCGGGCTGGGCCGGCTTTATTAGCATCCCACCTGCCACGAGCAGACTGGATGAGAACGATCCTCCGAGGTCGGGACGCCCGTCCGCTGCAAGCAGCGGTAATAGATGCGGTTGCCGCTTCGGATAAGCCGTTGCTGCTCGTCATTGAAGCGCCGATGGGAGAGGGGAAAACAGAGGCTGCGCTGTGGGTCGCTTTGGCGCAGTCGTTGACGGGTGATCGAGGCGTGTATTTTGCGCTGCCGACTCAGGCAACCGCGAATGGTCTATTCCCCCGTGTCCGGTCCTTTCTGGAAGAGTTTGCG